>JANXQL010000068.1 GCA_025356815.1 Pseudomonadota bacterium
GCATCAGCAGCAGCGCCGCCGCCCGCATCGGCGCGGTGGGGATGTACAGCGTTGAGGCGGCGCCAGCGGCGCGCCCTGGAGCGCAACGAAGGGGCGCCGAGGCGCCCCTTTTTGCCGGAGCACGCGATACGCCGACCCCGCCGGGCACGTCCGAGCCCCCGGCGGCCTGGCGGCGCTCGTGCGGCGGCTGCGTTAAGGACACCGGTCGTCGCCCGCCGGTTTCTAGAAAGCTTCTTTAGATAATCGCCCAATCTGTTGAATTAAAGAAATTTATTAACTTAAGGTGATTTCTAGAAAACATTGAACACGCGTTCAGTGCTTGGACAGTTCCTTGGGCGGCGACGCCATGGCCTTGGCCACGTCGCGCTGGTGGCTCCAGCCGCCCCAGGCCGCAAGCGCAAGCGCGAGCAGCAGCAGCACCAGGGCGCCCAGCGCGAGCGCCAGGGCCCAGTCCTGCCAACCGACATCGAATTTCGAGCGTCTGCGCATCACCATCCTGGCCGGCCCGATCCACGTGCGGTGGAGATTCCACCATTTGCGGCCGTACAGGTAGCATCCTTTCACCATAATCGCCGACGAGTCACTCCATGACTACCCTGATCCTCGGTCTTGCGCTGTTCCTGGGCGTCCATTCGGTGGCGATCCTTGCCCCCGCCGGGCGCGACCGCTGGGCCACGCGGCTCGGCCCGGCCTGGAAGGGACTGTATGCCGTGGTCGCGCTCGCCGGGCTGTGGCTGGTCGTGAGCGGCTTTACCGACGCGCGGGCGCACGCCTCAACGCTGTACATCCCCACCGCGCCGATGCGGGCGGCGGCGCTGCTGCTGATGCTGGTGGTGTTTCCGAGCCTGTGGGCGAGCTACCTGCCCGGCAGGATCCACGCGACCCTGCGCCATCCGATGCTGGTGGCCACCAAGGCCTGGGCGCTCGCCCACCTGCTGGCCAATGGCAGCAGCGCGGACGCGGTACTGTTCGGCTCGCTGCTCGCGTGGGCGGTGATGGAGCGGATCTCGCTCAATCGCCGTCCCGTGCGGCCGCTGCAGATGGCGCCCGCCGGTCCCTACAACGATGCGATCGCGATCGTGGCGGGACTGGCCACCTACGCGCTGTTCCTCGGCGGCGTGCACCGCTGGCTGTTCGGGCTGTCGCCGCTCGGCTGAGCGACAAACTTAAGCTCGGCCCGCGTTCAGGCGAGCAGCGCCCGGCGCAGCAGCGCCAGCGCAAGCACCAGCGTCGGGCCCCAGCTCAGCAGCATGCCCACAAAGCGTGCCGGCGACGCGCCGGCGCTGCGCCCGAGGCCGAGCGCGTGCAGCAGCCGTCCGGCGAGCAGGGCGATGCCCACGCCATGCAGGCTCGCCGCCGGCATCGCCGCCGACAGTTCCGCGAGCAACAGCAGCAGCAATGCGAGCGGCGCGGTCTCCACGAGGTTGCCGTGCACGCGCATCGCACGCGCCAGCGAGGCATTGCCGCCGTCGCCGATGCCGACGCGATGGCGAACCCGCAGCGCGACGACCCGAAGGCCCAGCGCGACTGCGAGGATCGCCAGCAGCGCCGCGTAGAGCGCGCTCACCAGCGGCACGGACATGCCCATGTCAGCGACTCCTCGGGCTGCGCCGGATGGGGCCCGATTACAGCTGGCCGAGCACGTACTCGGCGGTGCTGACGCGGAACTCGCCGCCGGCCTCGACGTTCAGGTGGGTGAGCGTGCCGTCCTTCGCCACCAGCGCGAAGCGCTTGCCGCGGATCCCCATGCCAAAGCCGGTCGCATCGAGTTCGAGGCCCAGTGCCTTGGTGAACTCCGCGTTGCCGTCGGCGAGCATCAGAATGTCATCGCCCGCGGCGCTCGCCTTGCCCCAGGCCGCCATCACGAACACGTCGTTGACCGCGAGGCAGGCGATCGTGTCGACGCCCTTCGCCTTGAGGTCCGCCACGTGCTGGACGAAGCCGGGCAGGTGCTTGGCGTGGCAGGTCGGCGTGAACGCCCCGGGGACCGAGAACAGCACGACGGTCTTGCCCTTGAACAGTTCATCGGTCGAGATGTTCGCGGGCCCATCCTTGGTCATGTGCTTGAGGGTCGCGGCCGGAATGCGCTCGCCCACGTGGATCGTCATGTCTCGATACTCCCGACGGTCAGGCTGGAAAAGGGGGACCAGCGCCGATCATAGCCGCTGAATGGCCGCCGATGGGGAGCCGTCCCCGACGCGGTCCGGCCGGTGAGTGCCGCAAGTCCGCCCCCCGGTTCACCCCAGTGTCGAAATTGGGTATTGGCCCGCGTCCTGTACATGGTCAACCCACTATTGCGTCTCATTCGCATTCCCTAGAGTCCGGTCCAACGTGGTTCCGCAAGGAGCCGCGCCGGACACAGGGATGTTCAGCGGCGCCGCAGCGCCCGCCGTCCCGCCATGGCCAGGGCCACGGCGGCGGCAGGCCCGCACGATGATCATCCGCGGGTCCGGCGACGCCCCTGCCGCTGCCCAGATTAAGGACTCCCCGATGACCCGCGCCCGCTCCGCCCGCCTCGCCTGGACCTCCCCCGCCCGCCCCGTCGCAGCCACGCGCGCCATGGCGCCGAAGCTCGCCGCGCTACTGATGGCTCTCGCCGGCGCCGGCGCCGCGCAGGCGGTGCCGACGTTCGCCTCGCAGACCGGCATGCCGTGCGAGCAGTGCCACACGGTCGGCTACGGCCCGGCGCTGACCCCGTACGGGCGGCAGTTCAAGCTCAACGGCTACGTCTGGGGCGACGGCAAGGCGATGCCCGTCGCGCTGATGGTCCAGGGCGGCTACACCCGCCTGTCGTCGGACCTGCCCGAGCCGCTGGCGGAGCACACCAGCGTCAACAACAACCTGTCGCTGGACCAGGCGAGCCTGTTCCTGGCCGGCCGGATCTCCGAGCACGTTGGCGGCTTCGCCCAGATCACCTACAGCGGACCGGACCGGGCGACCTCGTGGGACAACCTCGACGTTCGCTACGCGCACCCGCTGTCGATCGGCGGCACGGCCGCGGTCGTCGGCGTGTCGATCAACAACAACCCGACCGTGCAGGACCTGTGGAACTCGACCCCGGCCTGGGGCTACCCGTACATCAGCTCGGCGCTCGCGCCGGCGCCGGCGACCGGCCCGGTGATCGGCGGCCTCGGCCAGAGCGTCATCGGCGCCAGCGTCTATGCGATGTTCAATGATCGCTACTACCTCGAGGTAGGCGGCTATCGCGGCATGTCCGACCGCTGGCTCAAGAACGTCGGCCTCGGCGCCGATGCCAACGTGCACATGGTCGGCGCGGCACCCTACGCGCGGGCCGCGATCCAGTTCGACGGCCCGGTCCGTCACGGCTCGGTCGGCCTCGTGGCGCTCGACGCCAAGTTCGAGCCGGACGCCGGGCTCGGCCTGCGCGATCGCTACACCGACATCGGCCTGGATGCGACCTACCAGTGGCTGCCGAAGGGCCCGCATCAGCTGTCCGCGAATGCGGCCCTCACGCACGAGAAGCGCACGCTCGACGCGAGCGTCGCGCTCGAGGCGGCAGGCAACGCCAGCAGCAACCTGACGTTCCTGACCCTGGATGCGACCTACGCTTACGAACGCACCTGGTCGGTGTCCGGCGGTCTGTTCAGTAGCCACGGCTCAAGCGACCCGGTGCTGTACGCGCCGACGCCGTTGGACGGCAGCCTGAGCGGCTCGCCCGACAGCCGCGGCTACTCGCTGACGCTCGAATACATCCCGTTCGGCAAGCAGAAGTCGCTGTGGCGTCCGTGGCTGAACGTCCGCACCGGCCTGCAGTACGTCGGCTACACGAAGTTCAACGGTGGCAATGACAACTACGACGGCTTCGGCCGCTCGGCGTCGGACAACAACACGTTGTTCGCGTACCTGTGGGTGATCCTCTAGAACCTCCGCCAGCTGCCCAGGGAGGCCGCATGCGCTCGCCACTCCTGCCGACCGTGCTGATCGGGACCCTTGCGCTGTGCTCGGGCGCGGCCCACGCGGGCGCCTCGTGCACGCTCAAGGTCGAGGCCAACGACATGATGCAGTTCAACACCCAGCGGCTGACGGTGCCGCCGGGGTGCGCGGAGGTCGAGCTGACCTTGCAGCACACCGGCAGCCCGGACCCCGGCGGCATGCTGCACAACTGGGTGCTGGTACGACGCGCGGACATGAGCGCGGTCGCGACCGCCGGCATGAAGGCCGGCCGCGCCCACGACTACCGCCCGCCGGACGATGCCCGGGTACTGGCGGCCACGCCGGTGATCGGCGGCGGCCAGACCTCGACGATCCGCTTCCCGACCAGCGCGCTGCGCCAGGGCGAGGCGTACGCGTTCTTCTGCTCGACGCCGGGCCACAACGTGATCATGCGCGGCGAGCTGCTGCTTGATCCAGCCGCGCGCGTCGCCGACAGCGCCGGCGGCCACTGAAGGCTCCCCCGTCAGCGCGGCCGGGCGAGCCGGCCGGCCGCGGCCGTCACCAGCCTTCGCGGCAGCCACCGCAGTGACTGCACCAGCAGCGCATTGAGCACGCCCGGCACGACCACCGGCCGCCCCCGCAGCAGCGCGCGGTAGCCGGCCCGCGCCACCTGCTCGACCCCGGTCGTCGCCAGCGACAGTCGCCGCAGCCGCGCCGCGGGCATGCCGGCGCGCGCCTGGAAACGTGTGGGCGTGGGCCCCGGACACAACGCGGTGACGGTGACACCGCTGCCCTTGAGCTCCTGAGCCAGCGCCTCGGAGTAATGCAGCACGTACGCCTTGCTGGCGTAGTAGACGGCCATGTATGGCCCAGGCAGGAACGCCGCCGTGGAGGCGACGTTGAGGATCCGTCCTGCCCGCCGCGCCAGCATCGCCGGCAGCAGCAGCTTGGTCAGCCGGGTCAGGCTCACGACGTTCACCTCCAGCAGCGCCTGTTCGGCGTCGAGGGCGAGGTCGCGATGCAGGCCGTAGGCGCCAAGTCCGGCGCTGTTGATCAACAGCGTCGGGACGATGGAGCGCAGCTCAAGCTCGCGCGCGAGCACGTCGGCCGCGTCGCGCCCGCACAGGTCCATGGGCAGGAGCAGGACCTCGGTCCCGTGACGCAGGGCCAGGTCGCGGCCCAGGGCCTCCAGCGGGCCCCAGCTGCGTGCCACGAGCACGAGGCTGTGGCCGTCTGCGGCCGCAAGCCCGGCGAGCTCGCGACCGATCCCTGACGAGGCGCCCGTGACGAGCGCCCAGGGCCTCACCGTGTCAGGTCGTCGACAGTGCGAGCAGCCAGACCTTGGCGGTCCGCGCCATGCGCTTGTCGGCCTGCGCCGCGGTGAGTGCCTTGCCCGCCTCGTCCTTCTTGCCGAGCTTGTAGTAGGCGAAGGCGAGGTTCATGTTGGCGTCGTCAACGCGCTTGACCTTGCCGACCCGCTCCGGCTTCAGGCCGCGCTCGATCGCCTCGACCGTCTTGTCGTACTCGCCGAGGCCGAGGTAGGCAAGGCCTACCTTCACGTCCGCCTCGCCGCTCGTGCCGGCGCGGGCTTCCTTGTCCAGCGACGCGATCAGCTTCTTGTCCTCGGCGGTCTGTTCCTTCGCCTGTTTGAGCATCCGGCTGTTGCGATCGGTCGGCGCGATCAGCTTGACCGCACCGGAGGAGATGCCGTTCTCGAGCACCTTGAGCGCCTCGGCGGGCGAGCCGGCCTCGAGCGACATGTCGGCATAGGCGACGAACTCGCTTTCGCGCGTCAGGAAGCCGCGGTCGAAGGCCAGCCGGTAGAGGTACATCATCGAGTGCGGATCGGCCGACTGGTCCTCGTACGCCGCCATCAGGCTCAGCAGGTATTCGCGGTTCAGGAAGCGCGCCTCGAGCGCCTCGATCGTCGCGATCTGCTTGTCCTTCTGGCCGAGCTGCGCGTAGCACTGGTATTCGCGCTTGAGCTCGATCTCGGTGGCCTCCTTGCCTTCGATCGACTTCTCCAGTGCGACCACGCCGTTGGCACAGTCCTTCTGGATCAGGTACAGCGTCGCGAGGAAGCCGTAGGCCTCGGAACCGCCACCGGCGTCGACCCACTTCTTCGCGTAGCCCACAGCCTTCTCGTAGTTGGCGGCCTTGCCGAAGATCTGCGACAGCGCGCGATAGCCGCGCAGCTTCTCGTCGGCGGCAACGCCGTCCATCACCACCAGCTGCTCCCAGGCCTCGGCGTAGATGTCGTAGTCGCCCTTGCCGCCACCGGCGGCGCCGAGCAGCTTCAGGGCAACTTCGCGATCGTAGGGCTTGGTCGCCACGGCGAGGCCCTCGCGGGCCTTCGCGATACCGACGTCGAAGTCCTTCTTGCCGATCGCGTCCTGCGCGGGCTTGAGGAACTTAGCAACCTCCGGCGAAACGCTGGGCGGCTTGGCGTCGGCGGCGAGCGCCGACGGGGCGACGAAACCCATGCCCAGCACGGACGCGCACAGCGCGACCGCAGCGGGGCGCTGGAAGCGCGAAAGCCAGTTAGCCATGACCCACCTCTCTAATTGATTGGACTCAGGCGCCGAGCCACATCTTGGCGGCGGCCGCCATGCGGGCGTCGGCCTTGGCGGCGTTGAACGCCTTGTCCGCGTCCGCTTTCTTGTTGATCTTGAGCAGCGACATGCCGAGCACCATGTTCGCGTCATCCGGGCGCTTGACGCGCGCGACACGCTCGGGTGACAGGGCACGCTGCAGGGCGTCGGCGGCCTTGTCGTACTGCTTCATGCTGAAGTAACGCAGGCCGAGGCGATAGTCGGTGTCGCCGTTCTTGCCGGCGTGCGCCTCGGCGTCGAGCTGCGCGGCCGACTTGACGTCTTCCGCAGCGCGGTCCTTGGCCTGCTTGAGCAGCCCGTCCGCCTTGTCCATCTTCTTGATGACCTTCTTGGAGATGCCCTTCTCGAGTACGCGCTGCGCCTCGGCGGTCGTGCCGACGTCCAAAGCGCGGTCGGCGAGCTTCAGGAAGTCGACCTCGTTGTCGAGGTAGTCCCGTTCGAAGCCATAGCGCAGCATGGCGAGGATCGCCATGTCGTCGATCTTCTTCTCCTGGTAGATCGCCAGCACCTGGTTGTACCAGTCCTTCTTCGGGAAGCGGCGCATCAGCTCCTCGGCGGTCGCCAGCAGGCGGGCGTCCTTGAGCTGGAAGTAGCAGACGTCCTTGGCCTTGAGCTGCTGCTCGTTCGGCTCCTTGCCGCCGGCCAGCGCCTTGTCCAGCGCCTCCAGACCGTTCCTGCAGTCCCGCGCGCCGAAATACAGCGTCGCCAGGGTGTCGTAGTCGGCCGAGCTGCCACCGCCCTTCATCGCCTCCTTCATCTCGGCGACGGCCTTGTCGAGCTTGTTCAGCTGGCCGTAGGCGCCGGCGAGCGCCTTGTGCAGCGCCGGCTTCTCGCCGCCGGAAAGGGCGTCGCTGGCGAGCAGCTGCTCGAGCGCATCGGCCTCATCGGCGTACTTGCCGGAGGCGCCTGCGATCGCGACGATCAACTTCAGGGCCGCGGTCTTTTCGAACGCGCTCTTGGCGACGCCGCGCGCTTCCTTGGCCGCGCCGAGCGCCTTGGCGAGGTCCTTGGCCTTGTAGGCGGAGACGCCGGCGTTGTACTTCTCGGAGAACTCCGCCGAGGCCTGCTCGGCCCGGACGGTCGAGGTCCCGACCACGGTCAGGGCTCCCGTGAGCAGGCCGGCCATGAAGAGGGCGCGCGCGGCGCGGGTCAGGGAAATTGCGAGCGTGCTCATCATGTACCTCAGTTAACTCCACACTTCAGCTTGGTTGACGTTGACGGGATCCCGAAGGTTCCCGTCACCCTGCAAAACACAAAAAAATGGGCCGACGAAGTCAGCCCATTTTTCGATTTAGCTCGCCGCGGCCCGTGCTCAGCGCCGCCGCCCCCTTCTTAGAGGGCTCCGCTGGCGTCGGCGACGAAGCCGATCTTCTTCAGGCCGCCGCGCTGCACCGCAAAAAGCACCGTCGCCGCGAAGTCGTACTTCGCGCGCCGATCAACCGACAGGTGAACTTCCGGCTGAGGATCCTTGGCGGCCTCGTCCTTGATCTTCAGGCGCAGTTCGGTTGGCGTAACGACCCCGTTGTTCCACATCACAGCACCGTTGTAGGCGACGTCGATGTTGATCGGCTGCGAGGGATTCTCCGGCGGCGGATCGTTGTTCGCGCGCGGCAGGTCGATCTTCACGGCATGGGTCATCACCGGCAGCGTGATGATGAAGATGATCAGCAGAACCAACATGATGTCGACCAGCGGCACGACATTGATCGCCGTCTGGTATTCGTCGCTAACGTCGCTGACTGACATTCCCATCGAGTAGTGCTCCTAAGATCGCGATCAGTCGAGGTGAGGCGGCTCGGCGATGAACGCCACCTTGAGCAGGTAGTTGCGCTGCAGCGTGGTCAGCACGTCGGCGACGTAGGCGTAAGTCACGCGCTTGTCGGCCCGGATGTGCACTTCCGGCTGCGGCGTCTTCTGCGCCTCGACCAGCGCCGCCTTGGCGAGGTCCTCGAGCGAGATCGAATTGTCGTTCCAGTAGACCTGGCCGGCGAAGTCGACCGAGAGATTGATGTTCTCGGGCTTGGTCTCCGTCGGCAGGTTGAAGTTCGTCGGCAGATTGACCCGCACCGCCTTCGTCACCACGGGGACCGTGATGATGAAGATGATGAGGAGCACAAGCATGATGTCGACGAGCGGAACGATGTTGATCTCGTTGTTGTAATCGCCTTCCTTAATCGGGCTGCCACCGCCTGCCATGCTCGTGCTCCTCGTCTAGATCTTGCGCTTGAGACTTACTTCTTAACCGGAGCGACGGGCGCGGCGCCGAGCTTCGGCGCGGCCGCGACGCGACCACCCGAGAGCAGCGCCTGGTGCAGATCGTGCGCGAAGTAGTTGACCCGCTCGATGATGAACTTGTTGCGGCGCGTCAGCCAGTTGAAGCCCAGCACGGCCGGCACTGCGACCACGAGGCCGATGGCGGTCATGATCAGCGCCTCGCCGACGGGACCTGCGACCTTGTCGATCGACGCCTGGCCGGAGATGCCGATCGCGATCAGCGCGTGGTAGATGCCCCACACCGTGCCGAACAGGCCGACGAACGGCGCCGTGGCGCCGACCGAGGCGAGCACCGCCATGCCGTTGCTGAGGTTGCCCTGGATCAGGTCGACGCGGCGCTGCAGGTGGCTGGACACCCAGTCGTGCAGGTCGATCGACTCGGTGAGCTTGCCCTTGTTCTTCTCGTGGTGGTCGAGGGAGTCGACACCGTCGGCGGCGATGGCGCGGAAGACGTTGTCCTCCACGTTCTTGAGCCGGGCGAGGCCTTCCTTCACGGTCGGGGCGGCCCAGAAGTCCTTCTCCGAGATCAGCGCGTGCTTGCGCAGCGCGGCCTGGTCAAGGTACTTCGTGATGATCACGAACCACGAGTAGAGGGACATGATCGCAAGGACCACGAACACGCCTTTACTGACGAAGTCTCCTGTCGTCCAAAGCGCGCCGATGCCATACGGGTTGTCTACGGTTGCAGCTGCGTCAGCCATGATCAATACCCTCTACTGAGTTCAGGTCAAAACGGGTTTTAGATTGGATACCAGATAATCGGCGAAAACGGAAAATCAGGTCGTCAGGCGCCACGTCCACTTCATGCGCTGCCAGGAGCCGACGGCCTCCGCGCCGACCTTCTGCGGCTCGAAGCGACCCTGCGCCTTGACGCACTTCCCGGCAGCCTCGTCGAGGCGCTGGAAGCCACTGGACGTCTCGACTTTGGTCTCGGTTACCTTGCCGTTGGGCCCGATGAACACGAGCAGCACGACCGAGCCTTCCTCGCTGAGGCGGCGCGACGCAGACGGGTAGTAAGAACCACACGCATCACCGAGGTTGACGCCCTTGGCGACGCGCGCCTGGATGATCGGCAGCGGCTCTGCCTTCTTCGGCTCCGGCTTCGGCTCGACCTTCTGCACGATGGCTGCCGGCGGCGGTGGGCCGGTGACCATGGGCAGGTCAATCAGCGGCGTCTGTACCGAGGGCGGCTTGAAGTCGGGCGGCGGCGGGGGCGGCGCCTTCTTCTCTTCTTCTTCCTCGTGCTTGAGGAGCATCGAGTCGAGCGCTCCGGCCAGCTGCGGGACGTACTTGACGGCCGTGCCGATGATGAGCGCAAAGGCAAACACAACGTGAATGCCAATGACAAAGATGCCAACAATGGTCTTACGCGAAAGTTGCTGTGCGCTTGCCATGCAGCAGGGAGCCCCTATCTCCCACGAACTTATTTCCGAAATCCCGGTGTACCGGGCTCCTTCCGGAGCCGTATCACCGAAAGGACCTTCCGGATGTTAACCGGACTGTGTCTGTCTCGTACGTGCAGCACTGCCCGAGCGCGACGCTCGCGCCTCTGCCAACGCGAACGGACGATAACGCCAGACGCGGGCGTCTGCAAGCCTGAATTGAGAGACGCTCAAAACTTTGACCGGCCCTGCCGGGATAGCTCGATTGGACGCCCGATTTGTCAAGAGTGCTCCGTACCTACGTTCACCGCCGCCGGCGCGCTTTCGGAGCCGCTTTTTGCGCCGATTGCGGTGCAAGGTCCGTCACTGCCCCCAACGACGCGCTCGTCACTTCGCGTGCATATTTCGCGAGTACGCCGCGCTCCGCGTAGGGCGCCGGCGCGCGCCACTTGGCCTTCCGGCGCTTGAGTTGCGCGGCACTGACCTCGAGCGCGAGCACCCGCTTGCGGGCGTCGATGACGATACGGTCACCGTTACACACCAGCGCCAGCGGGCCGCCGACGGCCGCTTCCGGCGAGACGTGGCCGACCACGAAGCCG
>JANXQL010000073.1 GCA_025356815.1 Pseudomonadota bacterium
CACGGCTCCGGACTCACGCCACCGCGGTCAGTGCGATAGGGTCGGTAGAACCCGTAGCGATGCATGTGGGCGTCGAGCCATGCACTGAGCCGGGCGAACGGGCCGTCGGGGGCGTACTCGGCCGGCACCAGCGCGAGGTGGGCACCCGGCGCGAGCGCCGCCCGGTCATACACATCGAGGTCGGTGCCCCAGTGGTGCCGGCTCGCGCCGGGCGGCGCGGACCAGACGAGGATCGCGCGCACGCGGGCGGCCGGGAGGAGCCCTCCGGCGTCGAGCCTCGCCCCGTCGCGCCCCAGCAGAGGGCGCCGGCCGGTCCACTTCTCGTTCCAGATCCGCACCTGCGTCTCGAAATCCCGGAACGACGAGGCGGGCATGAGGTCGATCCCGTCGCGGGCGGCAGCAGCGCGCATGCGCAGCAGCGCCCGCGCAACCTGCGGATGCAGCACGCAGGGCGGCGTCTGCAGTTCGACGACATGGCGACGGCTGCAGCCGGTCAGCTCGGCCGGGCCAAACACGTTGTGGGGGCGGGACGGGGGGGGGCGCGCCATGCGGCCAAGGCTACCTCATGCCCGCCCCGGGAATCCCGTCGGGACGCTAGGTGCCGTCGCGGATGTCCCGCGCGGAGTAGCTGGCTATCATAGCCAGATGGACGCTCCGCCCACTGGTCGCCGCCGATTGACCCCGACGCTCGTCGCCGCGGCCGTCGCGGGCGCCGCCGGCCTGGGCATCGGCGTCCTCGTGCAGACAACGCTGCCGGCCGGCGTGCTGGTGGCGCTGGCGCTGGGTGTGTTCGGGGTGGCGCTTCTCGCGACACGCCGCGCCGCCGCCGCCGAGGCCCGCGATCTGCTCGCTGCGCTGCAGCAAGCCGCAGCACGCGGCTATGCCGACGCAGTGCCGCACGGCGGCGAACTCGCTGCGGCGGTTGAAAGGATGCGCGCGCAGCTGCGCACGACCGCCACCGGCCACTACTCGCTGGACGCGGTGCTCGACAGCATGCAGGACGCCGTGCTGGTGACCGACGCCGAAGGCTGCATCACCCGCAGCAACGCCGCGACCGAGCGCCTGCTGGGCTGGAACGCCGCCCAGCTCGAAGGTCGCAACATCGCCACGCTGGTCGCCGAGCAGGAGCGTCGCCTGTTCGCGCTGGCGCGCGCCGTGGAGGAGACCCGCGAGTACGTGATGGTCGCGCACAGCGGCGCGCGGGTACCGATCGCGCTGTCGGGTTCGCGCATCCTTGCCGATCGAGTCGGCGCACCGGCCGGCTGCATCTTCGTCGGCCACGACATCAGCGAACGCCGCCGCGCCGAGCGGAGGGTCCGCTACCTCGCGCGGAACGACGCGCTGACGCGGATCCCGAACCGACTGCAGTTCCAGCACCTGCTGCAGCAGGCGATCGCGCGCAGTCGTCGAACCGGCACCCGGCTAGCGCTGTGCTACCTCGATCTCGACCGCTTCAAGGACGTCAACGACAGCTTCGGCCACGCCGCGGGTGACCGCACGCTGGAGATCCTCAGCGAGCGGCTCACGCGGATTGCGCCGCACGACTCCCGGGTCGGCCGCCTGGCCGGCGACGAGTTCGCGCTGTTCGTCGAGAACCTGTCGCCTGCCGACGCGGTCGAGACGCTAACCACGATCGCGCGCAATCTGCTCGACGAACTTGGCCGCGTCTTCCATCTGAACGAGAACGAGGTCTACCTGTCCGTCAGCATCGGTATCGCGCTGTGCGACGAGGCGTCGGACAACACCATCGACCTGATCCGCAACGCCGATACCGCGATGTACCATGCCAAGCAGGGCGGTGGCGGCAACTACGCCTTCTACGACCCACAGATGAGTGCGGCGACCGTCGAGCGGCTGGTGCTCAAGAGCAAGCTGCGCCGCTCGCTGGAGCTCGACGAATTCGTGGTGCTCTACCAGCCGAAGGTCGACCTCGCGACCGGCAAGATGGCCGGCGCCGAGGCGCTGCTGCGCTGGCGCCTACCGGGCCACGGCGACATCGCGGCGTCGATGTTCATACCGCTCGCCGAGCAGACCGGCCTGATCCAGTCGATCGGCGAATGGGTGCTTCGGCGCGTCTGCAGCGACTACCGCGAATGGTCCAAGCACGTCGCGGACCCCGGCCGAATCTCGATCAACCTGTCGTTGCGACAGCTGCAGCAGGCGAGCTTCATCACGCGATTCGCAAGTGTGTTCCGCGAGTACGGCGTCGACCCGAGCCGGCTGGAGCTGGAGATCACCGAGACCACGCTGATGTCGAACGCGCCGCGCACGATGCAGGTGCTGGAGGAGCTGCGCGCACTCGGCATCCGCCTGTCGATCGACGACTTCGGCACCGGCTATTCGTCGCTGTCAGCGCTGCAGCAGATGCCGGTGGAGACGCTGAAGATCGACCAGTCGTTCGTCCGCGACGTCGGCACCGACCCGGCGGATGCGACGCTCGTGCGGACCATCATCGAGATGGGCCGCAGTCTCGGCATGGAGGTCGTCGCCGAGGGCGTGGAGACGGAGTCGCAGTTGGCATTTCTGAAGGCGCGCGGCTGCCATTACGGGCAGGGCCTGCTGTTCGGGCGGCCGATCAGCGCCGACGCATTCCTCGCGCGCCTGCAGCACGCCGCCGCCGACGCGCCAACCTCACTACGCGGCGGAGCGGCAGGCCGGCCAACCGGCTAACATGCGCGGCAGTCCTGCCGGACCCCTCCCATGCTGAGCCTTCGCAACGTCACCCTCCGACGCGGTCCCCGCGTGCTGTTCGCGCACGCGAATGTCAGCCTGTATGTCGGCGACCGCGTCGGCGTGGTCGGTCCGAACGGTGCCGGCAAGTCCAGCCTGTTCGCACTGATCACCGGCGAGCTCGCGCCCGACGAGGGCGAGGTTGCCGTGCAGTCCGGGCACGTACTCGCGAGCGTCGCGCAGGACGTCGAGCCGGATCCGCGCGCGGCGGTGGAGTTCGTGCTCGACGGTGATCGCGAGCTGCGTGCGGTCGAGGCCGAGCTCGCGCACGCCGAGGCGGCCCACGATGGCGAGCGCGTCGGCGCGCTGCACGCGCGGCTGGACTCGCTCGGCGGCTACGCCGCCAGGAGCCGGGCGGCCCGTCTGCTTGCAGGCCTCGGCTTCGATGCGGCGGCGATCGAGCGACCCGCTGCGGAGTTCTCCGGCGGCTGGCAGCGGCGACTGGCGCTCGCTCGCGCGCTGATGGCGCGCTCCGACGTGCTGCTGCTGGATGAGCCGACGAATCATCTCGATCTCGACGCTGTGCTCTGGCTCGAAGAGTGGCTGCGCGCCTATCCCGGCACGCTGCTGGTCATCGCGCACGACCGCGAGTTCCTCGACCGGGTCGTGACGCGCATCGTCAGCATCGATGCCGGCCGCGTCGAGACCTACAGCGGCGGATACTCGGCCTTCGAGCAGCAGCGGGCCGAGCGACTCAGCCAGCAGCAGGGCGCGTTCGAGCGCCAGCAGCGCGAGATCCGCCACGTGCTCGACTTCGTCGCGCGCTTCAAGGCCAAAGCCACCAAGGCGCGCCAGGCGCAGAGCCGGCTGAAGCTGCTGGAGAAGATGGAGCGCATCGCGCCCGCGCACGTCGACTCACCGTTCCAGTTCCGCTTCGCGGTCCCGGAGCGCCTGCCGCGGCCGCTGCTAGTGCTCGACCATGCGGCCGCAGGCTACGGCGACCGGCGCGTCCTCGAGGACGTGGGGCTGAGCCTGTCGCCGGGCGACCGCGTGGGCCTGCTTGGTCGCAACGGCGCCGGCAAGTCGACGCTAACGCGCACCCTTGCCGGCGTGCAGCCGCTGCTGGCGGGCGTTCGCACCGCCGCCCAGGATCTCGCGATCGGCTACTTCGCGCAGCACCAGCTCGAGCAGCTCGAGGCCGACGCAACGCCCCTGCAGCACCTGAAATCCTTCGGCGGCCCGGTGCTGGCGCGCGGCACCGAGGAAGAACAGCGCGCATTCCTCGGCGGCTTCGGCTTCAGCGGCGACCGCGTGTTCGAGAAGGTCGCGCCGTTCTCCGGCGGCGAGAAGGCACGCCTCGTGCTCGCGCTGATCGTATCGCGACGACCGAACCTGCTGCTGCTGGACGAGCCGACCAACCACCTCGATCTCGAGATGCGCCACGCGCTCGGCATGGCGCTGCAGGACTACCCCGGCGCCATCGTGCTGGTCTCGCACGACCGCTACCTGCTGCGGCTGGTGGCCGACCAGCTGTGGCTGGTCGCGGGCGGTCGGGCGGCGCCGTTCGACGGCGACCTCGATGACTACGCGCAGTGGCTGCGCAGCGATGCCCAGGCGAGCGAGGAGACGTCCGCCGACCGGGCAGGGGCCGTGCGCGGCGCGGCGGCGCAGAAGGAACGCAAGCGCCTCGAGGCCGAGCGTCGCCAGCGACTCACTCCGCTGCGCTCGGCGGTCACGCGGGCCGAGGACGAGATCGCGCGGCTCACCGCGGAGCTCGCCGGACTCGAGGAGCAGCTGACGGCGCCGACGCTGTACGAGCCCGCCGCGCGCAGGCAACTGGCCGACCTGCTGGCGATCCAGGCCGACCGCAAGCGCCGCCTGGATCTGGCCGAAGAGGTCTGGCTGACGACCTCCGAAGCGCTGGAGGCGGCCGCCCGCGCCGACTGAGCGCGCGGGCAGTGCGGCTGCGAAGCAGAGGACCTGTACAGGGCATCGAGTCCGTGTCCGGTGCAGGCCAGGCATTAAGTTCATATAAAACTGCTTATATAACAATGTTTTATGAGCATGCCGTGGGTTCTTTCGGCGTGACGCATTTTCCGGCGTTGTCGGAAGCGTATAGTCTCTGTACAAGATTCGTACACAGAATCTCCAATAGCAGGTGCAGCCATGTTCACCATCAAGGCAGTCTCGCAGGCCACCGGCGTCAGCATCGAGACGCTGCGGGCATGGGAGCGGCGCTACCGCGTCGTGGTGCCGGCCCGCGATCCGAACGGGCGTCGCTCCTACGCGCCGGAGGACGTCATCCGCCTGCGCAAACTGCACGAGGCCACCGAGCGCGGCCACGCGATCTCAAAGCTGGCGCGCTTCTCCGACGAGGAACTGGCCGCGGTGCTGGCCGCGCCCGGCAAGGATGGCCCGCCGCAGCTGGCCTCGCGCTCGTTCGCGAACCAGATGGTGGTCGCCGCCGAGAACTACCGACCCGAGGACTGCGAGCAGGCGCTGTCGATGGCCCTCGCACTGCTGCCGCTGGGTGACGTGGTCCGCAACGTGCTCACGCCGGTACTGCTGGACATCGGCGAGCGCTGGCACAGCGGCACCTTCAACGTCGCGCAGGAGCGCATCGTCACCGGCACCGTGCGGCGCCAGGTCGGTGCCGTGCTCGACACCTACAACCGCATCACCTCGTCCTCGCCGATCGTGTTCGCAACGCTGACCGAAGAGCGGCACGAGCTCGGGATCCTGATGGCGGCGCTGATCGCCGCCTCGCGCGGCGCACGCTGCCACTACCTCGGCCCGGACGTGCCGGCAGCAGACATCGCGATCTACGCCCGCCGCGTCGCCGCCGCGGTGGTCGTGCTGTCGGTGCCGCTGCGCGCCTCGCTCGCGCTCGCCAACGCAGGCGTCGCGGAGCTGGCACAGTCGCTGCCGCGGCCGATCGGTCTTTGGATCGGCGGCAGTGCCGTGCCCCAGCTGGAACTGGGCCCCTTCCTCGAGCGCATCACGGTGCTGGCGGACTTCGATGCGTTCGAGCGCGCGCTGGACACGCTCGCGATCCCCAAGCGCTGAAATGCGCGCCGCGCCCTAGCGGTGCGGCGCGGACGCCTCGGCGAAGGCGGCCTCGTCCACCGCCTCGATCAACTGCGCGGCGGCGGCCGCATAGGCCGACTCGAACGCCGCGGCCACATCGCGCTGGCGGTCGGCTTTCGCCGGCATCGCGGCGCTGCCGGTCACGCTTGCGATCAGGCGGCGCTCGGTGCCGATGCCCAGCTCGCCACGCAACGTCACCCGCGCAACCGGCGTGGCGCCCACCGCCGCGTAATCGGCGGCGAACTCGGTGATCTCCACCTGCAGCAGGTAGCGGCCGCCGAACGCACTGCGCTCGGTGACCACGGCGCGAAACGCCCCCGCGCCGCGCAGGCCATCCACCAGCAGTCCTTCGACCAGCCGCGGCAGCGGCGCACTCCAGCGGCCGCCGGCATAGGCGTCCAGGCGCCGGTCCGGCAGTGTCACTGCGATCCGATCGCCATCCAGCCCCGGCCGGGCGACTGGCCGGGCGACCACGAGCGTCGCCTCTACGGCGTGCGGCGTGACGACAGCGGGGCCTGCGCGCAGGGCATAGACCTCGGGGGCGGCCGACTGGCTGCGGAACATGCCCGCGCAGGCGCCGAGCGCGAGCGACAGGCCGACCAGGACGAGGCGGGTGGGCGTGTTCATCGCGGGATCTCCACGCCCGCCGGGGCGGGCTCGTACAGCAGCCGCGACGGGTTTTCCTTCAGGCTGCGGGCGAGGTCGTGAACCTCGGTGACGGCGTCGCGGCTCTCCCGTGCCAGCTGCTGCAGTTCGTCCAGCCCCTGGCCCGTGAAGCGGTCGAGGTCGGCCTCATGCTGCCGGAGCAGCCGGTTGACCCGCTCGCTGACCTCGGCGAGGTGCTCGGTCGCGATGCGCAGCCGGGTGGCGGCCTGGCCGACTTCGGGCTCTGCCACCTGCAGCAGGTGACGGGCACTGCCGGTCACCGCGTGCGCGTCGGCGACGACCGCGCGCAGCTCGACGACCAGCTTCGCAACCTCGCGCGAAGTCGCCGGCAGCGGCTCGGACGCGGCGCGAATGTTCGCGAGCGAGGCGCGCACCGCCGACAGATTGTCCTCGCCGAGCAGCACGTTGAGTCGACGCGTGACCCGCGTCGCGTCCGTGACGAGCTCGGGCATGCCGCTGACGAACAGGTCGAAGTCCGACGGGATCGAGCGGATCACCGGAAGTCCCTGGCTCGGTACTTCCGGAAGCGTCGAGGCCGCCGCCGAGTGCGGCGACTGCGACAGGTCGATGAACAGCAGTCCCGTGACGCCCTGCATCGTCAGCTTGGCGAGCGTGTCGTGCGTGATCGGCGTCGCCTTGTCGACGTCGATCAATGCCTCGACCCGGTCGGCGGCGCGCGGATCGAGGCGGATATCGGCCACCCGGCCGACGTTCACGCCCAGATAGCGGACGGTGCTGCCGTCATTCAGGCCGCTGACGCTGCCCGAAAAGTAGACCTCGTAGCGCTGGTACTCCCGCCGCTCGCGGGCGTTCGAGTACCACAGCACGAACACGGTCGCCATCGCCAGCACGACGACGACGAACGAACCCACCGCCACATAGTTTGCATCGCGGTCCATTACTGCCTCCGCCCGGAACGCCCGCGCGCACCGTGGAAATACTCCTGGATCCAGGGATGATCGTTGCGCTCGATCTGCTCGAGCGTGCCGCAGATCATGCGACGGTCGACGATCACGCCGATCCGGTTGCAGGTGCGGTAGATGGTATCCAGATCGTGCGTCACCATCACCACCGTCAGCCGCAGGGTACGCTGCAGGAACAGCAGCAGCTCGTCGAAGGCCGCTGCCGCGATCGGATCGAGGCCCGCGGTGGGCTCGTCGAGGAACAGCAACGGCGGGTCCAGCGCCAACGCCCGCGCCAGCGCCGCCCGCTTGATCATGCCCCCGGACAGCTGGGCGGGGAACTTCGCGCCCGCCTCCGGCGGCAGCCCGACCAGTCGGACCTTGAGGTCCGCGAGCCCATCCAGCACGTCCTCCGGCAGGGTACAGGTCTCGAGTATCGGCAGCTGGATGTTCTGCGCGACCGTGAGCGCGCTGAACAGCGCACCGTGCTGGAAGGTGACGCCGTAGCCGTGCTTCACCGCGCGCAGCTCGGCGCCATGCAGCGTGGTCAGGTCGCGGCCACCGATCTCGACGATGCCGGCCTTCGGCCGCTGCAGACCCAGGATGGTCCGCAGCAGGACGGACTTGCCGCTGCCCGAGCCGCCGACGATGCCGAATACCTCGCCCGGCATGACGTCCATGTCCAGATTGTCGTGCACGACCTGCGTGCCGAACCGGTTGACCAGCCCGCGCACCCGCACCGACAGTGGCAGTGAACCGGCGGCGGCCATCAGAAGTCGAACTCCCAGTAGGCTACCGCGAACACCGCATCGACAAACAGCACCAGGAAGATGGACTCGACCACCGCGACGGTCGTTAGGCGGCCGAGCTCGCGCGAGGAGTCGCGCACCTGGATGCCGCGGAACGTGCCCACCATCGCGATCACGAACGCGAATACCGGCGCCTTGAGCAGGCCCGCCCAGAACGTGGTCGGCGCCATGGCGTCCTGCATGCGCGCGAGGAACTGGTTGAACGGGATATCGAGGAGCAGCCAGGAGAGCACGGCGCCGCCGGCGAGGCCCATTGCGTCGGCCAGCACCGTCAGCAACGGCAGCGCGATCATCAGCCCGAGGATGCGTGGCAGCACGAGCACCTCGACGACGTTCAGGCCAATCGCGCGCAGCGCATCGACCTCCTCGTTGAGCCGCATCACTCCGATCTCGGCGGCGAACGCGCTGCCGGAACGGCCCGCGACGATGATCGCGGTCAGCAGCACGCCGAGCTCGCGCAGCACGGAGACGGTGACCAGGTCGACGACGAACACGTCGCCGCCGAACTGGCGCAGCTCCTGCGCACCGATGTAGGCGACGATGACGCTGATCAGGAACGCGATCAGCGCCACGATCGGCACCGCCTGAAGGCCCGTCTCGAAGACATGGCGGACGACGGACTTGGCGCGCAGGCGCGCCGGGCGCAAGAGCGCGCCGCCGATGACGTAGTAGATGCGGCCGAGGAATTCGAGCGCGTCGTGGGCCTGGCTGCCGCGGCTGACGGTCCAGCGACCGAGCAGGTCGAGCGGACGATCACCGGCCGGGAGCGATGGCAGCGGGCGGACGGGCGCGCCGTCGGAGGGCGCGGTCCGATACAGCGTCGCGGTGAACGTCAGGGCCTCGGGCGGGGCGAGGTGCCAGGCGCTGGCGAGGCCCGCTTCCGCGAGGCGGGCCTCCAGCCGGCGAAGGAACCAGGCGCCGGTGAGATCGAGGGCGCCGAGGCCGCCGCCGTCGAGCAGCGCACGCTCCCCACCAAGCTCGCAAGTGGCGACGGCAGCGGCGAGGTCGGGCGCCGCGGCGGCGACCCAGTCGCCGCTCACGGCGAGTTGCCGTACCCCGTCTACCAGCCGTGATTCGAGCAGCATGACGGTGGCGCGGGCGGGCGGGAGGACCGGCTCAGAGCTTCTTGTGCGATCCGTCGCACAGGGCGCCCTTGGCGCTGCGTTTGCACGCACAGAACCAGGCCTTGCCGGTCGCGGTCGCCTCGTACCTGGTCGGCACGAACTCGCTGCCTTTGTGGCTGCCGTCGCAGAACGGCTGCTTGGCGGACTTGCCGCAGGAGCACCACCAGTAGCTCTTGCCAGCCTCGACCTCGATCATGATGGGGGCGGTTCCGGCGACGGTCGGCTCTGACATGGGCGGTAGCTCCGGGAAAGTGCCCGCGCGGGCGCGCGGCTTGCCGCATGCTAACAGGGCGGCCGGACAGCCCCAAGACGACCCGTTGCCAGCGGCACGGTGAGCCTCTACCTTGATGCCAACGGCGGAGGTGAGGATGGGAACGGAGGGTCTGGGCACGGTGCTGATACTGCTGGCGGCCGTCGTCGCGGTCGTCGCGGCGTTCCGTCGCCTGCGCCTGCCGCCGATCCTCGGCTACCTCGCGGTCGGCATGGCGCTCGGTCCGCATGCCTTCGCGCTGGTGCCGGAGTCCGCGACCACCAGCTTCCTGGCCGAGATCGGCGTCGTTTTCCTGCTGTTCACGCTGGGGCTCGAGTTTTCGCTGCCACGGATGATCGCGATGCGCTCCGAGGTGTTCGGGCTCGGCGCCCTGCAGGTCGGGCTGACCTCGCTCGGCGCCGCGGGTCTCGCCTTCCTCGCCGGCAGCCGGGTCGAGATCGCGCTGGTGATCGGTGGCGCGGTCGCCATGTCCTCGACGGCCATCGTCGTCCAGCAGTTGACGGAGCAGGCCGAGATCAACCGTACCCACGGCCGGCTCGCGCTCAGCATCCTGCTGTTCCAGGACCTGTCGTTCGTGCTGTTTCTGGCGCTCGCCACGGCCACGGTGCGGGGCGAGACCGACTATTCCCTGCTGCCGCTCGCGCTCGCGCTGGGCAAGGCGGCGCTCGCGCTGCTGCTGGTGCTGTTCGCAGGCCGGTTGCTGGCGCGACCGCTGTTCTTCGAGATCGCGCGCGCCAAGGGGCACGACCTGTTCACGCTGGCGGTGCTGCTGGTCGCACTGGCCTCGGCATGGCTCACCGCGCGAGTGGGTCTGTCGCTCGCGCTCGGCGGGTTCCTTGCCGGCATGCTGCTGGCCGAAACCGAGTATCGGCACCAGGTCGAAGCGGTAATCCGGCCGTTCCGCGACGTACTGCTGGGTCTGTTCTTCATCACGATCGGCATGCTGCTGGACCTGCCGTTGCTCGGCCGCGACTTCGTGCTGGTGTCGACGCTCGTCGTCGCCCTGTTCGTGCTCAAGGCCACCGTCGTGGCCTTGGTCGCGCGCCGCTACTGCGACAACTGGTTCAAGTCGCTCAGGGCGGGCCTCGTGATCGGTGCCGGCGGCGAGTTCGGCTTTGCGCTGCTGGCACTGCTCGTCAAGAGCGGCACGTCCGCCGCCTACGTGCAGCCACTGCTGGCGGCGATCACCGTGAGCATGGTCGTCTCGCCGTTCGTGATTCGTCACAACAAGCGCATCGCGCGGCTGCTGCTGCGCGAGCAGGGACCGGGCGGGACCGCGATCGCGCGCGAGGCGGCGATCGACGCCGCGCTGGCCGGGCGCGAGCACGTGATCCTGTGCGGCTTCGGCCGTGTCGGCCAGAACATCGCCCGCATGATCGAGCGGCAGGGCCACGAGTTCATCGCCATTGAGCTCGACCCGGCGCGCGTGCGCACCGCGCGCGGCGCGGGCGACCCAGTCGTGTTCGGCGATTCCGCTGACGAGCAGGTGCTCGAGTCAGTGGGCCTTAACGCCGCAAGCGTGGTCGTGATCACCTTCGCGGATCCGGCGATCGCGATCGGGATCGTGCGTGCGGTGCGCAGGCTGCGCGCCGACGTTCCGATCCTGGTGCGCACGCAAGACGACGCAGCGCTGGAACAACTGCAGGCCGCCGGCGCGACCGAGGTCGTGCCGGAGACGTTCGAGGCGAGCCTGATGCTCGTATCGCACGTGCTGCTGTTCCTCAACACGCCGATGTCGAAGGTCGTACGGATGGTCGGCGAGACTCGCGGCCAGCGCTATGCCGCGCTGCGCAGCGTGTTCCGCACCCCGGACGCGGAACTGCCGGATTCCGACGAGACCTCGCTCGAGGAACTGCGCACCGTGGTACTGCCGCCGGGGGCGTGGGCGATAGGTCACACGCTTGCCGAGGTCACCGATCGCGGTGCGCAGGCGATGTTCTCCGCCGTGCGGCGCGAGGGCATCGTCGGCCGCGACCCGGCGCCATCGACCGTGCTGCGCGAGGGCGACGTGCTGGTCGTGTCCGGCAGGCCCGAGGTGCTCGAACACGCCGAGGCCGTGCTGCTCGCAGGCTAAGGCGCTGTGATCGCTAGTGGCGCGCGGGATGCGACGGCACCGGATCGGGCGTGCAGGCGCCGCACTTGAACGCGATGCGCCAGAGCGTGCCACGTCCCTCGTCGGCGACCAACAGGGCGCCGTCACGGGTGACGGCAAGCGCGGCCGGCCGGCCGGTTGCGTCGCTACCGAAACCATCGACGAACTGCTCGGGCGGTCCTGATGGGCGGGCGTCGGCGAACGGCACGGCGAGGATCCGGCCGCCGCCCGCTCCGCCCGACTGCGCCACGAACGCGGCGCCGCGGTAGGGCTTCGGAAAACGATCACGAGCGTAGAAGACGAACCCCACCGATGACGCGTCGCCCTCGAGAGCGACACTCTGGCCACCGGCGTCGACCGGCAGCAGCACCGGCGGCGAGCGACCGGTGTCGATGCTCCACAGCTGGCCACGACCGGGCTCGAGCGCGAGCCCCGCGGGGGCTCCCTGCAACGTCGCCTGCCGATGGCCGGCCTTGCCGTCGGGCTGCAGCGCATAGACCGACGGTGGTGTCGCCTGGGTCGGACCGCGATGCCCGTCGAGGCCGACGTAGAGCGTCGTCTCGTCGCGATTGAAGGCCAGGGCACCGGCGAGAGGCGGGCCGCTGTCCGCTGGCAGCTCGGCAATCTGCCGGCAGGCGCCCGTCAGGCGCGCGCGACCGATGAGGTAGACGCAGGCGTGCACGCCTTCGGCGTTGGTGATGTACAGGCGGTCGCGGCGCAGCGCGAGGCCGAGCGGCCGCTCAAGTTCCGTGACCAGCGGCAGCTGGAGGTCGGCGACACCGTCGCGGTGGGTGTCGCGCAGCAGCGAGACGCCGTGGGCCTCGGTCACCAGCACATCACCGTTGGGCAGCACCAGCAACGCGCCGGGATGATTGAGGCCGCGCGCATAGGCGGCGACCAGGAAGTTCGGCGGCACCTGCGGCGCCCCCGAGGCCACGGTCGCAGGCTCGGTTCGTGCCGCCGCACCCCCGAGCGCGCCGAGCACGGCGAGCAGCATGCCCGCCGTGGCTGGAATGTGTCGCCGCATCCGTCCCCCTCCCTGGCCGAGGCTGCAGAGTCTGCAGCTCCGTAGCCCCGACGGCAACCGGACGAGGTGGACCCTACGACTTGGCGTCAGGCATCGGCCTGCAGATGCGCTTCGATGAACCACAACTGCTTGTCGATCTCGCCGGTAATTTCGTTGAACAGGTCGGCAGTGACCTCGTCGCCCGCCGCGCTCGCTGCGGCGATCGCCGCACGGGTCTGCCCGCCGAACGCGGCCAGCGCGCGCGCCAGCGCCTGCAGGTGCGCCTGGCCGTCACGGATCGCGAGCGGGTACGAAGTCAGCGAGCTGCGCCTGGCGACGGCCTGCACGGTGCCCTCGGCGACCGCGCCCAGTGCCGTCATTCGCTCGGCGAGCTCATCGACCTTGGGTTCGACCACGGCGTGGATCGCATCGAACAGCTCGTGCAGCGCGATGAAGTGCGGGCCCTTGACGTTCCAGTGCGCCTGCTTCAGCTGCAGCGACAAGTCGATCGCATCGGCAAGCCTGGCCGACAACAGGGTGGTGACCTTCCTGCGGACCTTCTCGGAAAGCTCAATGCGGCTCTTGTGCATGACGGTTGTCGCTCCAGGTAGATTTACGATGGAGGCAGTTTCCGTGAGCGTCTCGCGCAGGTCCAATTGAACGACTGCATCGTACCGATAGATACCTCCGCGGCGGGCCGCGCGTCC
>JANXQL010000102.1 GCA_025356815.1 Pseudomonadota bacterium
GCGCCGCCGCCCGGATTGCAGGTCGTCTGTGTCAGCTGACCGGCGGCGCGCCGCCCTCGGCCACGCGCCGGGCGACGAACGCGTCCAGTGCCTCGAGCACGGCCGGGTCCCGCGTCGGCGGCACGTAGCTTGCCAGCGCCTGCTGCCAGATCGTGTGCGCCCGCTCGGTCGCCGTGTGCGAGCCTGCCTCGGTCCATTGGCCGTAGTTGCGCCAGTCGGAGACCAAGGGCGCGTAAAACGCGGTCCGATAGCGTTCCATCGTGTGCGCGCAGCCGAAGAAGTGGCCGCTCGGGCCCACCTCGGCGATCGCCTCCACGGCCAGCTCCGCCGCGCTGGCGGCCACCGGCTGGAAGGTCTCGGCGAACATCTGCAGCATCTCCACGTCGAGAATGAACTTCTCGTAGGAGGTCGACAGCCCACTCTCGAGCCAGCCGGCGCCGTGCAGCAGGAAGTTGCAGCCGCCCATCAGCGCACCCCAGATGCTCATCTGCGACTCGTAGGCCGCCTGCGCATCCGGGCTGTTCGAGGCGGTCGCGTTCGAGGAGCGCCACGGCAGGCCGATGTGGCGGGCGAGCTGGCCCGCACCGATCGAGGACTTCACGTACTCCGGCGTGCCGAAGGCGGGCGAGCCGGATTTCATGTCGACGTTGGAGGTGAAGCTGCCGTAGATCACCGGCGCTCCGACGCGGGTGATCTGCGCCAGCACGATCCCGAACAGCGCTTCGGCGTGGGCGAGCGTCAGGGCGCCTGCGATCGTCACCGGCGCCATGGCGCCTGCGAGGGTGAACGGCGTGATGATCGTCGGCTGGCCGGCGAGCGCGAAATTCATGATGCCGTCGGCCATCGGGATGTCGAGCTGCAGGGGCGAGTTTGTGTTGATGACGCCGCTGGTATAGGGGCGCGAGCGGAACTCCTCCTCGGTCAGGCCATAGGCGATGCGGATCAGCTCGAAGTTGTCGGCGATCTGGCCCGCGCCGCGCGCATACACGAACGGGATCTTGTCGGTGAGGTTCAGCATCGCGCGCGTCGTCTCGAGGTGGCGCACGTGGATCGGGATGTCCTGCGGCTCGACGCCGCCGCCAAGCACGTGCAGCACCTCGTAGCTCTGGCAGAGCTTCATGATGTTGCAGAAATCCTCGAACGTCCCGGCACGACGACCGCGCTCGGTGTCCATGATGTTCGGCGGCCCGGAGGTCGGTGCGAACACGACGTGTCGACCGGACATCGGCATGTGCCGCGACGGGTCGCGGCCGTGCAGCGTGATCTCGCGCGGGGCGCTGGCGAGCGACTCGGCCACGAGCCCTCGGTCCAGCCGCACCATCTGCGTTGAGCGATCGACCGTGGCGCCTCCTTCGGCGTACTTCTCGATCGCCTCCGGCAGCAGTACGCGCATGCCCTGGTTCTCCAGGATCGTCAGCGCCGCCTCGTGGATGGCGGCGATGTTGTCGTCGCTGAAGACCTTCAGCGGCTCGAACGGGTTGCTGAGATGGCGATAGCTGCGCGAGCGATCGACGACGGGCGCGGTGCTTGCCGCGCTGGCCGGGCGGCGACGGCCGCGGCGTTCGATCTGGTCTCCACGTTCTGACATGTCAGTGCTGCTCCGGCGGGTAGCGGGGGGTGCGGGGAAGGCGTTCGGGCGGGGAGTGCAAGGGTGCTGGGGCCCCGGTGCAGGGGTCTTTAGTCGTTGGCGGCCGCGAGGCGCACCGGCGCGTCCTCGGCCGCCTTCCTGGGTCCGAAATGCTCGATCAGCCACGAGCGGAACAGCGCGATCGCGGTGTCGCTGAGCGCCTCTGGGTGGGTCACGAGGTAGTAGCCGTAGCCCTCGTCCAGCGTGACCTCGAACGGGCGGACCAGCCGCCCGGAAGCGACATCGTCGCGGAACAGGTTCAGGTCGACCAGCGCCACGCCCTCGCCCGACAGGGCGTACTGCACGGCGAGCAGCGCGGTGTCGAATACCAGGCCGCGCTCGAAGTTGACCGGCGAGAGGTTCTGCTGCTTCACCAGCTGCGCCCAGATGTGATGGCGCGGAAGGTCCGCGATGCGCACGTGGATCAGCTCGTTGTCGCGCAGGAACGCAGCGAGGTCCTTGCCCGCATGGCGGCGGGCGAGGTCCGGGTGGCACAGGATGCCCAGCCGCACCGGCCACAGCAGGTCCGAGACGAGGTCGGTGATGGTCGGCTTCGAGTAGACGACCGCGACGTCGACGTCGCTCGGCGGCGGGCCCACGCCGTAGGGGCTGACGAGGTCGATCTCGACCTCGGCGTTGGCGCGACGAAAGTCGCGCAGGATGGGGACCGCGAGGTGCACCGCGAAGCTGGGCGGCATCTGCACGCGCAGCGTGCGCAGGGTCGGCGCCCCGGCGTGGCGGATCTCGTCGAGCGCGTACTCGAGGCGGTCGAGCGACTTGGAGACCACCGGCAGCAGGTGCTGGCCGGCGGCAGTCAGCACCAGTGCATGCGGGCGGCGATCGAACAGCTGCACGCCGATCAGCTTCTCGAGCGAGATCACGTGGCGGGACAGGGCGCTTTGCGAGATCAGGAGCGCGTTCGCAGCGCCGGTGAAGCTGCCGTGCTTGGCCACCGCTTCGAAGGCCCGCAACGCGTTCAGCGGCAGCCAGCGGCGATCGATCCGAACTCGGTCCATCTCCTCGCCTCCTCGGCAACTGGCGACTGGGGGCAGGCCGGGTGGCGGCCAGAGCCGGATATTGTACGGCGTAGGCCCGTCCGGGGGTGTCCGGCGCGCTTAAGGGTGGGGCAACCGCGGACCGTGCGCCAATGCCTTTTTTGGATCCCCCCGATGCATTTTCTCGGCTTCTCCGGCCGCTCCGTCTGTGGAAGTCTGCGGACGGTCGGATGCGCGGGTCGTCTGGCGTATTCTTGCGCTGTCGCAGGCGGCGTTCGCCGCTGCGTGCGCACCGGGGCGTCCACGGACACGGCCCGGACATCGTCCGGCCCCCCGACGGGGCTTCGCCTGAGGTTCCGCCGGCTCCATCGAAGAGGCTGCCATGTCGATCATCCAACTCGCTCGGGTTCCAGAAATCGTCCAGGGCGCGGGCGCCCTCGAGACCCTTGGCCAGACGCTGGCCGGCCGCATTGCCCCCGGCAGCCCCGTCCTCCTGGTCGCGGACCCCGGCCTGAAGGACGCCGGCTTCATCGATTCGGCCAGCGCCTCGCTGCGCGCGGCGGGCTTCGGCGTGGTGGCGTTCACCGACGTCAAGAGCGACCCGACCATGGCGCAGGTGGATGCGGCGACGGCGCTTGCCCGCGCCGAGCGCGCGACCGCGGTCGTAGCGCTCGGCGGCGGCTCGGCGATGGACGTGGGCAAGACCATCGCCGGCATCGCCGCAGGCAGCGCCGGCGCCGCCCACTACGGCCTGTGCGCGAACCCGTTCCCGGTCACGCGGCTGTACTCGGTCTGCATTCCGACCACCTCCGGCACCGGCTCCGAGGCGACCCGCACCGCGGTGCTCGCCGATGCCCAGCACGCCAAGGTCTGGCTGTGGGGTGACGAGCTCAAGCCCGCACTGATCGTGCTCGATCCGGTGCTGACCACCGGTCTGCCGGCGGCACTCACGGCGGCCACGGGCATCGACGCGCTGGTCCACGCGCTGGAGGCCTCCACCAACGCCAACGCCAACGCGGCCAACGACCTGTACTGCCATGTCGCGATCCGCCTGGTGGTCAAGCACTTGGTGCGCGCGGTCTCGACGCCGCGCGACCTCGAGGCCCGTGGCGGCCTGCAGTGGGCCGCGACCCTGGCCGGCATCGGCATCGACAACTGCGGCACGGCGATCGCCCACAACATCGGCCATGCGCTGGCCTCGCTGCGGCCCGTGCATCACGGTCGTGCTGTCGGGCTTGCGCTGCGTGCGACGCTTACGTGGAACACGGAGCACGACGTCGACGGTCGCTACGCCACGATCGCGGGCCTGATGGGCGAGCCGCGCGAGGCGAGCCGGCTCGCGCCGGCCTTCGACCGGCTGCTGCGCGCCTCGGGGGTGAAGATCTCGCTGGCAGGCGAGGGCCACGACCACATCACGCCCGCGGACCTTGCGGTGCAGATGGCCCGGCCCGAGAACGAGGCGATGCGCCGCTCGAACAGGCGTCTGGTCGAGGACGCGGACCTGTTGACCTTCGCCACCGCCGTTCTGGCCGGACGCTGAACGCCATGACCGACAACCTGCACAGCCGCGATCGCGCGGCCTGGGAAGCGCGCATCGCGGCGCTTGCGATCGAGGGACGCTCGTTCATCGACGGGGAACTGGTCGCGGCCCGCAGCGGCCTTACCTTCGGGCGCGTCAGCCCGATTCACGGACGGGTGATCGCGAACCTCGCGCGCGGCGACGCGCACGACGTCGACGCCGCGGTGGCTGCCGCGCGCGCGGCCTATGAGCGCGGTGACTGGCGAAAGACCGAGCCGAAGGAGCGCAAGCGAGTGCTGCTGCGCTTCGCCGAGCTCATCCGCGCGGACCTCGAGCGGCTCGCGATCCTCGAGACGCTCGATGTCGGCAAGCCGATCCTGAACTCGGTCAACGTCGACGTGCCGTTCGCGGCCGACTGCATCGCCTACTACGCGGAGTTCGCCGACAAGTTGTACGACGAAGTCGCCCCGACCGCCGGTAACGAGCTTGCGCTGGTGCGGCGCGAGCCGCTGGGCGTGATCGGCGCGATCGTGCCGTGGAACTACCCGCTGATCATCAGCGCCTGGAAGCTGGGCCCGGCGCTGCTGGCCGGCAACTCGGTGGTGTTGAAGCCCGCGGAGCAGTCGTCGCTGACGGCGATCCGGCTCGCGCAGCTGGCGGTCGAGGCGGGGCTGCCGCCCGGCGTGCTCAACGTCGTCACCGGCTTCGGCGAGGAGGCCGGCAAACCGCTCGCGCTGCACGGCGACGTCGACATGATCAGCTTCACAGGCTCCACCGAAGTGGGCAAGCTGATGCTGCGCTATGCGGGCGAGTCGAACCTCAAGCGGGTTGCGCTCGAGTGCGGCGGCAAGAGCCCGCACGTGGTGATGGCCGATGCGGACCTCGAGGCCGCGGCCTCCGGCATCGCCTGGGGCATCTACTACAACCAGGGCGAGACTTGCCATGCCGGCTCGCGGGTGATCGCGCACCAGAGCGTGCGCGAGGCGCTGATCGAGGCGATCGAACGGGTCGCCGCGACGATCACGCTCGGCCATCCGCTGGAGCCGTCCACGCAGATGGGCGCGCTGATCGATGCCGGCCACCTGCAGCGCGTGCTCGGCTACATCGCCTCGGGCGTGGGCGAGGGCGCGAAGATCGCCTTTGGCGGGCGCCAGGTCATGCAGGACACCGGCGGCTACTACCTCGAGGCCACCGTGCTCGATGCTGTGCAGCCGTCGATGAAGGTTGCCCGCGAGGAGATCTTCGGGCCGGTGCTGACCGTGTCCACGTTCCGCGACGAGGCCGAGGCGCTCGCCAAGGCCAATGACTCGATCTACGGGCTCGCCGCGGCGGTCTGGACCGCCGACATGAACGTCGCGCACCGGATGTCGCACGCGCTGCGCGGCGGCACCGTGTGGGTCAACACCTACGACCGGTCGTCCCTGGCGACGCCGTTCGGCGGCTTCAAGCAGTCGGGCTTCGGGCGCGACCGCTCGCCGCACGCGATCGACAAGTACATGGACTTCAAGACCATCTGGACGGCGTACAAGTGAGCGTCACCCACCGCATCGCCTCGATCACGATCAGCCACCACCGGCGGCCGCTGGATCCTGCGTTCCACGCCAGCTGGGACACCAAGCCGCGGGTGCACTTCGACGCGACCGTGGTGCGTGTGCGCACCGACACCGGTCTTGAGGGTGTGGGCTCGGGCGACCTGATGGTCGGGTTCGCGGGGCACGAGAGCCTGTTCGTGGGTGAGGACGCGATGGCGATCGAGCGCCACTACCGCGTGCTGTCACACATCGACTTCCATTACGGCCGCTGCTGGCCACTGGACCTCGCGCTGTGGGACCTCGCCGGCAAGATCACACGCCAGCCGTGCTGGAAGCTGCTCGGTGGCCTGTCGGGGCGCGTGCGCGCCTATGCCTCGAGCGGCACGCTGCGAGGCCCCGCCGAGATGGCCGACTGCGCCCAGCGGATGCTCGAGCAGGGCTTCCCGGCACTGAAGGTGCGCTTCCACCGCGGCGACTGGCGCGACGACATCAAGGCGCTGGAGGCCGTGCGCGCCCGCGTCGGCGCCAGCCTCGAGCTGATGGTCGACTGCAACCAGGGCTGGCGCATGCCGTGGGATACGGCGGCGCCGTGGTCGCTGAAGGATGCGCTTTGCGTCGCGCGCGAACTGGAGCGGCTGCAGGTCTACTGGATGGAGGAGCCGCTGCATCGCGGTGATCGCGACGGCATGAAGGCGCTGCGCGGCGTGACCGACATCCGCATCGCCGGGGGCGAGATGACCCGTCAGCTGCACGAGTTCCGCGACCTGATCACCGGCGGCTGCCTGGACGTGCTGCAGCCGGACGTCGCGCTGGTCGGCGGCATCACGGGCCTTCGGCGCGTCGCGCTGATGGCACAGGAGCACAACCTCGTGTTCACGCCGCATACCTGGACCAACGGCATGGGTGTCACCGCGAACGCGCAGCTGGCGGCGGGACTGGCCGACGCGCCGTTCCTGGAGTTCCCGTACGACCCGCCGGAATGGAGCCTCGAGCGCCGCGACTTCATCATGGCAAGCCCGCTGACAGTCGATGCCGAGGGCTGGATCAACCTTGGCGAGGCCCCCGGCATGGGCTATGCGCTCGACGAGGCAGCCCTCGCGCGGACCCGGCTGGGGTAGGCGCGTTAGCGAGCCGATGCGCGCAACGCCGCGAGGCACTGTGCGCAGAGTTCGCGAAAGTCCGCGCTGAGATCTGCGCTACGCGCGAGCGCGTCCCAGTAGCTTTCGGCGAGTCGGCGTGCGAGGGCCCACTGGGCGAGCCACGCCGCGCGCGCCGGGGGCGGCGAATACGCGCGCGGCACCAGCTGCCCGTCGTGCGGCGCGAACAGCATCGGCAGCATGTCGTAGACGGGGGCGAGCGTGAGCGGACCGTCGTGGTCGTCGAAGAAGCTCAGATTGCCGAAATGCCGATCGGTATTTGCGATCAGGGCGCCGAACCCGTCCAAGAACCGGACTCGCGTCGCCGCGTCCTCCGACAACAGGCCGTCCGCCTCGAGCCGATCGGCGCCGGCAGTCCAGTTGTCCAGCATTCCATAGCGGGCGGAGTCGAGCGCATGGAGCGACACGCTGCCGCGGCGGCCGCTGGCGCCGATTCGGTCGAAGCGTTCGCATTCCAGGAACACGCGTCCTTCGTGCTCGAGCAGCCGCGAGCGGCAGCTGTCGATGCCGCTTTCCGCCAGCAAGCGGTGCGCAAGATGTTCTGCGTGGAGCAGATCAGCCCAACGCTGACCTGCCGGCGTCGAGCGCAGTGGCGAGAACTTCACCAGCACATGGGTCGTCGTGCCTGCGTCCGTGACGCACAGCGTGAACTTCGGATGCTCGCCGTGCGCCGAGGAGCCCGGCGGCGAGCCGGCCATCGCATCGTTGGCGAAGCGTGGGTAGGCGACGCCTCGTTGCCCGGCGTGCACGGTCACGGGCGCCCCGGTCCCGTCGAGGTGACGATCGAGGGCGGCTTCGCCGACGATCAGATCGCCACTGCTGTCGGTCGCGCGCTGCGTCAGATAAGTGAGGAAATGCGCTTCGGTCCAGTCGGCGACGCGTGCCGGCAGGTCCAGGTCTGCATGCAGACGGGGGATCGTCCGGCCGAGAAATCCGGACGGCCAGGCATCCTGGAGGTAGTACGGCAGCGCCTCGAACAGGCCGCGCAGTCGCGCAGGTCCTGCATCCAAGTAGTAGCCGGCAGGGGCGATGGCGTAGAGCGTGCCGCAGGCCTCTGCGCGGCCGCTGGCAGCAATGCGGAAGATCGGCCATTGCGAGGTCGGGCCCGCCACGGCCCGGCGCAGCAGGTAGCGCGTCCCGCGCCGCGTGCCGGTCCGCAGCATCCGCCGCTGGCCTTCCAGTGTGCGAATAGCGCGGGAGATGGTCGGCTGCGAAAGACCGAGCCGTTGCACGAGTTCCGCGGCCGAGGCATGTCCGCGACGCAGGACGTCGGCCACGGCAGCGATTGCGGCAGCGCTCATGAATGATTTATAGACTAATTATTAGTATTTATCAATATTAATAAAAACAATTAGTTAAACACTTATTGAATAATAAAAGACTAATAAAATTGAAAGTTTTTGACGGCAGCCACCTCAATCCACCAGCGCCTGGTAGACCAGCGTCGTGAAGTAGTCCAGAAGGTCGCGATCCTCCGGCAGATACTGCTCGAAGTACAGCGCGACCAGCTGCTCCTTCGGGTCGATCACGACGGTCGTGGTTGCGATGCCGCTCCAGCCGAACTGTCCGGCGGTGCTCAAGTTGCCATTGCGCACCGGGTTGGTCAGCACGCCGACCCCAAGTCCGAAACCGTAGCCCGGGTAGCCCTCGGCGATGCCGGCGTCGACGAGCTGGTCGGTGGTCATCATCTGCACGGTCTTGCGGCCGAGGATCCGCACGCCGCCGAGTTCACCGCCGTTGAGCAGCATCTGCGCGAAGCGCAGGTAGTCGGTCGGCGTCGAGGACAGGCCGACGCCGCCCATCGCATGCTCGGTGAAGTGCGCGTAGCGCTCTGGGTTCGCGGTGGGCGCAAGTTTTCCCTCGGGCGTCGGGCTGTAGGTCGTCGGGAAGCGTGCCGCGACGCGCGCAGGGACGCCGTAGGCCGTGTCCTTCATGCCCAGTGGTTCGAAGATCACCTTGCGGCAGTAGTCCGCCAACGGCATGCCGGAGAACACCTCGATCAGCGCCGCCTGCACATCGTGCGCGAAGCTGTACTGGAAGCGCGCGCCCGGCTGGTAGGCGAGAGGCATCTTGGCGAGGCGCTCGGTGAGCTCACGCACCGAGTCGCTCTTGAAGTAGTCGACCCCGTTCGCGCGGTAGGCCTTGTCCACCTCCGAGTCGCCGAAGTAGCCGTAGCTGAAGCCGGCGCTGTGGCGGAACACGTCCTGGATCGTGATTGGCCGCTTCGGATCCTCGAGGATCAGCTCGCCGTTCGCGGCCTTGCCCGCGTAGACCTTCACGTCCTTGAACGCCGGCAAGTATTTCGACAGCGGATCGGTCAGCTGGAACTTGCCCTGCTCGTACAGCGTCAAGAGCGCCGTCGCCGTGACCGGCTTGGTCATCGAGAACAGCCGGAACCAGTCATCGGTGCGCATCGGACGACGGGAGTCTAGGTCCTCGGTGCCGAACGCCTTGAAGTGCACGACCTTGCCGCGGCGCGCGATCAGTACGACGCCGCCTGCCGTGCGGCCGGCGGCGATCTGTTGCTCTAGGTAGCGGTCGAGCCGCCCCAGGCGCTCGCCGGACAGGCCCACGGACTCAGGGGTGGCGGTCGGCAGCAGCGGGCCGGGCCGCGCAGCGGCGAGGCTTGCGAGGCTGAGGAGGAGGCCCGGGATCAGGGCGGCGAACGAGGTCAGGCGTCGGGAGGTGTACATCCCCCGATGCTAGCCGGTTCAGTAGCGGACCGACAGACAGCTGAGCCCACCGTCCATCTTGGCAAACTCCGACATGGGCAGCGGCAGCGGCTCGTAGCCGAGGCGGACCAGCGTGTCGACGAAATGCGGGTAGTCGTCGGCGACCAGCACCCGATCGTTGATCCGCACGCAGTTCGCAGCGTAGCGCTCCTCGGGCGCGAGCACGACCGGTTCGTAGGCCTTCAGCACCGGCCAGTCCGGCAGCCCCGGTGCGAGGGCGAGTCGGCCCTCGCCCAGATAGGCGAGGCCGCTCTTGAGGTGCAGCAGGCCCGTGCAGTAGCGGATGTCGACCGTCACCGAGGCGATGCCGATGCCGGCCAGCCACCGCCCGAGCTGGGCGGCGCCTTCCTCGTTGGTGCGATGCGAGATGCCGATGATGACCTCTGCATCCGTCTCGCAGATGTCGCCACCGTCCACCGTGCCGGGAGACTCGATGTAGGCGAGCGTTGAAAAATCACCGGCAAGTGCCAGGGCGATCGCCTCGGGCTCGCCTGCGCGGGACGCAGCGCCCGGACGGGTGATGATCGCGCCGTGTGCCGTCGCGATCGCGGTGTCCTCGACGAACGTGCCGTCGGGGAAGCGCTCGTCGGCCGGCAGCATGCGGGTGGCAAGGCCCAGCGACTGCAGTGCCGCGAGGTAGCGCGCGTGCTGGGCACGCGTCGATTCGAACGTTGGCGCGCCGCCAGCGCCGGTGCTGATGCCGGCGGCGAAGTTGCGCCCGGGCAGCCGCAGCAGCGCGCGCGTGAAGCGCGTCGCGCTCATCAGCGGCCCTTCCACTCCGGCTTGCGCTTTTCGGCGAACGCGCGCGCGCCCTCGAGCAGGTCGTCCGAGTGCAGCACGCGCTGCACCGCGCCGAGCGCGTCGTGCAGCTCGAAGGCCGGATGTTCGGCCACGACCTCGGTGTGCTGCAGCAGCTGCTTGATCGCGGGGAACAGCAGCGGCGGACCATCGGCGAGCATCTGCGCGACCTCGCGGGCCTTGGCCATCGCGCCGCCGGACGCAACGACCCAATTCGCAAGTCCCCAGTGCTTGGCTTCGGTCGCGTCCATCGACCGGCCGAGCATCAGCATCTCGACCGCAATGTGGTACGGGATGCGGCGGCGCAGCTTGATGGTCGCGGCATCCGCCAGCACGCCGACCTTGATCTCCGGCAGCGCGAAGCGGGCATGCTCCTCCATGATGATCAGGTCGCAGCCGAGCACCAGTTCGAAGCCGCCGCCGTAGGCGATGCCGTTGACCGCGGCGATGACCGGCTTGTCGAGGTTGCGCGGGTGGTTCAGGCCGCCGAAGCCGCCGACGCCCCAGTCCGAGTCGCTCGCCTCGCCGTCGGCGGCGCCCTTCAGGTCCCAGCCGGGCGAGAAGAACTTCTCGCCGGCCCCGGTCAGGATCGCGATCCGGAGCGCCGGGTCCTTCTGGAAGTCGGTCCAGATCTCGTTCAACTGGCGGCTCGTGGACAGCGCGATCGCATTGGCCTTCGGCCGGTCGATCGTGACCTCGAGGACGCCGTCGCGGGCCTCGGTGCGGACTCCTCCATCGATGCTCATGCGCTTTCTCCAATGCGAACCAGGGCGTCCACGGCGACGACGCCGTGGCCCGACGGACGGACGATGATCGGGTTGACGTCGAGCTCGGCGAGCGTATCGACGTGGGCCGCTGCGTAGCGCGCGACCGCGAGGATGGCCTCGATAAGCGCGGGCACGTCGCCTGCCGGCTTGCCGCGAAAGCCCGCGAGCAGCCTGGACACGCCGAGCCGGCCGATCGCGGCCTCGACGCCGCGCGCCGAGAATGGCGGCAGCAGACTCGTGCTGTCGTGCCACAGCTCGGTCATGACGCCGCCGCTGCCGATGACCAGCACCTGGCCGAACTGCGCATCGACGGTGATGCCGACCAGCACCTCGGCGACGCCGTCGGTCACCATCTGCTCGACGAGCAGCTGGTCGCTGAGCGCGCTCAACCGTCGGGCCGCGGCCTGGGCCTCGGCCGTGGAGCGAATGTTCAGGATGACGCCACCGACGTCGGACTTGTGGGCGAGGTCTGCGCTCAGCGCCTTGATGACGACCGGGAAGCCGATCGCGGCGGCGGCGTCGGCCGCCCCGGCCGGCGTCACGACGCGGGAGGCGGGCACGGCCAGGCCGTAGGCTGCCAGCGCGGCTTTGCCCGCCCGCTCGTCGAGCGTGCGGATCGTCGCCTTCGCAGGCGCCGGGCGGCGCAGCTCCAGCGGCGTGTAGTCGCGCCATGCCGCGCCGACGTCGGCGGCGAGACTCAGCGCCTCGAGCGCCTCGCGCTGCCCCTGCAGCGGGATCACGCCGCCTTCGAGCAGGCGTTCGCGCAGCGACTCGAACATCGTCTCCGGCAGCGCCGCGAGCAGCGCCGCGCGCGTCGGGGCGCCTTGGCTTGCCTCGATGTACTGCTGGATCGGCATCATGAACGTCGCGACGTCGGCGCGATCGTCCGGCGGGCAGTCGAGCATGTAGGCGGCGACGTCGTAGCCGGCGTGCAGCACCGCCTCGAAGGTCGCACGCAGCCGCTCGCGGTCGAACCATGTGTAGGTGTGGACATCGAAGGGGTTGGCGATCGTCACCCGCTCGCCGAGCACGCCACGCAGCCGCCGGGTGGCCTCGTCGCTGAACGGCGCGAAGTCGAGCCGCTCGTGGCGGGCGAGGTCCGCGATCATCGCCATGTCGCCGCCCGAGGGCCCGAACACCAGCGCGCGCCGCCCCGGCAGAGGGCCGCCGGCGTGTAGCACCTTGAGCGTCTCGCACAGCGTGCTCAGCGTCTCGCAGCGCGCGATCCCGGCCTGACGGCAGAACGCGTCGAAAACGGCGTCCGAGCCTGCAAGCGCGCCGGTGTGAGTGGTGGCGGCCTTCGCAGCCGCGGCGGTGCGGCCGGCCTTGATCAGCGCGATCGGCTTGCCGGCGGCGCGGGCCTTGTCCGCGGCCCGGGCGAAGCGCGCGACGTCCTTGACGCCCTCGAGGTACAGCCCGAACGCGCTGACGCGCGGGTCGTCGCACAGCGCCTCGATCAGGTCCTCGACGGCGAGCCGCCCCTGGTTGCCGACCGAGATCAGGTAGCCGATCGGCAGCGAGCGGCCGTTGAACGTCATCGTCAGCGAGATCGTGCCGCTCTGGCACAGCAGCGCGACGCCCCGCTTGGGCGGGCCGCCGACGAGCTGGTCGGGCCAGAGCGCGACGCGGTCGAAGAAGTTGACGAGCCCGTAGCAGTTCGGGCCCGTGAACGGCAGGGGCCCTGCGGCCTCGGCCAGCGCCTTCGACAGCGCCCGGCCGGTGTCGGTGCCGGTCTCGTCGAAGCCGGAGGCGAAGCAGACGAAGCCGCCGGCGCCGCGGCGGGCCAGGGCCGCCGCGACGCCGGGTACGTCGGCGGCGGGAGCTGCGAGGAACGTTGCATCTGGCGCCGCCGGCAGTTCGTCGACCGAGCGGTAGTAGGTGGTGGTGGCATCCGAGGCGCGCGTCGGGTGGATGCGCCAAAGCTCGCCGCTGTAGCCGATCTGCCGGCTCGCGGCCGCGACCGCGTCGGTCCAGGTGCCGCCGACGAGCGCGATACTGCGCGGTGCCAGCAGCCGTGACAGGGGATGGTCGGTCATATCATCGTTTTGCAAGCGTAAGCGCGCGCGAGCGCGGACCCGCCCACTCGGCGCCGCCCGCCGCCTGCAGTGCGTGGATCTTCGAGAGTACCTCGGGCGGGAAGCTCGCAACGCCTGGATGGTCGCCCTGACGGTAGTGCAGCAGCATGTATTCGGCGGCCGCGACGACCTCGGGCCTGCCCACCACGCGCATGTCGAGCCCGAGATGCAGCCGCTTCGAGTCGACCGCGAGGATGTGGGCGTCGACCAGCAGCTCGGCGTCGGCCTTGACCTCGTGCAGCCAGTGGATGTGCATCTCCATCGAGTAGAGCGTGCACTGGGTGCGCGCGCGGTACTCGGGGTCGAGCCCGAGGTGGTGATCCATCAGCGCATCGGTTGCGAGGCTCAGCACGACAGCGTAGTACGCGTCGCGCACGTGGTTGTTGAAGTCGATCCACTCTGGCGCGACCGCCGTGCGGTAGATGGGGGTTCCGGCCATGGCGGTGCCCGTCAGCCGATCCTGATCCGCTCGCGGACTTCCGCCGGGGACAGGATCCTCGCTCCCATCGCCTCGACGATGCCGCGGGCCTTGGTCACCAGCTGCGCGTTCGACGCATAGACACCCTTGCTCAGGTACAGGTTGTCCTCGAGGCCGACGCGCACGTTGCCACCCACCAGCACCGACTGCGCCGCCCACGGCATCTGCATGCGGCTGATCGCAAATGAGGTCCAGACGGCATCGACCGGCATGGTGTTGACCAGCGCCAGCAGGTGGCCGGTGTCGGCCGGCATGCCCCAGGGGATGCCCATGCACAGCTGGATCAGGGGCGGCGGCAGCACCAGCCCTTCCTTGATCATCTGTCGGACGAACCACAGGTTGCCGCTGTCGAAGATCTCGAACTCGGGCTTGACGCCCAGGTCCTTGCAGATCGCCGCGCCCTTGCGCAGGTAGTTCGGGGTCGAGACGTAGGCGCGGTTACCGTCGCCGAAGTTGAGGCTGCCGCAGTCGAGCGTGCAGATGTCGGGCCGGTACAGCCCTTCCTGGCACAGGTCGATGACGTGCCGCATGCGGTCTTCCTGCGAGCAGAAGTCGCTGCCCGGGGCCGGCGTGTCGGCAAGACCATTGTCGCCGACGGCGATATAGCCGCCCATGCCGCAGGTCAGGTTGACGAGGACGTCCGTGCCGCTTTCGCGAATCGCCTTGACGACCGCCCGGTAGTGCCTGGTCTCCATGCTGAACGCGCCGGTCTCCGGGTCGCGCACGTGGATGTGGACGATGGCGGCGCCGGCCTTGGCGGCCTCGATCGCGGCGGCCGCGATCTCGGTCGGGGTCACCGCGCAGTGCGGGCTCTTGGTCACCTTGGTGTCGTCGCCGGTGATCGCGCAGGTGATCATCACATCGGTATTCATCAGATTCCCCTCCGAGGCTCGTTCCATCATATTATCGCGACCATAATATTTACACCACAGCGCCGGGGACTCCCCCCGGGTCCGTGGCGTGGGATACTGCGCGGGGGGTGATGCATGAAGAAGACGCTGGGCACCTATCTGATCGAATCGCTGGAGGCTCAGGGCGTAAAGCACGTCTTCGGTATTCCGGGCGTACACAACCTGGAGCTGTACCGGGGCCTTGCCGCGTCCGCGATCCGGCACGTCGCCGGCCGCCACGAGCAGGGACTGGGCTTCATGGCCGACGGCTACGCGCGCGTCTCCGGCGGCCTTGGGGTCTGTTTCACGATCACAGGCCCGGGCCTGACCAACATCGCCTCCGCCATGGGCCAGGCGCTGGCCGACTCCGTGCCGCTGCTGGTGATTTCCAGCGAAAACCGCCGCGGCGAGATCGGTACCGGCAAGGGCTTCCTGCACGAGATGCCCGACCAGTTGCGGCTGGCGGGCCTGGTTGCAGGCCACGCGCAGCGCATCGACCACGTCGAGGACCTGTTGCCTGCGCTGGAACGCGTGTTCCGGGCGGCACGGACCGGCAGGCCCCAGCCGGCCTACCTCGAGATCCCCCGCGACCTGCTCGCCGCGGACGCCGCCGGGCTGCCGCCGGCGATCCGCTTCGCAACGCCCGCGCCGCCGCTGCCGCCCGCCGCTGCGATCGCCGACGCCGCCGCCCGGCTGCTGGCCGCCCGCACGCCGGTGATCATTGCCGGCGGTGGCGCCATACGCGCCGCCACCCAGGTGGCTGCGCTCGCCGAGCGGCTGGGGGCGCCGGTGGTCATGACCGTGAACGCCCGCGGCGTGCTGGGGCCCGACCATCCGCTCGCGGTGCCGGCGAGCCCGTCGCTGGAGCCGGTCCGGGCGCTGATCGCCGCGGCCGATGCCGTGCTTGCGATCGGCACCGAGTTCGGCCAGACCGACTACGACATGTATGTGGTCAGTGACTTCCCGCAGCCGCGGGGCCTGATCCGGATCGACATCGACCACGATCAGCTGCAGCGCAACCTGCGGCCGGAACTGGGATTGCTCGGCGATGCGCAAGCGACGCTCACCTCGTTGCTGGCCCTGCTGCCGGCAGGGGTCCCAAGCGACGGCGGCGTCGCCCGTGCCTCTGCCACGCGTACGGCGGCCTTCGCGGCACTGACTCCCGCGATGCAGCGCGAGGTCGGTTTCCTCGAGGTGATCCGCCGCAGCGTGCCGGGCGCGATCCTGGTGGGCGACTCGACGCAGCCGGTCTATGCCGGCAACCTCAGCTTCGCGGCGGCCACGCCCGGCTCCTGGTTCAACAGCTCCACCGGCTACGGCACGCTCGGCTACGCGGTGCCGGCGTCCACCGGCGCAAGCCTCGCAGCGCCCGACCGCCCGGTGGTCTGCATCGTCGGCGATGGCGGCATCCAGTTCTCGCTGGGCGAGCTCGCCGTGCCACGCGATGTCGCGGCATGGACCGCGATCGTCGTCTGGAACAACCACGGCTACGGCGAGATCAAGACCTCGATGATCGCGGTCGACATCGAGCCGGAAGGCGTGGACGTGGGCCCGCCGGATTTCGGGCACCTCGCCCGGGCCTACGGCTACGGCCACTGCATCGTCGACAGCCTCGAATCGCTGGAGCGTGCAATGAAGGACTTCGCGGCGCGCCGGCAGGTCGTGATGGTCGAGGTTCGGGCGGAGGCGTTCGAATGAGCCGCCGGTTCTCGCCGCTGGTTGAGTGGGTCGCGCACGAGGGCGGCAACGATCCTTGGGCCCTGCACTGGGAGGCTCGCAACGCGCTCGCGCGCGGCGAGGACGTCCTGGTCATGAGCGTCGGCGATCCGGACCTCGATACGCCGAAGGCCGTGGTCGATGCCGCCGTCACGGCGTTGCGTGCAGGGGATACGCACTACACCGAGAGCATCGGCAGGCCGGCGCTGCGCGCCGCGATCGCCGCGATGCACACCGCCCGCACCGGGCAGGTCGTAGGATCGGAGAATGCCGCGGTGCTCGCCGGCACCCAGAACGGACTGTTCGTCGCCTCGCTGTGCCTCGCCGGCCACGGCGAGGAGGTCATTGCGCTCGACCCGATGTACACGACCTATCCTGCGGCCATCGGCGCCTCCGGCGCGACGCTCGTGCGGGTCGCGGCCCCCGCCAGCCGCGGCTTTCATCCGGATCTCGCGGCGCTCGAGTCCGCGGTCACCCCGCGGACGCGGGCGATCTACCTTGCCACGCCCAACAACCCGACCGGCGTCATCCTCGGGGAGGCCGACTGCGACGGCATCGCCGACATCGCGCGCCGCCATGGGTTGTGGATCGTCTCGGACGAGGTGTACGCCGGCATCGCCGAGGGCGGGCATGTCCCGAGCCTCGCCAGCCGCCTGCCGGAGCGCGTGCTGACGCTCGGCAGCCTCTCCAAGAGCCACGCGATGACCGGCTGGCGCGTCGGCTGGGTCGTGGGGCCCGCCGACTTCATCGCACACGCCGAGAACGTCGCGTTGTGCATGCTGTATGGCCTGCCGGGCTTCATCCAGGAAGCCGCCCTCGCCGCGCTTGCGATGCGTGAGGAAGCGGAGGCGGCGATCCGTGACTACTGTCGCGTGCGCCGCGAACTGTTCCTGCGTGAGCTCGAGGGCGTGCAGGGCATCCGTCCGTGCCGGCCGGACGCCGGCATGTTCATGCTCATCGACGTGCGCGCCACGGGGCTTACGACCGCCGGCTTCGTGAGGCGCCTGTTCGATGCCGAGCGCGTCTCGCTGCTCGATGGCGCCGCCTTCGGGCGAGAGACGGAGGGTTTCGTGCGCGCGTGCTTCGCCGCCCCCGAGTCCGCACTGCTCGACGCTGCGGCCCGGATTCGCCGCTTCTGCAAGGCACTGTCCGCCGGCTGAAGCGTTCAGCCGGCAGCCATTCGACTCACAACTTGTACGTGAGCGTGATGCCGATCGTCCGCGGCCGGAATGTGTACGCGTTCTGCTGCGGGGTCGGCTGCGGGTACAGGAAATTGCCGGTGCCCGGGTCGGTCGGAATGTTGGCGTCCGACTGGCCGAGCTGGTAGTTGGTGATCGTGCGCGAATCGAACAGGTTGTCGATGAACGCCGCCACCGACAGGTTGCCGAAGGCCATGCCCGCGCGCAGGGACGCGAAGCTCGTCGAGCCGAGCGAGTAGATGTACGGGTTGTACTGCGTTGACGGACGATCGGCGGTGCCCGGGTCCTGGCTCGCCGCCGGCCACTTATTCTTGCTGGCGTACTCCCAGTCCAGGCGCACGTAGGCGTCCCGTCCGGCGAGTGCGAAGTTGTACTGCGTTCCGAGGGCGACCGTCCACGGGGCGCCCGTGGCCGGGCTGCCGTTGGACGCCCCCTCGCCGGAGATCGCGTCGCCGGTATTGACCAGTAGCGGCTTGCCCAGCGGGGTGGGCTCCGAATAGCGTGCGCTGGTGTAGCCGAGCGATGCATCCACCGAGAAGCCGCCACCGAGCACCATCTCGGCCTGGATGTCGAAGCCCTTCGCGACCGCCGTGCCGAGGTTGTCGGTGAACTGCAGGCCGCAGTTGTAGGGCACGTAGACGCTCTGCTGGATGTCCTTCCACTTGATGTAGTAGACGCTGGTGGCGACGCGCATGCGGCTGCTGAGGCTGTTCTTGGAGCCGATTTCGTAGCTCTGGGTCGTGTCCGACTTGTAGGTCAGTGGCGCGCCGTTCGGGTAGCCGGACTGGTTTAGGCCGTTGTCGCCGCTGCAGTAGTCCGGCAGCGGCGAGTTGCCGCCGCCCGGGCGGAAGCCCTTGGCATAGCTGAAGTAGTAGAGGTTCTGTGGGTCGGCCTGAAACGACAGCCCGATCTTGGGCGTGAACGAGTTCTCGCTCTGCTCGGCGCTGGCGTAGTCCGGGCCGTAGTTCTCAAATCCGTCGCCGTGGTGGGAAAGGCTGAACTTCATCTTTGCGACGCGTGCGCCGAAGGTCGCCTTGAGCCTGTCCGTGATCGCGACGGTCGCCTCGCCGAAGGCCGCGATCTGGCGGTCATGAACGGTGTTGTCGTTCATGTAGATGTCGCAGTTGGGGACCGTCAGCCCGTCCGGGTTGCCGTCGTTGCAGGTGTAGAAGTTGCCGCCATAGAAGTCCGCGGGGCTGACGCCGAACAGCGCGTTCCACAGCGGGTAGATCTGCGAGTCCTGCAGTTCCTCGCGGCTGCGCTCCTTGGAGATCGACCAGAAGGCACCGACCGTCCAGGTCCAGCGACCGGCGGGGTCGTTCGATTGCCAGCGTACCTCCTGAGTGAAGGTGTCCTGGGCGTTGGTGATCTTGTTGGGCGTCGAATACCCGGCGAATCCCGGCGGCATGTGGATGCCGTTGCCATCGAGCAGCGGATACCAGGAGCATGGCGGCGACGAGCCGTCGCCGCAGGTGCCGTTGATCCACATCTGCGACTGGTAGTAGGCGAGGTCGTAGACCGTGCCCTGATAGCCCGTTTCTTCGCGACGGTGATAGTAGGACGTGTTCGAGATGAGCTTGGTGCTGCCGATGTCGGCCTCGATCTTCAGCGCCGGAAGGTAGAACTCGTCCGGCGTCGGGATGCGCTCGGGGGTCGCGTTGTTGAACTGCCCGGCATCGATGTTCGAGTAGGCGTTCCAGAACGTCGACTGATCATGCTTGCGGGAGTTCTGGTACATCACGCTGGGCGTCACTGACAGGCCGTCCTTCGGCTGCCAGGTGAACGCGAGCCGCGCGACCATAGTGTTGGCGCGGTTGGCGTGCTTCTCGGTGAGCGCCGAGGTCTGCGGGTCAACCCGGTCGATCCAGCCGCCGTCGTAGCGGTACCAGACGCTGGCGCGGTAGCCGAGCACGTTGTCGATCAGCGGCCCGCCATGGGCGAGCCCGGCCTCGTAGTTGGCCTCACCACCGCGCGTGAACGACAGCTCCGAGCGCGCGTAGGTCGACGCCTTGGTCAGGCTCGGCTGATTCATGATGTAGCGGACCGTGCCGCCTTCCGAGCCCGAACCGAACAGCGTGCCCTGCGGCCCGCGCAGTACCTCGATCCGGTCGATGTCGAAGGTCTTGGGCAGGGTGTCGTCCGGGTTGAAGCCGAGCGCGCGCATCTGGATCGGCGTTTCGTCGATGTAGATGCCGGTGGTGCCTGCGCCGCCCGAGGAGGCGATGCCGCGGATCGAGATCGCGTTGGTACCGGAGTTGTCGATCGATACGCCGGGCGTGAACCGGGCTACGTCCTGGAAGTCCCTGATGCCCTTGGTGTCGAGCGACTCCTGCGTGATCGCGGTGACGCTGACCGGCACCTTGCTGAGGGATTCTGCATGACGCGTCGCGGTGACGACGATTTCCTCGAGCTGGCCGGTCTGCCGGTCCGCGGCCGCCGCTGCCAGGGGGGCGCCGGTGCAGGCCGCCGCGACGGCCAGGCGGATCAACGCTCGATCGATCGTGGACTTGGACATGGTCGATATCCCCCGGGCATCTTGATGTATTCGGACCCAGACGTGTGGCCGCAAGCGGGCCGCGGCGCCGTAAATCAAAGGCTCAGCTCTCCAGCAGTACCGAGGCCTCGGCGTCCCAGCCGAGGTAGACCTCGTCGCTCCAGTCGATGGACCAGTCGAGCGTGCGGCGCTCGTTCTGCGCGAACGCGCTGAGGATCTTGCCGCTCGAGGTCTTCACCTGGTAGACGGACCGGTTGCCGAGGTAGCCGAGTTCCCAGACCACGCCCTTGAGCAGGTTGCGTCGCGCCCCGGTCTCGGGCGTCTTGCTCAGGCGGATCTTCTCGGGCCGCACCGCCACCCAGACCTGCTGGCCGGGATGATGACGGCCGACATCATCCACCAGCAGGTCGCCGCCCAGTTCCTTCGACTGCACGACCAGCATCCCCTGCGACTGGCCCGTCACGATGCCCTCGATGAGATTGGCCGTACCGAAGAAGTCAGCCACGAAGCGGGTCTTCGGGTACTCGTAGACTTCGGCGGGCGTACCCACCTGTACCACCGCGCCTTTGTCCATGACGGCGATCCGGCTGGCGAGGGCCATCGCCTCGTCCTGGTCGTGGGTCACGACGATGAACGTGATGCCGACCTCGTGCTGCAGGTCCATCAGCTCGAACTGCGTACTCTCGCGCAGCTTCTTGTCGAGCGCGCTCAACGGCTCGTCCAACAGCAGCACCTTCGGGCGACGGATCAGGGCGCGCGCGAGCGCGACGCGCTGGCGCTGACCGCCGGACAGCTGGTGCGGTTTGCGGCGGCCGAGGTCGCCGAGCTGCACCATCTCCAGTGCCTCGGTGATGCGGCGGGTGCGGGTGGCGCCGTCGAGGCGCTCGCGCTTGAGCCCGTAGCCGATGTTGTCCTCGACCGTCATGTGCGGGAACAGCGCGTAGGACTGGAACATCATGTTGACCGGCCGCTCGTAGGGCGGCACGTCGTTCATGTCCTGATCGTCGATGGTGATCCTGCCGGAGGTGGGCGTCACGAAGCCCGCGAGCATGCGCAGCAGCGTCGTCTTGCCGCAGCCGGAGGCGCCCACGAGCGCGAACATCTCGCCCTTGTGAATCGAAAGATCCACGCTGCCGACGGCCGTGAACGCGCCGTAGCTCTTGCCCACGCCCTGCAGCACGATCTACGGCTTCGCCGCTGGATCCAGCCAGGGTCGCTCGGTGAGGTTGGGCCGCTGCGCAGTGATCAAATCGAGGGTCCCCGTGTCGGTCCGTGCACGTCGGGTTCGCGCCTTGGAGCGTAACCGATTTGACCCACCGCGGGGACCGTGCGCATCAGCGGTCGGCGGGCGGGGTGAGGCGCCGTCGTTCGGGCGCGAAGAACGGGCGCTCGACCACGGTGGCGGCCACCATCCGCCGCTCCCAGACGAGTTCCCGGTTCAGGTAGATGTCGGCCCAGACCCGCGAGCCGGTTGCATGGTACGGTGCATCGATGATCGCGAGGGCGAGGTTGCGCTTGCAGGTCGGCGACCACATCGCGGAGGTCACGCTGCCGACCTCGCGATTTCCGTCCTTGTCCGCATACAGGAGGGCATGGTGGGCGGGCTTGTTGCCGTCGACGTCCAGTCCCACCAGCAACCGGCGCACGCCGGCCGCTCGCTGTGCGAGTAGGGCCCGTCGGCCATTGAAGTGCGGCTTGTCGAAGTCGACGAGCCACCCGAGCCCCAGTTCGAGGGGGGTGCGGTCCCGGTTCATTCGGATCGTGTGCTCGGCCGAGACGAAGTCCACGTTCGGCATCAGAAAGCCCGCCTCGATGCGCGCCATGTTCAGCGCCTGCGAGCCGATCGCGCGCAGGCCGCGCGTGCGGCCGGCGGCCATCAACTCGTCCCAGACCGTTACGGCGTGCTCAGGAGACATCCACAGCTCATAGCCCAGATCGCCTGTGAAGCCGGTCCGCGACACCATCAGCGGCCGGCCGTGAGCGTCGAACTCGGCCAGCTGGAAGGGCTTGAGCTGCTCCACGCCCGCCAGCCCGAACTTCCTGAGGATGTAGCAGGAGGTGGGACCCTGCACCGCCAGCGCTGCGATCTGTTCGGTGACTTCCTCGACCCGCACGTCGAAGCCGAGGGCCGAGTCCAGCAGCCAGTCGAGCTGGCGCTCGGCCGTGCACAGCCGGAAATCTTCCGCCGCGAGGCGGAAGATCGTGCCGTCATCGATGATGTGGCCGGCATCGTTACACCAGACCACGTAGCTGACGCGGCCGACCTTGAGCTTGCGGACGTCGCGGGTCACCAGCCGGTTCAGGTAGCGCTCGGCGTCGGCGCCGGTGATGCGGTACTTCACCATCGGCGTGAGATCGAACAGAGTCGCGGCGTTGCGGATCGCGAAGTACTCCTGCTCCGCCGAGGTGAACACATCGACGGTGGAGTAGCCGGCCCAGGGGACGAAACTGTCGTTCTGCGACAGCTCGCGAGCACGGTCGTGGAACGGCGTGTCCAGCAGGGGCTTGCGGAAGTGCGGTACCGGCGTGCGGTCGATGGCCATCGCTAGACTCCCTGCTCGAGGACGCGCCGGGCCGCATTGCGACCGGCGAGGCCCATGACGCCACCGCCGGGATGGCAGCTGGCGCCGCACAGGTACAGCCCCGCCATGGGCGTCGCGTACTGCGATGCGCCCGGCACCGGACGCACCATGTAGAACTGGTCGAAGGCGAGGTCGCCGTGATGCCAGTGGCCGCCGGTCGCCCCGAACTCGCGCTCGAGGTCGAGGGGCGTGAGCAGCTCGCAGCCCATCAGGCTCGCGCGGATTCCCGGCGCATGCACCTCGAGCGTGGCGAGGATCGACTCGGTGAACGCACGGCGCGCCGCGTCGTTCCAGCCGCTGGCCGGCGCGTACGGGGCGTACTGCACGATCGCGGAGAGCACGTGGTGCCCCGTCGGGGCGAGCGCGGGATCGTTGATCGTCGGCACGGTGATCTCGAGTGCAGGCTCGCCCGGGCACTCGCCGTACTTGGTCGGATTGAAGGCGCGCTCGAGGTAGTCCAGCGATGGCGACACCAGCAGCCGGCCGCCGAGAGCCGGCGGCGCGAGCGCGCCGAACTTCGGCGCGCGATCGAGCGCGAGATGGATTTTCGCGGCGACGCCGCGGCTGCGGAGGTGGTCGACCCTGCGCACGAAGCCGGTGTCCAGATGCTCGGCGCCGAGGAGCCGCAGGAACGTCGTCTTCACATCCGCGCTCGACACGACCCGCTCGGCACCGATCTCGTCGCCGCAGGCAAGCACGATGCCGCTGGCGCGATCCGCGGCGACCGTGATTCGCTCGACCGGCGCGCTGGTGCGGATAGTGACGCCCGCGGCCTTGGCCGCGCGGGCGAGGGCGAGGGTCAGGGCGCCGAGGCCGCCGCGCGGCTGCGCGAGCGGCATGCTGCCAGCGGCGGACTCGGCCGCCAGCCGATACAGCAGCGTCAGCACCGTGCCCGGTGCGCGTGGACCGAAGTTGGTACCGAGGACCGCGTCGAAGCCGAGCGCGCCCTGCAGCAGCGATGATTCGAATTCGTCCGCCAGCAGGTCGTAGGCGTTCATGCCGACGATGCGCAGGAACTCCCGCATGTCGCGCCGCCCGAGCAGGCGCAGTTTCAGCCCGACCTTGGCGAGCGCGAGCTTGTCCGACCAGGCGTCGGTGCCCAGCCGCGGTGGCGGGGCGGCGAGCATGCCCTGCAGCAGCCCCGCGAAGCGGCCGAGGCGGGCGTGATAGGCGGGCCAGGCGGCGGCATCGTGGGGCGTGAACGCCTCGCCCGGCACGCCGGCGCGGGCGAGCGTCAGCGCGCGACCCTCCGGGCCGAAGGCGGTCGTCGGCAGGGCGGTGGCTGCGAACTCGAGGCCGTGCTCGGCCAGTCCCAGCTCGCGGATCACTGCCAGTGGCATCTGGTGCAACAGGTGCGCGCAGGCCGAGACCCGATAGCCGGGCGCGAAGCCACGGGTGATGGCCATGCCGCCGACCTCGGCGGCCGCCTCGACCACCAGCACTGAGCGGCCAGCGCGGGCGAGCGTGGTCGCGCAGACCAGGCCGTTGTGGCCGGCGCCGATCACGATCACATCGTAGCGCGCGGGCGGGGCGGACGACGTCGTGCCTGCCATGCTCAGGCGCTCCGGCCGAGGTCGGTCAGTACGCGGCGTGCGCAGTTCGCGCCCGGCGCCCCCATGACCCCGCCGCCCGGGTGGGTGCTCGAGCCCGACAGGTACAGCCCCTTCACCGGCGTGCGGTACTGCGCGTAGCCGGGGACAGGTCGATTGAACAGCAGCTGGTCCATCGTCAGTTCGCCCTGGAAGATGTTGCCCTCGGTAAGACCCACCTCGCGCTCGATGTCCCAGGGCGTGCGCACCTCGGCGTGGCGGATCAGGCCCTTGAAGTCGGGGCTGTGGCGGGCGATCGCATCGATCACCGTGTTGCCGAAAGCGTCCCGCTTGGCGTCGGTCCACGGCCCGTCCGCGAGCTCGTACGGGCAGTACTGAACGAACACGGACATGTAGTGCTTGCCGTCCGCCGCCATGGTCGGATCGATCTGCGATGGCATCAGCATGTCGACGTACGGGGCCTGCGACCAGCGGCCCTCCTTCCAGTCGTCGTAGGCCCGCTCCATCATCTCGATGGTGTCGGTGATGTGCAGGTCGCCGCGGATCGACGGCGCACCGTCCGGAATCGACGGGAACGTGGGCAGTCCGCCAAGCGCGATGTTGAGCTTGCCGGACGAGCCACGGATCTTGAAGCGGCGCACGGCCGTGAGGAAATCCTCCGGCAGATGCTCGGGTGCGACCGACTCGAGGAAGGTACGCTTCACGTCCATGTTCGAGACGACGACCTTCGCGGCGATTTCCTCGCCGCTGGCGAGCGCGACGCCGCAGCTTCTGCCATTGCGCACCAGGATGCGCTCGACCGGCGCGCCGGTGCGCACCTCGCCGCCGCTGGCGCGAAGCGACGCGGTCAGGGCGGCCGTCACCGCGCCCATGCCGCCGCGTGCAAAGCCCCAGGCACCGACGGTCTCGTCGATGTCGCCCATGTAGTGATGCAGCAGCACGTAGGCGCTGCCCGGCGAACGGGGGCCGAGCGCCGTGCCGATGATCGAGCTGCCGGCGAAGTGGGCCTTGACGATCTCGCTCTCGAAGTACTCGTCGAGGAAGTCGGCGGCCGACATCGTCCAGAAGCGCAGCGTGTCGTACATCCGCGCCTCGCCCATGCGGTGGAAGCGCTGGCCGAGGTAGAGCAGCTCGGTGAGGTCGCGCGGCTTGAACGAGGTCGGATCGGGCGGCTCGCGCATCAAGAGCGGGCGGATGAACTTGCACTGGCGGATGACATCGCGCGAGTAGCGATCGTACGCCTCGGCGTCGCGCCGGCTGTGCCGGCCGATCTCGCGCCTGAGCGCGTCGTGGTTGTCGTACAGCGCGAGGTGGTTGCCGTCGCGCATCATCGTGCAGCCGCCGTCGTAGGGGATGATCTGCAGGCCGAAGCGGGGCAGCTCGAGCGCGCGCATGATCTCCGGGCGTAGCAGGCTGCAGACATACGAGCAGTTCGAGTAGGTGTAGTCCTCGAACAGGTTGCGGCTGACGGCGGCGCCGCCGATGTAGTCGTTGCGTTCGACGACCAGCACGTCCAGACCAGCCCGCGCCATGTAGCAGGCGGCGACCAGTCCGTTGTGGCCGGCGCCGACGACGATGACGTCGTGTCGCGGTGCGCTCGATGCGGCCATGGGCGGGCGGCCGGGCTAGGCCCGGGCCTTTTCGAGCGAGCGGTTCTCCAGCGTCGCGTCGACGGCGATCTCGAAGCCGCGCATCGTGTCGGCAAGGCACGCGTCGTCGTGAGCGGCCGAGATGAACCACGGTTCGCGCGAGTCGGGTTCGCACAGCACGCCCTCGTCGTGCAGTACCTGTGCCATCGCATCGTAGAACGCGTAGTCACTGCTCTTCCAGGTGCGGTAGTTGCGCGGCGGCTCGGCGTCGAAGTACAGCCCGCACATCGACGGGTGGCCCACGAAGCTGTGGGGAATGCCGCGCGCCGACAGCACCTGGGTCATGCCGGCCATCAGCTTCTTGCCGTAGGCCGCGATGCGCTCAAGCGCGTCGCTCTCGTCGAGGATCTGCAGGCACTTCTCGGCGGCCGCCATCGAGACCGAGTGCGCGGTGTAGGTGCCGCCGTGGGCGACGCCGCGGCCGAGCTTGCGCATGATGTCCTCGCGACCGCCGAGCACGGAGATGGGATAGCCGTTGGCGACGGCCTTGGCCATCGTGCAGATGTCGGCCTTGATGCCGTACAGCTCCTGCACGCCGCCGCGGGCGACGCGAAAGCCCGTCTTCACCTCGTCGATGAACAACAGCACGCCGTGCTTGTCGCACAGCTCGCGCGCGGCCTTCAGGTACTCGGGCTCCGCCGCGATGCCCAGGCAGTTGCCCATGATCGGCTCGATCAGCAGGCACGCGATCCTGCCGGCGTTGCGCTTGAACGTGTCCTCGAGCTGGTTGGCGTCGTTGGCCTGCACGAAGTGCGCGAAGCCGCGGCCGCCGAGCGGGATGCCCTCGCTGTAGGGCTTCACCTCCGGCTCGCCGACCTGACCCCACTTCTCCATCGGCGTGTACCACATGGCCGCGTCGAACAGCCCGTGGTAGCTGCCCTCGAGCATGATGTAGTCGTCCTTGCCGGTGTAGGCGCGGGCGAGCCTGAGGCCCGCCATCACCGCCTCGGTGCCCGAATTCGAGTAGCGCACGAGCTCGGCGGCGGGAACCATCTTCGCGATCCGCTCGGCGACCCGGTACTCGCGCTCGGTGGCGAGTGCGAACACGCCGCCGACCTCGATGCCCTCGCGCGCCGCCGCGTCGACCTCCGGGTGCGCGTAGCCGAGGATCGCCGGACCATAGCCGAGCCGGTAGTCGACGTAGTGGTTGCCGTCGATGTCCTCGAGCCGGGCGCCGCGACCTTGCTTGACGTAAATCGTGCGGTCTTCGCCCCAGTAGCGGAAGTTCGAGGCCACGCCCAGCGGCAGCCGGGTGACGGCCTTCTTCCAGTGCGCATTGCTCTTGCTCAGGTTGCGGGGCATGGAAGGTCTCCGGAAAGGGGCGGGAAATCAACGATCGTGGCCCGCACGCTAGCATCGGCGTAAGGCCCTCGTCCACGGAAATCTATATGGTCATATAACAAATCGCATGCGTCGCGCTGCAGCAATTCCAGACGCAGTAGCATGTACTGAGTGGGATCAAATAAAGAAAACAAAAACAGCGAGTTAAAATAATATGAATCGCTTACAGCAGGCCCCATAAATTGTCTATAGCCCCTTGCCCGAGAGCGTGCTCACAGCGTAAATTGAATGTCCGTATAAAATCTAGGGAAGGGACCGGAATGGCCAAGGTGATGCAGCAGGATCCGCTCCCCGCGTTGCGTCGTGCATTGCCGGCCTGGGTCTACCACCATCCCGAGATGACCCGCCTGGAGCTCGAGCGGATCCTCCGCCCCAGCTGGCAGATCGCCACCCACGTCAACGCGCTGCCGAACCCGGGGGACTTCGTGACCCTCGACATGGGTCCGGACAGCATCGTCGTACTGCGCGATCGGCAGCGTCAGCTGCGGGCGTTCCACAACGTCTGCCGGCATCGCGGCGCGCGCATCCTGGACGATGCGGGGCACTGCCCCGGCGCGATCGTCTGCCCGTACCACGGCTGGAGCTACACCTACGAGGGCACCCTCGTCGGTGTCCCCAGCCGCGACAGCTTCCCGGGCCTCGACCGCGCGGCACACGCGCTCAAGCCCGTGCGGCTCGAGGTGATGCTCGGGCTCGTGTTCGTCTGCCTTGCCGATGATTCCCCGCCGCTGGCCCCGCGCTGGCAGCCGTTCCTCGAGGAGCTTGCGCCCTACCGCATCGAGCAGATGCAGCCGCTGGGTCCGGTCGGCCACGAGGACTGGGACGTCGACTGGAAGGTCGCGATGGACAACTACCTGGAGTCCTATCACGTGCCGATCGGACATCCGGGACTCAACCGGATGTTCACGCCCGACTACGACGACCAAAAGGGCAGCCCCGGCATCGCCCGCGGCACCAGTTGGCTCAAGGAGCAGCCGTCGGCGCGCTGGAGCGAGCGCTTCTACCAGGGACTGGTCGGCCGCATCGCCAAGGACGTGCCCGAGCGCGAGAGGCGCTGCTGGCGCTTCTACAGCGCCTTGCCTAATCTGGGCATCGACGTCTATCCCGAACAGATCGACTTCTTCCAGGTGCTGCCGCGAGGGCCCGGCAAGTGCAGGATCCGCTACGCGATGTTCGGACTTCCCGACGAGCGGCGCGAGATGCGCGTGCTGCGCGCGCTGGGCACGCGCATCAACGCCCAGGTCAACGCCGAGGACCGCTGGCTGTGCGCGCGCGTGCAGCGGGGCCTCGAGTCGCCGAGCTACACGCCAGGCCCGCTGTCCGAGATCGAGACCTGGATGACCGAGTTTCACGAACTGCTGGAGAGCCGGATTCCGGAAGTTCGCCTGCCGCAGGCGCCGGCCCGCTTCGCCTGAACCGATCGAGGATTGTCCGATGAGCGCCGACCCGCATTGCGACCCGACCGCCGGGGACTTCAACGGCCTCAAGCGGCTCGAGCGCACCCTGCCGAGCCGCTGGTACATCGATCCCGAGCAGCACCGCCGCGAGCTGCAAGCCATCTGGTACCGGCACTGGATCTACCTGTGCCGTGCCGAGTCGCTGCCCGAGGCGCGCTCGTTTCGCACGTTCGTCGTGGCGACCCAGCCGATCCTGGTCGTGCGCGACGAGGCAGGCGAGCTGCGGGCGTTCTACAACACCTGCCGCCATCGCGGCGCGATGCTCTGCAGCGAGCCCGAAGGGCGCCTGCCCGCCTCTGGCATCACCTGTCCGTACCACGCCTGGAATTACCGCCTCAATGGCGAGCTGGCGCGCGTGCCGTCCAGCGGCCGCGCGCAC
>JANXQL010000127.1 GCA_025356815.1 Pseudomonadota bacterium
GGCTGCGCGCGACGGTGCGTTCGAAGGACGTGGCCGGCTTTCGCCAGATGATGGAACGCGGCCGCGACTATCTGCACACGCGTCCGCAGCCGCTCGACCGCGAACAGCAGCGCCGACAGCGACTCGGTGCCGTATTCGTTGAGTGCCTGGATCTCGAAGTACAGCGCCGGCGACTCCTCGGCCACGCGGCTGGCGACCTCCAGCTGCGCGTCGAAGGTCGTGCTAGACATGCGCGCGAGCTTCGGTGCCGCCTCACCGCTTTCGGCGAGGGCGGTGAAGAACGCGATGTTCAGCGCATGTGACAGGCCCAGCACGTAGGCGATCAGGCGGTCGTGCTCGTCCAGCCCCATCACGACACGCTCCGCCATCGTCGGCTGGAACAGCTCTTGCGCTTCGGCCAGCGCCGCGGAGCTGCCCAGGTCGATGTAGATCACGTGCCGGCCCGACAACATGTCCGTGTCCGGACCGAACATCGGATGCAGCGAGGTGACCTTCACGCCCGCCTTGACTAGCGCGTCGAGCCCGGCGCGCAGCGGCGTCTTGATCGACGCGAGGTCGAACACGAGCCCCTTCGGCGCGCGCGCGGCGAGTGCGTGCAGCACCTCGGTGGTGATGCCCAGCGGGGTCGCGACCACGATCACGTCGTGGTCCAGCGGCGAGTCCTGCCAGCTGGCGCGGTGCGGGTAGCCCTCGACTGGTCCCGAGGGGTCCGCCACCTCGACCGCGAAGCCCTGCGAGGCGAGGAAGTCCACGAACCAGTGGCCCATCTTGCCGCTGCCACCGATCACGAGTGCGCGGCGGCCGCTGCCTTGCCCCTCGGCGACGACGCGCGCCTGTTCCTGGGTGGCGAGCGAGGTCCGGATCAGCAGCCGCAGGATCTGCTCGGCCACGGCGGGCGAGACGCCGTGCATCTGGGCATGGGCGCGCACGCCGAGGATGACGTCGCGCTCGCGGCGATAGTCGCGGGTGGCATGGCCGGTCGAGCGCTTGGCGCGCATGACCTCACGCGAGATGCGCTGGCGCTCGGCGACCAGCTCGATCAGCTGCCGGTCGATGTCGGTCACCCGGCTGCGCAGTTGTTCCAGGGTCGGCGATTCGGTCACTTCAAGTCCCCGTCGTCCCCGGTTCAGCGCGGGGTCGACGGGGATTTTGTCATGTCACAGCGGTACGTGGATCATCACCGACACATCGCCGTCGTCATAGAGCACGCCCGCCGAGGGTGCCGGGCGATAGACGACCACCGGCGGGTAGCCTCCGTAAGCCGGCGCCGCCCGGTAGACCGGGTAGCCGTCCCGGTAGGCGTCGCTGTAATAGTCGCCGTAATAGCCACGGTCGCCGTCGTAGTCGTGCCGCCGCCAGACCGGGCGCCAGGCCGGCGACGGCCGGGCGTACTCCCAGCCGCGGTGCTCGCCACGGCCGGCCCAGCCGCGCGGCGCGTAGGCGTAGCCGTGGCGGTCGCTGTCATGGCCGCGGTCACGGCCATCGTGGTCGTGGGCGGCGGCCACAGACGCCATTCCAAGGCAGCCGACCGCGACGGCCGCGGCGATCAGGGTCGAACGGTAGAGGACGGGGCGGGTGTTCATCGCGGGCTCCTTTGGAGGGTACGGCTGCATCTTCGCGCCGCGAGCCTGAACCCCCGCTGAACCCGTACTGACGGCGCCGGCCCGAGGCCTTACCATGGATCCATGAACCCGCTGAACGCCCAGACGCTGCCCGATCCCCTGCCGAGCGATCCGCTGCAGGTCGCCGAGACCTGGCTTAAGCAGGCCTACGACGAGCAGGTCCAGCCGAACCCCAACACGATGACGCTCGCGACCGTCGCCGCGAACGGCCAGCCGTCGGCCCGCATCGTGCTGTGCAAGGACATCGTGCTGCCGGAGGGATACCTGCAGTTCTATACGAACTACGAGTCGCGCAAGGGCGCCGAGATGGCCGGCTGCGCGCGGGTCGCCGCGGTGCTGCACTGGGACGCACTGCACCGCCAGGTGCGCATCGAGGGCTTCGTTGTGCGCGCGCCGGCGCGCGAGAGCGACGACTACTTCCAGAGCCGGCCGTGGCAGAGCCGGGTCGGCGCGTGGGCCAGCCAGCAGAGCCAGCCGATCGGGGCCCGTTCCCAGTTGATCGAGCAGCTGCGCGCGGCGGGCCGCCGCTTTGGCACGCCGCCGGTCGGCCCCGACGGCAACGAGGCGGACGACTCGCCGGACGGCGTCGAGGTGCCGCGGCCGCCGCACTGGGGCGGCTACCGGCTATGGGCGGATTCGGTCGAACTGTGGGTCGAGGGCGAGTACCGCATCCACGACCGTGCGCGCTGGACACGCTCGCTGACCGCGATCGGCGACGGCCATGGCTTCCAGGCGACCCCTTGGCACGTCCAGCGACTGCAGCCGTAACCGCCCCTGCCGTGCTGCTCGGCGCCCGCGATCTGGAGGTCGCGGTGCCCGGCCGCCGGCTGGTCCGCGGCCTGTCGCTGGCGGTGCTGCCGGGCCAGCTGGTCTGCATCCTGGGCGCCAACGGCGCCGGCAAGTCCCTGACGCTGCACACTCTGGCCGGGCTGCGCGCGCCGACGGCCGGGCTCGTCACGCTCTGCGGCGCACCGCTGGGCAGCTGGCCACGCCGCGAGCGCGCGCGTCGGCTGGGACTGCTCACCCAGGTCAGCGAGGACCCATTCCCGAGCAGCGTGCTCGACGCCGTGCTGATCGGCCGCCATCCGCACGTGGACCTGTGGCAGTGGGAAAGTCCCGCCGATGTCGCGGTGGCGCGCGCCGCCCTGCGCGCCTGCGACCTCACCGGCCTCGAGGAACGGGCCATCGACACGCTCTCCGGCGGCGAGCGCCGCCGCGTCGCACTCGCCGCGGTGCTGGCGCAGGATCCGGACGTGCTGCTCCTGGACGAGCCGCAGAACCACCTCGATCCGCATCACCAGCTGGACATGCTCAAGCTGCTGCGCGCCCGCGCCGATGCCGGCCGCGCGGTCGTGGTCACGCTGCACGATCCGTCGCTGGCAGCGCGCTTCGCCGACCAGATGTTGCTGCTGTACGGCGACGGCCGCTGGCAGTCCGGCGAGACGGCCACCACCCTGACCGCGGCGGCGCTCGGCGAGATGTATCGCGTGCCGATGACCGAGGTCGCGGTCGGCGGCCGCCGGATCTTCCTCAGCGACTGACGGTGGCAGGTTAGGCGAGGGCCGCGCGCAGCGTCGCGTGCAGCAGGCCGTTGGTCGCAAGCACGGCCGTCGTCGCGAGCCCCACCGGGGCGCCATCAAGCGCCGTGAAGCACCCCCCCGCCTCCTCGACGATCGTCACCAGCGCCGCGATGTCCAGAATGTTCACGTCCGACTCGACTACCGCGTCGATCTTGCCGCCCGCCAGCAGGTGGTAGTGCAGGAAATCGCCGTAGCCGCGAATGCGACTCACTCGCTGCACGATCTCCCCGTAGCGCGCCCAGCCGGGGCCGGACGCGAGCGTGCGCAGATTGCCGCCCGACAGCGCCGCCTCCTCCAGCGTCGCGATGCCGCTGACCTTCAGCCGCCGCCCGTTGAGCCAGGCGCCGGCGCCGCGCTCGGCGTAGGCAAGCTCCCCGTACAGGGGCGCCGACGACACCCCCAGGACCAGCTGGCCGTCGCGCCACAGCGCGATCTGCGTCGAGAACATCGGGTACTCGCGCACGAACGCCTTGGTGCCGTCGATCGGGTCGACCAGCCAGACCGTATCGCTGCGGCCGGAGACCCCGGTCTCCTCACCATGGAAGCCGTAGTCCGGCGTGCGCTCGGCGAGCACCTCGCGGATCGCACGCTCGGCGCGCACGTCGGCCTCGGTGACCGGCGACTTGTCGGCCTTGAGTTCGACCGCGATGTTCTTCGCGTACAGCTCGCGGATCACGCGTGCAGCGGCTTCGGCCGCCTCGAGGGCGGCCCGCAGGTCGGGGCTCGGGTTCATGCGCGCAGTTAGCCGAACCCCTGCCGCCCGTGTCAATTGCCATTGCTTGACACGCGCGGACCCGCTCGGCACGATGCCGGCCGTCAGGTGACCCTGCGGCGCTCGCGCGCCAAGGGATGAAACGGGAAGTCGGTGAAACGCGCGTGCCCTGCACGGCATCATTCCGACACTGCCCCCGCAACGGTAGCCGAGTACAGGATCCGTCAGCCGCGCCCCGCGCGGCGGCCACTGCGAAAGCCGGGAAACCCCGGTGGACGTGGGAAGGCGACGGAACCTGACAGTCCGCAAGGACTGTCGACTCGGGAGTCCGGAGACCGGCCTGGCGATCGTTCCCGCTGCACGGAGGGTGCAGGCGTGCCGGTTGCCGTTCTCGGCATCGGTCCGTCTTCCTTCAGCGCACGGGCAGTCCAGCCAATTCCATGCGGGCGAGCATGGAGGAGACCTGTCAATGCGCTTCACCGCGTCCGGATTCCTGTCCCTTTCCCTACTGTCACTGGCGTCGTTCGGCGCCCTGGCTGCCCCCCTGTCGAGCGATGCCGGCGATGTCGGCGACGACCCGCACCTGCGTCCCGACCAGCGCGTCGTGGTGACCGCGAGCCGCGAGGCCGAAACCGCCTTCGAGGCGCTCGCCCCGGTCATCTACATCGACCGCAACGAGATCGAGCGCTCGCTCGCCCCCGACGTCGGCGACCTGCTGCGCTTCCATGCCGGCATCGACATTGCGCAGGTCGGCGGCCCCGGCCAGACCACGACCGCGTTCATTCGCGGCGCGAACTCGAACCACACCCTGACGCTGGTCGACGGCGTGCGCATCAACCCCGGTACGCTCGGGGTCGCGGCGCTGCACAACATCGCCCCGGAACTCGTCGACCACATCGAGGTGGTCAAGGGGCCGCGCTCGTCGCTGTACGGCACCGACGCGATCGGCGGGGTGATCAACATCATCACCCGCGCCGGCGACGTGAACCGCCTCGACGCCATGATCGGCGGCGGCCGCTGGGACACGCGCGAGGCGGCTGCGAGCGGGGTGCTCGCAGGCGCTGCCGGTTCGCTGTCCTTCGGCGCGAACCTGCTGCAGACGGCGGGCTTTCCGACGCTCGCAAGCCAGACCCAGGACAGCGGCTATCGAAACGGTTCGGCCACCGTCGCCGGCCGCACGACCATCGGCGGCGTGGAGCTGGGCGCGCGTGCCTGGCGCGCCTCGGGCAACCAGCAGTACGCCGGCTACGATGCGGACTTCGCACTCGTGCCGCTCGACCAGGACTACGTCAACTCTTCGTTCGCGGTCGATGCGGCGGGCCAGGTCGCCTCGCGCTGGCACACCAAGGGCGTCGCCTCGCACGTCGTCGACGACATCCGCCAGAAGCAGTCGCCGGACTACGCGATCACCCACCGCAACACGCTCGACTGGCAGAACGACATCGACGCCGGCGTGCAGCGATTCACGGTCGGCGGCCTGGTCGCGCGCGAGAACACCCGTGCGCTGTCGTTCGGCACGCAGTTCAACATCGATACGAACTCGCAGACCTGGTACGCGGAGGACCACGTGACGCTCGGCCAGCACCGGCTGCTCGGCGCGGTCGGCTTCACGCATCACTCGACCTTCGGCGACCATGCGACCTGGAACGCAGAGTACGGCTACGCGACCTCGGCGGACACCCTGCTCACCGTGGGCGCGGGCACGGGCTTTCGGGCCCCGGACAGTACCGACCGCTTCGGCTACGGCGGCAACCCGCAGCTCAAGCCCGAGCAGGCCCGCAATCTCGAGGTCGGCATTCGTCATCGCATCAGCGCCCACGAGAGCGTGGCGCTGACCGCGTTCGACAACGACATCACCAACCTGATCGCGTTCCAGTTCGCGCCGACGCCCACCGATCCGTATGCGGGGCAGAACCAGAACATCGGCCGGGCGCGGATCCGCGGCATCGAGGCGAGCTGGGACTACGCCTCGGAGCTCTGGAGCGGCCACCTCGAGCTCAGTCGCCAGGATCCGGTCAACCGCGACGACGGCACGCGGCTGTTGCGTCGCTCGCGGCTGTCGGGCGCCGCCTCGCTGACGCGCCGCCTGGGACGGCAGGAGGCGGGCCTCGACCTGCTCGCCAGCGGCAGCCGAGAGGACTACGGTTACCCGTCGAACGTGCAGCTCGGGGGCTACATGCTGGTGAATGCGTCCTGGCGCACGCCGCTGGTCGGCGGCCTGAAGCTGCAGATCCGGGTGGAAAACCTGCTCGACAAGCGCTACGAATACGCCAGCGGCTACAACACCATGCGTCGCGCGGTGTCGGCGGCGCTGCGATACTCCTTCCTGTGACGACGGCCGTGCGCCGCGGAGATCCGTGATGGGCAACAGATTGAGCAAGATCTACACGCGCACGGGCGACGACGGCACCACTGGCCTGGGCGACGGCAGCCGTATCGACAAGGAGTCGCCGCGGGTCGAGGCCTACGGCACGGTGGACGAGGCCAACAGCGCGATCGGGGTGGTCCTCGCGGTGCCCGGACTGCCGGCGGCGATTGCCGCGACCCTCACCGAGGTGCAGCACGACCTGTTCGACCTGGGCGCGGAGCTGTGCATTCCCGGCCATCGCGTGGTGACCGAGGCGTACGCGACGCGCCTCGAACAGGCACTCGACGGTTTCAACGAGCACCTGCCGCCGCTGAAGGAGTTCATCCTGCCGGGCGGCGGGCCCCCCGCCGCCGCGTGTCACCTCGCCCGCACGATCACGCGCCGTGCAGAGCGGCGCGTCTGGTCGCTGGGACGGCTCGAACCGGTCGCACCGGAAGTGCCGCGCTACCTGAACCGGCTGTCGGACCTGTTGTTCGTGGTGGCGCGGGTGCTCGCCCGCCACGAGCGCGGCGATGATGTGCTGTGGACCCGCGGCCGGGGCAGCTGACGCCGCCCGTCGCTTATCGCCAGGCGGCGTCGTCCGCCGACGGCACGTCGCCGGAGACCCGCCCGCCGACTTCCAGCGCGAGCATCCGCGGGTCGTAGACGAGGTCATCGGTCAGCTTGAGGTCGGCGCCCTCTGCCGGTGCCTCGGTCAGCGGGGTGACCATGTTGTCGTCGCCGTACTCGACGCGCCAGTCAGTGACGGCAGAGCCGCCCGGCACGTAGGTGACCGAGCCTTCGAAGCGGTGAAACGCGGGCACGGGCCACTGGCGCCGGTCGAAGCCGGCCAGCGGCGTCAGCAGTCGCCAATCGCCGCGGAACAGCGGCACATCCTTGAACCGGCACACCAGGACCGCCTGCTTGGGCAGGCGTGCGTCGAGCCATTCGGCGGAGGGGTCCGAGATGCGCCGAGGGCCGAAGAAATAGCCCAGCAGCACGCCGCCGCGGCGCGGCGCGCGGGCGATCAGGCCGACCGCGTACTGGCCGCGTTCGACCGGCAGCATGAAGAATTGGCCTTCGCTGAATGCAATCGCCATCATTACGAGGCCTCGATGCGTCGGGCGGAGGGCCCGCCCGGTGCTGATCCTACCCCAGCCGGGCACGGTGCGCGCCGGACCTGCCTCTCACCCTGAAGCCGCAACCCCTGCCGCCAGCCGGCCCCAGTCGAACGCGGGTCCGGGGTCGGTCTTGCGCCCGGGCGCAATGTCGCTGTGGCCGACCACGGCGTCCGCGGCCAGCGTCCCGTAGGCCCCTCGCAGCGCCTCCAGGACCGCGGCCAGTCGCTGGTACTGGGCCGGCTCGTAGGGCACCGCGTCGTCCCCCTCCAGCTCGATCCCGATCGAGAAGTCGTTGCAGGCGACCCGGTGGCGCCAGACGGAGGCCCCGGCATGCCAGGCACGGGCGTGGAAGGGCACGAACTGGACGATCTCGCCGTCCCTGCGCAGGTAGAGGTGGCTCGACACCCGCAGCCCCTCGAGGGTGCGAAAGAACGGGTGGCGGTCCGGCGGCAGCGTGTTCAGGAACAGCCGCTCGACCCAGTCCTCGCCGAAGATACCCGGCGGCAGGCTGATGCCATGGATCACGACCAGGTCCAGGCTCGCCCCCGGCGGCCGGGCGTCCTGGTTCGGCGACGGGACATACCGGGCCGGGCGCAGCAGCCCCTGACCGACATCGACCTTGAAGGGGGAGACGGGCGGCATCGGCCGAGCTTAGCGCGCGAGCGGGCGGCGGGAAACCCGCGCGGTCGGTACACTGCGTCCCCAGTCCCATGCCCTCGTCCGGTCCCTCCGCCAACGCCGACCTCGCGCGCCGCGACCCTGCGGTCGTGGGGCACCTGTGTGCCCAGACGAAGGACCGTGAGGCCGTGAACGGCGCGTTCTACGTCGACCCTCTTTGGCACACGGCGCTGCTGCACGCGCACGCCTGCCCGGGCAATGCGCCCGGTCGAGGCGCGTTGCTGCGCCTGATGCCACCGTACGGGCGCGCGCCGGCCGACGCGAGCGTCGTGGTCATGGGCGAGTGCCCGGACGTCGCATGCGCCTGACGCGCATCTATCTCGACCACCTGCCGGAGCCCGGCGCGCTGCTGCCGCTGCCGTCGCGTGCCGCGGTGCACCTGACGCGCGTGCTGCGACTGAAGGTGGGAGCTGCGATCGCGGTGTTCGACGGCGCCGGCCGCGAACACGACGCGACGCTCGAGACGCTGCGCGGCGAGTGCGTCGAGGTCCGCCTGGGTCCCGGCCGGCCGACCGCGGCGCCCTCGCCGCTGTCGATCACCCTCGCGCAGGGTATCTCGCGCGGCGAGCGCATGGACTACGCGATCCAGAAAGCCACCGAACTCGGCGTGCGACGCATCGTGCCGCTGTTCTGCGGGCGCAGCGTGGTGAAGCTCGACGCCGGCCAGGCCGAGCGCAAGCTTGAGCACTGGCGCGGCGTCGCGATCTCCGCAGCCGAGCAGTGCGGACGCGCCGACCTCCCCGCGCTCGCCGCCCCGCGACGCCTTGCCGACCACCTGGCGTCGGCCCGCGACGCGGATCCCGCGGAGCTGCGGCTCGTGCTCGCGCCGCAGGCGGGCATAAGCGCGCGCCAGCTGCCAGGCACGCCGACCGCGATCGAGATTCTCATCGGCCCCGAGGGCGGCCTCGGCGACGATGAACTTGCACTCGCGGCGCTCGCCGGCTACACCGGACTGCGACTCGGACCACGCGTGTTGCGCACCGAAACCGCCGCCGCGGCCGCGATCGCCGCGCTGCAGGCACTGCATGGAGATCTGGGATGAGTCGCATGAGGCTGCGCAGGCTGTCACGCCGGCTGCTGTGGATCGCAGGCGCCACCCTGCTGCTGCTGTGCGCGGCATTCGTCGCATGGGTGTACTACCTCGACCAGGTGGTCACCAGCGAGTTCCGCGGTCGCCTCTGGTCGGTGCCGGCGCGCGTCTACGCCCAACCCATCGAGCTGTACGCGGGCGCCAACATCGGCAGCGAAGACCTCGAGCAGGAGCTGCGCCGGCTGCACTACCGCCCCGGCGATCCGGCCGCGGGACCCGGGCTGTACCGCCGCCGCGGCGGCGAGTTCGACCTGAACGCGCGGCGCGTTCGCTTCGCCGACGAGCTGCGCGCGCCGGTGCGGGTGCGGGTGCGCACCGCAGTCGACGCCGTCACCGGCGTGAGCGCCGCGGACGGTAGCGAACTGCCGCTGTTCCGGCTCGATCCGCTGCTGGTCGGCAGCGTCTTCCCGGTGCATGGCGAGGATCGCATCGTGCTCGCCCCCGACGAAGTGCCGGCGCTGCTGCGCGGGGCGATCAAGACCATCGAGGACCGGCGCTTCGACGAGCACCACGGCGTCGACGTACGCAGCATCGCGCGCGCGGTATGGGCGAACCTGCGAGCAGGGCGCATCGCCCAGGGCGGCAGTACGCTGACCCAGCAGCTGGTCAAGAACTACTTCCTCAGCGACGAGCAGACCTTCGGACGCAAGGCGAAGGAAGCGGTGATGGCGCTGCGGCTGGAGGCCCGCTACACGAAGGAGGAGATCCTCGTCGCATACCTGAACGAGGTGTACCTCGGCCAGGACGGCGAGCGCGCGGTGCACGGCTTCGGCCTCGGCAGCGAATACTTCTTCGGCAAGCCGGTGGACGAGCTCGAGGTCGCCGAACTCGCGCTGCTCGTGGGACTGGTCAAGGGGCCCTCGTACTACGACCCGCACAAGCACCCTGACCGTGCGCGGATGCGCCGCAACCTCGTCCTCAAGGAGCTCGCCGACGAGCATGTCATCGAGGCCTCCACAGCCGCTCTGGCCTCGGCCCAGCCGCTCGGTCTGCGCACCACCGTCGGCGGCTACGTGCCGGCGTTCCTCGACCTCGTTCGCCGTCACTTGAAGCGCGACTACGCCGAGGCGGACCTGTCGGAGGCGGGGCTGTCGATCTACACGACCCTCGACCCGCGTGCGCAGGCGGCTGCCGAGCGCTCGCTGACGCGCGAACTGAAGCGACTCGATGCCAGCTCGCGTGTGAAGAACGCACACCTCGAGGGCGCGGTCGTGATCGCGGAGCCGCAGAGCGGCGAGGTGGTCGCCGTGGTCGGTGGCCGCGAGATCGGCTCGGCTGGCTTCAATCGTGCGCTCGACGCGCATCGCCCGATCGGCTCGCTGGTCAAACCCGCCGTCTACCTCGCCGCGATGGAGAGCGGTCGCTACACGGCCGCAACCCTGATCGAGGACGCGCCTCTATCGATCAAGCTCGGCGACGGCAGCCTGTGGGAACCGCAGAACTACACCCATGAGGTGTTCGGCACGGTGCCGCTGGTGCGCGCGCTGTCCGAGTCGATGAACCTCGCGACCGTGCGGCTCGGGCTCGACGTCGGCCTCGACAAGGTCGCAGGCACGCTGCAGCGCCTGGGGCTCGAGAAGCGACCGGCGCTGAATCCGTCGCTGCTGCTCGGGGCTGTCGACCTCACGCCGCTCGAGGTCGTGCAGGTGTACACGGCGCTCGCCAATGGCGGCTTCCAGGCGCGCCTGCGTTCGGTGCAGGTGGTCCTCGACGAACACGGCACGCCGCTCAAGAGCTTCAAGCTGGAGGTGACCCCGGCGGCCTCGCCCGCGGCCGTCTATCAGGTCGACCGGATGATGGCGCAGGTGACCGAGCGCGGCACCGGCCACGCCGTCGGCGCCCGTTTCGGCGGCCGCCTCGTGGTGCCGGCGAAGACCGGCACGTCCTCGGACCTGCGCGACAGCTGGTTCGCGGGCTTCACCGGCAACCATGTCGCCGTGGTCTGGGTGGGCTACGACGACAACCGGCCGACCGGGCTCACCGGCGCGATGGGAGCGCTGCCGATCTGGCTTGGCACGATGGTCGACCTCAGGCCCACCTCATGGCAGATGGCGGCGCCAGCGGAGGTGGAGGACCGCTGGATCGAGTTCTCCAGTGGCCTTGAGACCCGCCCCGGCTGCAGCCCGGACGCAGTCCCCGTGGCGGTGCCCAGAGGCACTACACTACCGGGACGCAGCGGCTGTGCGACGCCGTCATCGGACGCCCCGTCGGTCGTGGATAAAGTGAAGCAATGGCTACAAAAGACTTTGCATTGACCCGCACGCTGCTCGCCGTAGTGGGCACGGCGCTGCTCGCCGCCTGCGCGCTGCCCGCCCCGTACCGGCCCGGTAGTGCGACGCACCGCCCGGAGGTGGTCGCGCCGGCGCCGATACCGGCGCCCGCGCCGGAGCCCACGCCTGCGCCGCCAACGGTGCCGGTGCCGGTCACCGACACCGCCCCGCCGCCGCCGGCGAAGGAGTTCCGGCTCGGCCCGGCAGCCCAGTCGCTGGTGACGCAGGCGCGCGCGCAGATCGCTCGAGGCGAGCTGCCCGGAGCATCGACGACGCTCGACCGTGCGTTGCACATCGAGCCGCAGAATCCGCTGTTGTGGATCGAGCTTGCGCGGCTGCGCCTGTCGGAGAGCGACCCGAAGCAGGCCGAGTCCTGTGGTCGGCGGGCGCTGTCGCTGGGGAGCAGTTCGACCAGCGCGCGCGTCGCCGCCGGCCGCGTGCTCGCCGACGCGCTGCGCGCACAGAAACGCGACGCCGAGGCACGCGACCTCGAATCCCAGCCCTGGATGAACTGACCGCCGCGGCTGCGGCGTTTGCCCTCAGACCGACGTTTCCTCGGCGATCATGGCCTCGAGGTACTCGAGGTCGGGCACCAGTGGCGCCTCGTTGACCATGCGCAGCGCGCAAAGCACCGGACTGCGGTCCGGGAAAGCGCGCGTCGGATCCGCCTTCACGACGTCGGGGTTGAGCCGCACCAGCTGCGGGAAGCCTTGCGTGAGCACGCCGAAATTGCCTGCCTGCAGGCGCGACCCCAGGCAGTGCAGCACGACGATGCGTGTCCGTCCACCCGGCGTCGGCAGCGCGCGCCCCATCGCCGCCTCGAACGAGATGACCGGCAGCGCGCGCCCGTTCCAGCTCATCGTACCGACGTACCAGGGGGGAGCGCCGTCCATCTGCTGCAGCGGCACCCAGCCGATCACCTCGGCGACGCAGCTACGCGGCACGATCAGGCGCTCGTCCGCGAGCGGCACGAGCAGCCCGTAGAACTCCTCGCTGACGGTCTCGGTCATGAGCTCTCCCGGCGACGGTGGACCAGCGGCTCGATCGCGTCGAGCAGTTGGTTTTCCTGGTACGGCTTGCCGAGATAGTCGTTGACGCCAAGCTCGATCGCGCGGGCGCGGTGCTTCTCGCCAACCCGCGAGGTGATCATGACGATCGGGATGTCGTGCAGGCGCTCGTCGGCGCGCACGAAGGCCGCGACCTCGTAGCCGTCCATGCGTGGCATCTCGATGTCCAGCAAGATCACGTCCGGCAGGTGATCCTCGAGGATCGCCAGCGCATCGACGCCATCCTTGGCGGTCATCACGCGCATGCCGTTGCGCTCCAGGAGTCGCTGCGTGACGCGCCGCACCGTGATCGAGTCGTCGACCACCAGCGCGAATGTGCGTTTGTCGGCCTGCTCCAGAGCGTCGGGCAGAACACGCGAGCGCCAGTCGCCGCGCACCAGTGTGCCCATGTCGAGGATGATGACGATCCGGCCGTCGCCGAGGATCGTGGCCCCGGCAATCCCGCGGATGCCCGCGATCTGGGGACCGACGTTCTTGACGACGATCTCGCGGCTGCCCACCAGCTCGTCGGTGACCAGCGCCGTGGAACTGTCACCGGCGCGGATCAGGATTACCGCCACCGGCACGTCGGCGTCCGGCAACTGCGACGGCTGGCCCGCGACGAACACGCCCAGGTGCTGGAAGCGGTAGCGCTGGCCGGCGTACTCGAAGGTCGGCGCGTCCTCGTGCAGGTGGCGCTGCACGTCCGCCTTCGGCAGGCGCACGACGCTCTCCACCGTAGGCAGCGGCAACGCGTACAGCTCGGTGCCGGCACGCACGATCAGTGCCTGCGAGACGGCGAGCGTGAACGGCAGCCGGATCGTGAAACGCGTGCCCTTGCCGGGCGTCGAGTCCATCTGCAGAGCGCCACCGAGGCGCTTGACCTCGTTGGTCACCACGTCCATGCCGACGCCGCGACCGGCCGACTGGGTGACCGCCGTCGCCGTCGAGAACCCCGGCTCCAGGATCAGCTGCATCGCGTCGGCGTCGGACAGCACCTGCCGTGGCTTGATCAGACCGAGTGCCACGGCCTTGTCGCGGATCGCCCGCAGGTTCAGGCCAGAACCGTCGTCCTGCACGACGATGACGACCTCGGACCCCTCGCGTCGCAGGGCGAGCTCGATGTGCCCTTCTTCGGGTTTGCCGAGTTCGGCGCGCCGCGCAGGGGCCTCGATGCCGTGCACGACGGCGTTTCGAAGCATGTGCTCGAACGGCGGCATCATCCGCTCGAGCACTTGCCGGTCCAGCTCGCCGGTGGCACCGGTGACCTTCAGTTCGACCTTGCGGCCAGTCTCGAGCGCAACCTGGCGGACCGCGCGCGTCAGGCGTGGCACGTGCCGCTGGAAAGGCACCATGCGCGTGCGCATCAGCCCGTTCTGCAGGTCGGTGACGATGCGCGCCTGCTGCATCAGCAGGTTCTGCGCCTCGCGAGTCTGGCTTTCGAGCAGACCCTGCAGACTCGCAACGTCGCTGGCGGATTCGGCCAGCGCCCGCGAGTACTGCTGCAGCGTCGAGTAACGATCCATCTCCAGTGGGTCGAAGCCGTCACGGCGACGGTCGTCCTCGAACCGGTGCAGGATCTGCGCTTCCGTCTCGATCTCGAGGTTGCGCAGCTGGTCGCGCAGGCGCTGCACAACGCGCGCCAGTTCCGCGAGGTTCGAGTCGACAGAGGTCAGCTGCTGCTCGAGCCGAGAACGGTGGATGCTCACTTCGCCGGCGCTGTTAAGCAGGCTGTCGAGCAGATCGGCATCGACACGCGCCAGCTCCTGGCGGTCCTCGCGATGCAATGGCGGCTCGCGTCCCGGCGGCAACATGATCGAGCGCGACTCCTCGAGCATCGGGTCGACCGATGTCGTGGACGACTCGCTCAGCTCCGGCACCTCGCTTGTGTTCGGCACGGGTGCCAGTAGCGGCGTTGGCGGCGCTTCCACCGCAGGCAGCGGCGCCTCCGCGGCGGGTAGCGGCACTTCCACCGCCGGCGGTACATGTACCGCGACGGTCGCGATTTCAGAGACAACCGGGGGCGGCATGACCGGCGGCGCGACCGGCGGCGGCGCCGGCTGCGGCAACTGCTGTTCCTCGCCGAAGGTCCTGAGTACTGGCGGATCGGTAACGCCGCGCCCGAGGTCGTGAAGGCGTGCGATCAGCGCCGTCGCAGGCGGCACGTTGCCGCCAGCGTTGACGATCTCGCGCATCCGGTTCAGTTCATCCAGACTCGACTGCAGCACATCGAGCGTCTGCGGTGCCGCCGAGGTGCCGCTCAGCTCGCTCTGCGTCAGCAGCGACTCGACCTCATGGGCGAGCTCGCCCATCGCGGTCACGCCCGCCATCCGCGCTCCGCCCTTGAGGGTGTGCAGGAAGCGCTTGAGCTCGGTGACCCGTTCGGTATCGCGGGCGTCCTTGCGCAGCGCGACGAAAGCACGCTCGGCAGCCTCGAGCAGTTCGGTCGCCTCCTCGCTGAAGATCATCGCGATCTCGGCGTCGAAGTCGTCGGCTCGTGCGGCGGCAGCCGGCGGCGACGGTGCAGCGGGGGGCGGTGTCGCGGGAACTGACGGTGGCACCGACATCAGTACGTCCGACGAAAGCATGTCCTCGGCGGCAGGTGACTCGCTGTGGTCGCGCGCGTCACCGTTTGCGCCGACGCCGGCTTCGGCGTCGGTGGCAGGCGCGAGGCCGCGCGCGGCGATCTCGCGATCGGCATCGGCGTCGAGCCAGCGCAGCCGGGCCAGGATGTCGCCATGGCTGGTGAAGAATCCGCTAGCCTCGTCGATGTGCTGCGCGACCTCGTCAATCGCGGCGACCATGTCGACCAGCACGCGCCGCCCCGCCTCGGGAAGGCCGAGGCCGTGATCGTAGAGCTTGCGGACGTAGAGATTCAGCGGCTCGGCGAGCTTGATGCCCTGGCGGACCTCCGCCATCTTCGAGGCGCCGGCGAGCGTATGGCAGGCGCGGTGCAGTGCCTCGCTGACCGGGAACGGCGCGAAGCGCTCCGCGCAGTTGGTGATGAACTGACGGATCACCGCGAGGTGGTTGGAGACCTCGCCGCGGAAAATGTCGACCAGCACCGGGTCGCTGCTCGCGTCGCTGGGCTGCGCGAGGTCGCCCGCCGTCGCGCTCGCCGGACCGGTCGGCTGCGTGAACTCGCTGCCCGATGGCGGCGGCGGCGGCGGGTCGCGCGACGGGTCGGACGCGCGCTTCTTCTCGGGGTCGGCGCCGAGGCGCACGAACCGTGAAGGCACTTCCAGCGCAGAGGGACCGGCGGACGGCGTTGCGGCAGGCGCCATCGGCACCGCCGCGGGCACTGCAGGGTCGCTGCCAAGCAGCACGGCCGTGGAGATCATCCACTGGGCGGGCTCGGCCGGCGCGGGCTCGGACAGGGGTGCGGCTGCGGGGGCCGGCACCGGCACCTGCACGGGCGCCGCGGTCGAGGCCACCTCCGCAGGCGCCGCAGCGGGCACGGGGGTCGCAGGCTCCGAGGCGCGCTCGTGCGCCGTCGCTTCCCCGTCCCGGCCATCGGCGTAGGCGTTGGCGTGTGCGATCAGCCGCGCGACGTCGACACTGGGCGCGGCGCCGCTTTCCAACTGGTCGATCAGCGATGGCAGCACCGCGACCGCCTCGCGAAGCAGGGCGAGCATGCCCGGCGTGCGCGACAGCGTGCCGCTGATGATGCGGTTGAGCAGGTTCTCGATCGACCACGAATAGTCGCCGACCAGACGTGCGCCGACCATGCGCCCGCTGCCCTTGAGCGTATGGAACGAGCGCCGCAGGCGCGTCAGGGATTCCGCGTCGAGCGGGTTCTGGTCCCAGGCAGGGAAGTTCTGGCGGATCTTCGCCAGTTCCTCGCGGGCTTCCTCGATGAACAGGGTAACGAGGTCCGGGTCGAGCGCCGGCATCATGCCGGTCGCGGCCGATTCTGGCGGCGGCGCCCGGACTGGCGCCCCGGGCAGCACCTCGGTGCGATCGGCGCTGATCTCCTCGACGAGTTCGCGGTCGATGCGCTGCGTGGCCAGATAGATGCCGGTCTCGGCAGTCGACACCGTCACGCCCTGCGGGCCGGCGGCCGCGGCGGCATCCAGCGCGCGCAGGCAGGTCTCGGCGTTGTCGAGCATGTACCACGGATCGCTGCGGCCACTTTGCAGCGTCTCCATGTAGTACTCAACCGATACGATCGCATCGGCCAGTCGGTCGAGCCGGCCGGGGGCGAGCTCGCCTACCACCGCCAGAATCGACTGCAGGTGGCGACCGATCTGCTCCAGCACCTCGACCGCACGCCCGCGACCGAGCATCAGCAGGCCAGCGGTGATGCCACGCAGCAGGTCGGGCACCTGATCGACACCGGATTGCTCGTGCTTGGCGAGCGCCGCCGCGACCGTTTCCTTGACGCGCGCGAGGTTGACGACGCATTCGCGCAGGACCGCGTTCTGCACCTGATGGAAGTCGCCGTCGGTGTCCTCGGGCGTGGCGACCCCGAAGCGGTTCGGCATGATCAGCCGCACCAGCTGGGCATCGAGGTTGTCCTCGACGCTGATCAGCGCGGCCGCGATGTCGACCAGCACCGAATCGGTCGGCGGCGCGGTGCGTGCGACGATCTCCTGCAGCCGCTGCAGCTGCGCCTGCACCTTGGACCGCAGGTTGCCCAGACCCAGCACACCGAGCGTATCGCTGATCTTGCGCAGCATCTCGAGCTGGCCATTGAGATCATCGACCTGCGAGGCGCCCTTGCGCACGAAGATGTCGAGGACATCCTTGACCCGCGACAGATCCTCCTTGATCGCAGCCGCCACGGTCTCCATCAGCTTGACCGAGGGCGCGGACAGGCTTTCCCGCTCGTGCTCTATCTGCTCGGAGACGGGCAGCAGCTCCTGCAGCTTGAACGAGGCGCGCACGGCAGAGACGCGCGGCCCGGCGGTCGTCGATCGGGCGACGTAGTAGAGAAGGTTGTTCAGCAGGTCGAGCGGCGGCGCTTCGCAATAGCGGGCTTCGCCGGTCTCGTACAGGCGCTTGAGCTCGCGATCGGCCTGGCCGAGCAGGCGCTTGATGGTGGCGGCGCCCTCGAGACCGTCCTCGCGCAGGGCCTCGACGATCGCGCCGATGACCCACCACAGCTGGAACACGGGCTGACGGGTTGCGATCTGTTCGAGGCGCTCGGAGACGACCGAGAGGATTTCCAGGTGCTGCAGCGGGCGCTCGCCCCGAATCCAGCCCAGCAGGCCCACCTGGAACCGCGGCCGCAGCCGACGCGCCCACTGGGCGACGTTCAGGGGCGGCTCGCCCGGCTTCTGCGGGACCGGCTGCGCCTGCCGGTCCGACGTCAGATTCAGCAGTAGCAGCGTGCCTTCGGACAGCAGCGCGTTGCCGCGCACGGCCCGCAGGTCGTTCAACAGCGGCAGCAGCACCAGCGCAAGATCACGCCCGCCACTGAGCACCCGCTCGAGGTACGCGGGCAACTGCACCATCGCGCGCATCAGCGCGTCGAGGCTCTCCGGCTGGTTGCGGTTTTCAACGGCGCTCTCGATCAGGTAGCGCGCGACGAGTTCCATTTCCTCCGCGAGCAGCGCCGCCCCGTAGACCTCGACGACGCGCAGCACGCCGTGAACCTCGTGCAGGCGGGTCGAGCAGACCTCCAGCGGCGAGCTGTCCTCGGGTCGTTCGGCGAACGCCTCGAGCGCGGCACGGGCCTCCGTGAGGGTGACCCCGAGCTCGGTGGAGACGACGTGCAGCGTGTGTTCGGCGACCTCGCTCATCGCTCAGGCCTTGGCTCCGCCCGTCTTGCGGGCGCCATCGGCCCCTGCCGGCGGCGCGGCCCGTACCATCTTGGCCGGCGGCGCCGGTGGGACCACCCGCTCCGGCAGGCGGAATCCGGCGACCGACTTGCGCAGCTGCGCCGAAAGGTCGGCAAGCTTGCCGACCGACTGCGACATGCCGGTCGTGCCCTCCGCGGTCTGGATGCTGATCTCGCGCAGCACCTGCATGCTGCTGGATATGTTGGACGACACCGCCACCTGCTGGCGGGCACTCGCCGAGATGTTCTGCATCAGACTCGCGATCTGATGCGAGACCTGCTCGATCTCCTCGAGGGCGGCGCCCGCGTTCTCGGCGAGCAGCGCACCGCCGACGACATCGGTCGTGCTGCGTTCCATCGACACGACCGCCTCGTTGGTGTCGGCCTGGATCGTGCGCACCAGCACCTCGATCTGTTTGGTCGCGTTCGCGGCGCGCTCGGCCAGCCGCTGCACCTCGTCGGCGACGACCGCGAAGCCTCGGCCCGCCTCGCCGGCCATCGAGGCCTGGATCGACGCGTTGAGCGCGAGGATGTTGGTCTGCTCGGCGATATCGTTGATGAGCTCGACGATGTTGCCAATCTCCTGCGAGCTTTCCCCCAGGCGCTTGATGCGCTTGGAGGTCTCCTGGATCGTCTCGCGGATCGCATTCATGCCGTCGATCGTGCGGCGTACCGCGTCGCCGCCCTTGTGGGCGACGTCGACCGAGTGGCGGGCGACGTCGGCGCAGCGCTCGGCGTTGCCCGACACCTCCTCGATGGAGGCCGCCATCTCACTGACCGATTCAGTCGACGAGGCCACCTGCTTGGACTGGCCGCCACTGGCTTTGGCGAGGTGCGCGGCCGCCGCCTGGGTGGACTTCGCCGCCGCGTCCAGCGAGATGGCCGACTGATTGATCGTCGCGACCAGCTCGCGCAGCGCGTCGATCGCATAATTGATCGAGTCGGCGATCGCGCCGGTGATCTCCTCCGTGACGGTGGCAGTGACCGTGAGGTCGCCGTCAGCGAGGCTGGAAAGCTCGTCCAGCAAGCGCAGGATCGCCTCCTGGTTACGCTCGTTCTGCAGCGTCTGCTGCGCGGCGGCCTGACGCAGCATGGCGGCGCGCGCCTGCCCGACCAGCGCCACCGCCGTTGAGCCGATCGCAACCAGCACCAGCGCCAGGCTGAACCAGGGACTGACCAACGGCCCGCCGACGCCTTCGACGCCGAGCAGGATCGTCAGGGTCGCAAGCCCAAGCGCCACCAGTGCCAGCACCAGCAGGCGCGGCGTCAGAGCCATCGCCTTGTCGTTCACGACTGTCGCGTTCATCTGTCTACACTCCGGCGCACGGCGGCACCGCTGACGGCCACGGTCGTCAAGACGCGGCCTGCAGGAAACTCGGGCTTTCGACCAGCAGCTTCAGGCTGAGCACCGGCCAGCCCTCGCCGCCGCGGCGGAACGCGCCGGCGAGGTAGCGCTCGCAGCGCACCAGCGTCGGCGGCGCGTTCGGAACGAACTCGCTCTCGGCGAAGCGTCGAAAGCCCTGCACCTCGTCGACCAGCACGCCTGCCGGGATGTCGCGGTGGTTGACGATCAGCACGCGCACGTTGCGGCTCAGCGCCGTCACCCCGCTGCCCAGGTACTGGCGCAGGTCGATGACGGGCAGAAGCAGGCCACGAACGTTTGCCAGTCCGCGGATCCAGCTGCGGGCTCCGGGCACTCGCGTCAGCATCGACGGCAGTGCCATGATCTCGCGCGTCTCCTCGCGGGCCACCAGAAAGCTTTCCGCACCGAGACGGAATGCGACGCCGACCCACTCGCGACCCTCGGTCGAGTCGCGGCCACCGGCCACCGCGCGTCCGCGCCGTTCCAGTTCGCGCAGCAGCTCGAACGGGCGGTCGCGCAGCTCGCGCAGGCTCTGCGGCTGCGACATCGACGCGCTCACCCGGCCAGCGCCAACTGTGCCTTCTCGACCAGCTGTGCGGTCGAGACGGGTTTGACGAGGTAGCCGACCGCGCCCTGGCGCATGCCCCAGATGCGATCGGATTCCTGTGACTTGCTGGTGACCATGATCACCGGGATGCGACAGGTTTCCGGGTCGTTGGCGAGCGTCCGGGTCGCCTGATAGCCGTTCACGCCGGGCATCACGATGTCCATGAAGATCAGGTCGGGCTTCATCGCCTTGGCGAGGCGGATTCCTTCCGCGCCGTCGCCCGCCTCGGCGGTCGAGAAGCCGTGGCGCTCGAGCGCCTTGCGGATCACGTGCACCTCGGTCGGCGAGTCGTCGACGATCAGTATCAGTGCCATGCCGGGGCCCTCTGGGCTCAGGATGCGGTGACGCCGGTGGCGCCCACGTGCTGTTCGATGGCCGTCAACAGCTCGTCGCGCGTGAACGGTTTGGTCAGGTAGTGTTCCGAGCCGACGATGCGACCGCGGGCGCGGTCGAAAAGACCGTCCTTGGACGACAGCATGATGACCGGGATGCCGCGGAAGACCTTGTTGTGCTTGATCAGCGAGCAGGTTTGGTAGCCATCGAGGCGCGGCATCATGATGTCGACGAACACGATGTCCGGCTGGTGGTCGGCGATCTTGGATAGCGCGTCGAAGCCGTCGACGGCGGTGAACACCTCGCACCCCTCCTTGGACAGCAGCGTCTCGGCCGTGCGCCGGATCGTCTTGCTGTCGTCGATCACCAGGACCTTAAGCCCGGTGAGTCGGGATTTCGTACTTGCTTGCGCTGCGTTTTCCATCGCTTGCACCTGAGATCGGACCTGCCTGGACGGGAAGCGCGCCGGCGTTCCCCCGGCGTGCTTCTGCCGGGCCCGAAGAACCCAGCGGTTTTAACATATCAAGCTTGAGTCGGCCATGTTGGCGCTCCGACACAGTTCACAGTTCGCCATTTCCTTCGTCCGGCCTGCCGCGGTGCGCGCAAGGGGCGATACCCGCTACCCGGTGTACTATGTGGAGGCACCCCCCGGTGGGTACCCGCATCACAATTTCGGTCGCCGGCCCGGCCGGCAGGCCATCTGTGCCCTGGAGACTCGCATGCCTGCCCCGATCCGGCTCGGCGTGGTCATGGACCCGATCGAGCACATCAAGCCCGCCAAGGACTCGACCCTCGCGATGCTGCTGGCTGCCCAGGCACGCGGCTGGGAGCTGCACTACGCCGAGCTTTCGCACCTGTGGCTGAGGGACGGCAGAGCGATGGGCCGGCTGGCGCCGCTGGAGGTGCGCGCCACCGCGGCCGACTGGTTCAGCCGCGGCGAGCCGGTGGTCCGGCCGCTGGCGGATCTCGACGTGATCCTGATGCGCAAGGACCCGCCCTTCGACATGGAGTACATCTACTCCACCTACATCCTCGATCGCGCCGAGACAGACGGCGTGCTGGTCGTGAACCGCCCGCAGGGGCTGCGCGACATGAACGAGAAGGTCTATACCGCCTGGTTCCCGGAATGCTGTGCGCCAACGCTGATCACGCGCGACATGGCCGACATGCGCGCGTTCCTGCGCGAGCAAGGCAAGATCGTCTGCAAGCCGCTGCACGGGATGGGGGGGCGATCGATCTTCGTGATCGACCTCGCCGACAAGAACGCGAGCGTGGTTTTCGAGACCCTGACCGACTATGGCCGGCAGTTCGCCATCGTGCAGCGGTACCTGCCCGAAATCGTCGAGACCGGCGATGCGCGCGTGATTCTGGTCGACGGCGAGCCGGTGCCGTTCGCGCTCGCCCGGATCCCGACAGCCGCCGACAACCGCGGCAACCTCGCCGCAGGCGCCAGCGGGGTCGCCCGGCCGCTGAACGAGCGCGACCACTGGCTCGCCAGCCGAATCGGGCCGACGTTGCGCGAACGCGGCATGATCTTCGTCGGACTGGACGTGATCGGCGGGTTCGTCACCGAGATCAACGTCACCAGCCCGACCGGCATCCGCGAACTCGACAAGCAGTTCCACACGGACGTCGGTGGGCTGCTCGTGGACGCAGTCGATCGCCGGCTGGCGGCCAGGGTCCGCTGACCGCCCCGGGCCACGGCGCCCGCCCGGACCGCGCGTATACTCCACCCCGTGCCCGACACGATGACGCTCGACGAACTCGCCGGGAACCGGTCGGCGCTGCCGCCGACCCGGGACCGGTTGCTGATCACGACATTTCTCGTCGGGTCGCTGCACGCCCTCGTGATCCTCGGCGTCACCTTCGCGCCGGCGCACGGCGGCCACGGCTCCGAGCCGCCCTCGCTGGCGGTGCTGGTCGTCCACGACCCGCTCGCCGAGGCCGAACTGAACAAGAACGCCGACTACCTCGCACAGGTGAACCAGCGCGGCTCGGGCACCGGGCGGGATGTGCGTGGCGCGGAGTCGCCGCAGGCCTCTGCCGCGTCGCCGGCCGGCGACGAAGGCCGCGGCGACAGCGGCCGGCGCGGTCGTGCCGCGGGCAACCCGGGGGACGCGGACCTGATCGCGACCCGCGCGAGCCGGCACGACCGACGCTACTTCGCCCACGGGGCGGCCGCGGCGGCGGGTTCGCCGCTCGTGCTCGAACCGCTGTCGAACGAGGCGGACGGCGCCGACACCGGCCAGGCGCTCGCCCTGCGCGGCGCGCCGCTGCACGAACTGATGGTCTCGGCCAACACCCGCGAGTCGAGCGTGGCGGTCTACCTCGACCGCTGGCGGCACCGGATTGAGCGCATCGGCGCGGCCAACTACCCGCTCGAGACGGTGCGCCGCGCAGGCTACACCGGCAGCCCCGTGCTCGATGTGCGGATCCTGGCGGACGGCCGCCTCGGTGATGTGGTCATCAAGCGCTCCAGCGGCTACCTGACGCTGGACCAGGCGGCCCTCAATATCCTGAAGCTGTCGGCGCCCTTCGAGCCATTCCCGCGCCAGCTCGCCGCCCGCCACGACGCGTTGCGAATCAGTTACGAGTGGCAGTTCCTCAGCGGCGAGGCCGGCGATTCGACGGTACGGATGCCGGCCGATACGCGCTAGCGGCGGGCCGGCTTGTGGCCTCGCGGCGCGGGGCCGATACTAGCAACATGCGCAGCGCCTACCTGACCAACCAGCTCTTGGTCGCGATGCCAACGCTCGCGGACCCGAACTTCGCACAGACCGTGACGTTGATCTGCGAGCACACCGATAACGGTGCGCTCGGCATCGTCATCAACCGGCCGATGGCCATGGGCCTTGGCGAAGTCTTCCAGCAGTTGTCGATGCCGACCGACAACACCGAGCTGCGCGACCAGCCGGTGCTGCGCGGCGGACCCGTGCATCAGGACCGCGGCTTCGTGCTGCACGCGCCCGGCGCTGCCGGCACGGCCACTTGGGATGCGACGCTCGAGGTCTCGCCGACGCTGCACGTGACGACCTCGCGCGACATCCTTGGCTCGATGGCGAAGGGCAGCGGCCCGAGCCCCGCTGTGGTCGCGCTCGGCTACGCCGGCTGGGAAGCGGGCCAGCTGGAGCAGGAGATCCGCTCGAACGCTTGGCTCAACGTGCCGATGGACGAAGCGATCCTGTTCAGCACGCCCTACGAGCACCGCTGGCACGCGGCCGTGCGCCTGTTGGGAATCGATTTCGGCCGCCTCTCGAGCCAGGCCGGGCATGCCTGATCGCTCGACCGACTCGGCCACCCCCGGCCGGTCGGGCCCCATCGTCGCGCTGGGCTTCGATTTCGGCCTGCGCCGCATCGGCGTCGCCGCCGGCGACACGCTCACCCGTGGCGCGCGCCCGGTCGGCGTCGTCCCCTGTCACGGGGGGACACCCGACTGGAACGCGCTCGGCCGCTACGTGCGGGACTGGGAACCCCGAATCCTGGTGGTCGGCGTCCCCTATAATATGGACGATACGCCGGGCGCGCTGACGCCGGTTGCCCGCGGGTTCGCCGCTGAACTCGGCCAGCGCTTCGGGCTCGAGGTCATCACGGTGGACGAGCGACTCTCCTCGCGCGAGGCCGCGGACATCCTGCGCCGGCAGCGCGCCAGCGGCGAGCGCACGCGCCGCGTCAGGCACGGCGATGTCGACTCGACCGCGGCGTGCGTGCTCTTGGAACAATGGCTGCACGAAGGCAGCCCCGACAAGCGGAACGAGTGACTCCCATGCTGCCATTCAGCCAATTCGACCCGCACGGCCGGCTACGCCACCTGATCACGCTCGACGGGCTGACCAGCGACCAGGTTCGCGAACTCATCGACCGGGCGCAGGGTTTCCTGCGCGCCCCGGGAACCGCACCGGCCCGCAGTCGCTCGCTCGAGGGCCTCACCGTCGCCAACCTGTTCAACGAGCCGAGTACTCGCACGCGCTCCTCGTTCGAGCTCGCGGCACGTCGGCTCGGCGCCGATGTTCTGAACATCGAGATCCAGCTGTCCTCGCGCGTCAAGGGCGAGACCGTGCTCGACACGATCTATACCCTGCAGTCGATGGCGGTGGACGTCTTCGTGATCCGCGATGCGGAGCCCGGCGTCGGCCAGTTCGTCGCCGAGCACGTCGCCGAGCACATCAGCGTGTTGTCGGCGGGCGAGGCGCACCTGTCGCACCCGACCCAGGGCCTGCTCGATGCGCTGACGATTCTGCAGTACAAGGGCGGCTTCCGCGACCTCGTGATCGCGGTGGTAGGCGACGTGCGCCATTCGCGGGTCGCGCGCTCCGCCTACCAGGTGTTCTCGGCACTTGAGGTTGGCGAGCTGCGCATCGTCGCCCCCGCGGCGCTGATGCCGGATCCGGGCGAGATGCCCGGCGCCGTACGCTTCGATTCGCTCGAGGCGGGCATCGCCCATACCGACGTCGTGATGATGCTGCGCGTCCAGAAGGAGCGAATGGCGGAAGTCTCGATTCCCGACCCGCACGACTACCACGCGCGCTGGGGACTCACGCGCGCGCGGCTCAAGCACGCGCGGCCGGAGGTGATCGTGATGCACCCCGGTCCGATGAACCGCGAGATCGAGATCGCCTCCGACGTCGCCGATGGCCCGCACTCGGTCATCCGCCAGCAGGTGACCAACGGCGTCGCCGTGCGCATGGCGGTGCTCGAGACCGTCATCGAGAACCGCCGCCTCCGGCAGGGGGCCCGGTGAGCGTCGCTCACCCGGTACACCGCGGTTCGATCCTGCTGGAGGACGCCGAGGTGGTCGGCCAGGCGGCATGGCCCGGTCGCCAGTACGTGCTGACGCTGCGTGCGCCGCGCGTCGCGGCACGCGCGACCGCCGGCAGCTTCGTGCACCTGACCTGCGACGAGCACCTGCCGATGCGCCGGCCGCTGTCGGTTCAGCGCGCCTGTGTGCGCAGCGGCACGCTCGAGATCCTTTACAAGGTCGTGGGCGACGGCCTCGATCGCCTCTCGCGCGCCGCACCCGGCGAGCGTCTCTCCTGCCTCGGGCCGATCGGGCACGGTTTCACGCCAGACCCTGCCCGCCCGCTCGCACTGCTGATCGGCGGCGGCGTCGGCATGCCGCCCATGGTGTTTCTGGCCGAGACGCTGCTCGCTCGCGCCGCCGAAGGATTCCGCTCGCTCGCGCTGTTCGGTTCGGAGATCCCGTTCCCGTTCCGGATGAAGCCCTCGACGCTGGTCGTACCCGGCATCCCCGACGGCACGATCGCGGCCCACCCGCTGCTTGAGGACTGGGGCGTGGCGAGCCGCCTGGCGACCCAGGCAGGCTTCGCCGGCTGCTTCCCCGGCTACGTCACCGAGCTTGCCAGCGCCTGGCTGGGCGGCCTCGACGCCGCAACGCTCGCGCGGGTGTCGATGTACGCCTGCGGCCCTACGCCGATGCTCGCCGCCACCGCCCGTGTCGCACAGCGCTTCGAGGTGCCCTGCCAGGTGTCGCTGGAGGAGTTCATGGCCTGTGCCGTCGGCGGCTGCGCCGGCTGCGCGATCCAGGTCCACACAGCCGACGGACCTGCGATGAAGCGGGTCTGCGTCGACGGCCCGGTGTTCGATGCGAGCGCCGTATTTCCGCCCGTCGCCCCCTGACCGACCAAGGACCCCCATGCACATCCAGATGACTCCTCTTGAAGCACGCGTCCTCGCCGCGCTGATCGAGAAGGAGATCACCACGCCCGACCAGTACCCGCTGTCTCTGAACGCATTGACCAACGCCTGCAACCAGAAGACCAACCGAGACCCGGTGCTGAGCCTCGACGATCGCACCGTGCAGGAAGTGCTGGACGGCCTGTCCAAGCGCCACCTGGTCCTGGAGCGCAGCGGCTTCGGCAGCCGCGTCGTCAAGTACCGCCACCGGCTGTGCAACGGCGACCACAACCCATTGAAGTTCTCCTCGCAGGAACTGGCCGTGATGTGCGAGCTGATGCTGCGCGGCCCACAGACGCCTGGCGAGCTCAGGAGCCGCGCGCAGCGACTGGCGGCCTTCACGGATCTGGGCGACATCGAGACGACGCTGGAGCTGCTGTTGGCCCGCGAGGATGGCCCGTACGTCGTCAAGCTGCCACGTCAACCCGGCGCGCGCGAGTCGCGCTTCTGCCAGCTGTTCACCGGCGAGCCGGACCTTGAGGCGCTGACAGCCACGGCCGCACGCGCGGAACCCGCGGCGGCACATGAGCCGGGACTTGCCGACCGCGTGCAGGCACTGGAAGAAGCGCTGGCGGCCGTGCGGGCCGAGCTCGCGGCGCTGAAGGCTCCGCCGGCCCCGTAGCGGCAGGGCTCAGCTGAAGTTGATGCGAGCCTCGAGGTTGGTGCGCGAGTCGGCGTTCGCGAGCGCCTCCTCCATCTCGATCTTGCCCGCCTTGACCAGCGCATAGAGCGCCGCGTCGAAGTTCTGCATGCCGCGCTCAGTCGTATTCCTGAGCGCTTCCTTTACGCCCAGCACGTCGCCCTTCTTGATCAGCTCCTGGATGTGCGGCGTGTTCAGCAGCACCTCGACCGCGGCGACGCGGCGGTTGTCCTTGGAGCGCACCAGCCGCTGCGACATGATCGCGCGCAGGTATTGCGAAAGGTCGAGGAAGATCTGCGCGTGCTGGTCGCGCGTGAACATGTTGATGACCCGGTCGAGCGTCTCCGCCGAGTTGTTGGCGTGCAGGGTCGCGATACACAGGTGGCCGGTTCCGGCAAGGGCGATCGCCGCCTCCATCGTCTCCCGGTCGCGGATCTCGCCGATCAGGATGACATCGGGCGCGGCACGCATGGCGCTGCGCAGGGCGCGGTGGAACGATTTCGTGTCGAGGCCGACCTCGCGCTGATTGACGATCGATTTCTTGTTCGCATGCAGGAATTCAATCGGGTCCTCGATCGTCAACACGTGGTCAGACGCGTTCTCGTTGCGGTAGTTGATCATCGCCGCGAGCGTCGTCGATTTGCCGGCACCGGCCGCACCGACCATCAGGATCAGCCCGCGCTTGAGCATCGTCAGGTCTTTGAGCACCTCCGGCATGCCCAGTGCCTCGAGGCGCGGCATGTCCGCAGTGATGTAGCGCAGCACGATCGCGGGATAGCCGCGCTGGTGGAAGACGTTGACGCGAAAGCGTCCGAGGCCGGGCTCAGAGATCGCGAAGTCAATCTCCAGCTCCTCCTCGAAGTACTCGATCTGCTCAGCGTTCATCAACCCGTAGGCGGCCTGCTTGACCATCTCCGGCGACAGGATCTGCTTATTGACCGGGTGGATCTGGCCCTCGATCTTGATCTTGACCGGTGCATAGGAGGTGAAGAAGAGGTCCGACGCCTTCTTTTCCACCATCAGCTTGAACAGCGGCTTGGTGTTGAGCCTTGGTGAGCCCGTCTCGACGGCCATCTCCGTCGCGGCGAGCTCGCCAGGCTCAGTAGTTTTGGCCTTCAGATTCATCGACGATCCTCAGGCTGCTGGCCTGTTCGTGGCTCAGCTTGTCCTCGCGCTTGCTCTCAAGCTTGATCCGCAGCCGCAACTCGTTCTTCGAGTCGGCGTTGCGCAGCGCCTCCTCGTAGCTGATCTGGTTGCTCTCGTAAAGATCATACAGCGACTGGTCGAAGGTCTTCATGCCGATTCGGGTCGAACGGGCCATGACGTCCTTGATGGCGGACACATCGCCCTTGAAGATCAGGTCCGCGATCAGCGGCGAGTGAAGCATGATCTCCATCGCCGCGATGCGACCGCCGCCGGTCCCCTCACGCGGCACCAGCCGCTGCGAGATCAGGGCACGGATATTCAACGACAGGTCCATCAGCAGCTGCTCGCGCTTCTCCTCGGGGAAGAAGTTCACGATGCGGTCCAGGGCCTGGTTGGCATTGTTGGCGTGCAGGGTGGCCAGCACCAGATGGCCCGTCTCAGCGAACTGGATGCCGTATTCCATGGTCTCGCGGTCGCGGATCTCGCCGATCAGGATCACGTCCGGCGCCTGGCGCAGGGTGTTCTTCAGCGCTGCCTGCCACGAATCGGTATCGACCCCGACCTCGCGGTGGGTGATGACGCAACCCTTGTGCTGGTGCACGTACTCGACCGGATCCTCGATCGTGACGATGTGTCCGTGGGTCTGCTCGTTACGATAGTCGAGCATGGCGGCGAGCGTGGTCGACTTACCCGAACCCGTGCCGCCGACAATGATGGCGAGCCCGCGCTTGGAAAGGGCGACGTCCTTGAGGATCAGCGGCAGGTCGAGGTCGACAAGCGTCGGGATCTTCGCGTTGATCGTGCGGATCACGCAGCCGGTGTGGCCCATCTGGATGAACGCGCTGGCGCGGAACCGGCCGATGCCCTGCGGGGCGATCGCGAACTGGCATTCCTTGGTGGCGTCGAAATCGCGTGACTGTTTGTCATTCATGATCGCGCGCGTCAGCGTCGAGCTCTGCTCGGGCGTCAGCGGCACGTTGGTCTGCGGACGAATCTCGCCGTCGATCTTGATCGCGGGCGGAAAGCCCGCCGTGATGAACAGGTCCGACCCCTTCCGCTCAACCATGCGGCGCAGGAGGTCCTGCATCAGCTTGATACCCTGATCGCGATCCATATTGTCGTCCCCGGGGCGAGCTCAGTGCCCGCGCCTCAGATCGAATCCTTGTTCTGCGCCTTGTAGCGCGCCTCTTCCTTCGCGACGATGCCCTTGGCAACCAGTTCCTGAAGGCACTGGTCGAGCGTCTGCATGCCGGAGGACTGGCCCGTCTGGATGGACGAGTACATCTGCGCGATCTTGCCCTCGCGGATAAGGTTCCGGATGGCGGGCGTGCCGATCATGATCTCGTGGGCGGCGATGCGGCCACCACCGACGCGCTTGAGCAGCGTCTGGGAAATGACCGCTCGCAGGCTCTCGGACAGCATCGAGCGAACCATCTCCTTCTCGGCGGCCGGGAACACGTCGACGACGCGGTCGATCGTCTTGGCGGCGGAGCTGGTGTGCAGGGTGCCGAACACGAGGTGGCCGGTCTCGGCCGCCGTCAGCGCCAGGCGGATCGTTTCCAGGTCGCGCATTTCGCCGACCAGGATGATGTCGGGATCCTCGCGCAGCGCCGAACGCAGCGCCTCGGTAAAGCCGAGCGTGTCGCGGTGGACTTCGCGCTGGTTGATCAGGCAGCGCTTGGACTCGTGCACGAACTCGATTGGATCCTCGATCGTGAGGATGTGGTCCGGCCGATTGTCGTTGCAGTGGTTGATCATCGCCGCAAGCGTGGTCGACTTGCCGGAGCCGGTCGGGCCGGTGACGAGCACCAGTCCGCGTGGCAGCATGCACAGGTCCTTGAACACCTTCGGCGTGTTCAGGTCCTCCAGCGAGAGCACCACCGACGGGATGTTGCGGAACACGGCGCCAGCGCCGCGGTTCTGGTTGAACGCATTGACGCGAAAGCGCGCGAGCTTCGGAATCTCGAACGAGAAGTCCGTTTCGAAGAACTCCTCGTAAGCCTTCCGCTGCTTGTCATTCATGATGTCGTACACCATGCTGTGCACTTCCTTGTGCGCCAGCGACGGCATGTTGATCCGCTTGACGTCACCGTCAACGCGAATCATCGGCGGCATCCCGGCGGACAGGTGCAGGTCCGACGCGTTGTTCTTGACCGCGAAGGCGAGCAGTTGGGCGATATCGACAGCCATATGGACTCCCGGTGCCGAAGCCGCCGGTCTGTTACGTACGCCGCAGTATAGCCATGGGTACGCGCCTCTAATATGTTAACCGTTCCGCAGTTTTTGGCCGGCAACCTCGCCCGCCTGCGACAACGCATCGAAGACGCGACACGTTCCGCCGGTCGTGCCCCCGGCAGCGTCACCCTGATTGGTGTCAGCAAGACCCAGCCGATCGAGCTGGTCGCGGCGGCCCGGGCCGCCGGCCTCAGCGACTTCGGTGAGAACTACCTGCAGGAGGCCCTTGCCAAGATCGCGGCGACGCCGCGCGAGGGCCTGCAATGGCACTTCATTGGCCAGCTCCAGTCCAATAAGACCCGGCAAGTGGCCGAGCATTTCGACTGGGTCCACACGGTGGACCGACTCAAGGTCGCCGAACGGCTCTCGGCCCAGCGGCCCTTCCACGGGCCGCCGCTGAACCTCTGTCTGCAGGTGAAGCTCGGCGACGAGGACGGCAAGGGTGGCATCGCACCCGCGGATCTGCCCGCGCTGGCCCGGGACGTCGCCCGGCTGCCTCGCCTGACGCTGCGCGGACTGATGTGCATCCCGCCGGAGAGCGCCGACGCTGCAGTGCAGCGAAGCTATTTCGGCACGTTGCGGCGGCTGGCCGAGTCCCTGCGCGCGGGCGGGCTGCCGGTCGATGTACTGTCGATGGGCATGAGCGCCGACCTCGAGAGCGCGATCCATGAAGGCGCCACGCATGTGCGTGTCGGCACCGCCCTGTTCGGACCCCGGGTGAGACATGACGCAACGCAATGATCCCTGGCCCCGCATCGCCGTCATCGGCGGCGGACAGATGGCCCGTTCGCTGGTCGGTGGCTGGGTCGCGCGCGGCGCGCCGACGACGGCGATCGCGGTGGCCGACCCCGCGCCTGAACAGCGCGTCTGGCTCGCCGAGCGCTTTGCCGGGCTTGCGGTGCACGCCGACAACGCCGACGCCGCTCGCGACGCGGCTGTCTGGCTGCTGGCGGTGAAGCCGCAGCAGCTGGCGGCGGTGGTCACCGCCCTCGCGCCGCTGGCCGCGGCGACACGCCCGCTGGTGATCTCGATCGTCGCCGGCATCCGCGCCGCGGACATCGATCGCTGGCTCGACGGACAGGCGCGCGTCGTGCGGGCGATGCCCAACCGTCCGGCACTGATCGGCGCCGGTGCCAGCGCCCTGTATGCCGCCGACACCGTCGGCGGACCGGCCCGCGCTCTGGCTGGGCGTCTGATCGAAGCGGTCGGCAGCGCCGTCTGGGTCGCGACGGAGGGCGACATGGATGCGGTCACTGCGGTGTCCGGTAGCGGACCTGCGTACTTCTTCCTGCTGATCGAGCTGCTCGAGGCCGCCGCCATCGCCGAGGGGCTCGATCCAGCGGTCGCGCGGCGGCTCGCCATCGATACGGCCGCGGGCGCTGCCGAGATGGCGCGCCAGAGCAGCGACGATCCAGCCACGCTGCGTGCGCAGGTCACCTCCAAGGGCGGCACGACTGCCGCGGCGCTGGCGGTGTTCGAGGCCGCCGGGCTGCGTGCTATCGTCGCTCGCGCGGTAGCGGCCGCGGCTCTTCGCTCGCGCGAACTCGCGGCGGAGTTTGGACGCGGCCCCTGACTGGCGGGTACCCCTTAACAAATGCGCGAACTCAGCTATATCGTCGACTCGGTGATGGCCCTGGTGGTCGGCGCCTTCCTGCTACGCCTGCTGCTGCAGTGGGTGCGGGCGGACTTTCGCAACCCCCTCGCGGCCGCCATCTCCCGCCTGACCAATCCGGTCGTGCTACCGCTGCGCCGGGTGCTGCCCCCCCTCGGTCGCACCGATTCGGCGTCGGTCGTCGCGGTGCTGGGTGCCGAGGCGCTCAAGACGCTACTGTTGATGATGATCGGTGGCGGCCTGCCGGGCGCCGGCGCGTTCGTGCTGCTGGCGCTGCTGGACCTCGCCAACACCGTGCTGCTGCTGTACCTGTTCGCGGTGCTCGCCTACGTGCTGCTCAGCTGGGTGGCACCGGACGGCTACAACCCCGCCGGGCGGGTGTTCAGCGACCTGGCCATGCCGCTGTTGCGTCCGCTGCGCCGTGCACTGCCGGCACTAGGCGGCCTGGATCTGTCACCACTGGCTGCGCTACTGCTCCTGTCGGTGCTGCGGATGGTGCTCAACGACCGTATCGCGCCGCTACTGGCCTCGCTGCTCGGATGACCGCCTGGCACCGTTGGGACGGCGCCGACCTGATCCTGACGATGCGCGTGCAGCCGCGGGCGTCGCGCGATGCGCTGGTGCCCGAGCCCACCCGGCTGAAGGTCCGAATCACCGCGCCGCCGGTCGACGGCGCCGCCAACGCACACCTGCTTCGCTATCTCGCGGGGCGTTTTGGCGTGGCGCCATCGCGCACCGAACTCGTCCGCGGGACGACCGGACGCGAGAAGACAGTGCGAATCCAGGCGCCGACAGAGCTGCCCACCGAACTCGCGGAGCAACTTTCGCACTCACGATAGGGACGAAACATCGTAAAACGTAGTGGAATTGAGCGATCGGTGTGTTATTGTCGCGCCCGGTCGAGTCAGGTGGCAGTGGTTTTAAGGCTGATTTTTCCGACTTCCGGCATCACCCGAGCACCTTGTAGGGATCGATCTGGTAACCGCACGGAAGCGAAGAATCCGCTAAAAAACAACGGCCCGGAACAGAAACTCACAGGAGAACACAATGGCGAAAAAGAACGCGGCCCCGACCAAGTCCGAAATTCTCGCGCAGATCGCGAAGGACACGGATCTGTCGAAGAAGCAGGTCGGAGCTGTCTTCGAGTCGCTGAATGGCATCATCAAGAAGAGCCTGCGTGGCTCGGGTCTCTTCACGCTGCCGGGCCTGCTGAAGCACAAGGTCGTGAAGAAGCCGGCCACCAAGGCTCGCGAGGGCGTCAACCCGTTCACGGGTGAGAAGATGACGTTCAAGGCGAAGCCGGCCTCGAAGAAGGTGCGCGCCGTCGCCCTGAAGTCGCTCAAGTCCTTCGTGAACTGAGCGGGCTACGCCGGGCCTTCGGGTCTGGTCGGCATAAAGCCGGGGCATCTGCCCCGGCTTTTTCATTGGTGCGCCAGCGGCCGCAGGCGTCTGCCGTTCAGCCTGCGTCCAGTGTCGCCTGCACGGCCTGCTTCAATTCTGCGAGCCGGCCGTGGAAGAAATGCTCGCCCCCCGCGAGCGTCACGAGCCGGGGTGCCGGCTGCGCCGACGCGGCCCAGGCGACCACCGTCGCGTAGTCCACCAACTCGTCCTTGTCCCCCTGGATGATGGTCCAAGGCGCCCTCGGCGCTGGGTAAAGATCGAAGTCGAAGCGCTTCACCGGTGGCGCGATGGTCACGAGGCGCACCGCCGGCCGGCGGCTGGCGACCCGGAACGCGATGAACGCGCCGAACGAGAACCCCGCGAGCGTCAGCGCCGTGCCCGGCCAGCGCGCTGCGGCCCAGTCGACCACCGCCAGCGCGTCGTCGGTCTCGCCCCGGCCATCGTCGAAGGCGCCGGCACTTCCGCCCACGCCGCGGAAATTGAACCGCACGGTGGCCAGGCCCCGCTCCTGCAGCGCCCGCGCGGTCATGTGCACGACCTTGTTCTGCATCGTGCCGCCATGCAGCGGATGCGGGTGGCAGACGATGGCGATGTCCCGAGCGGCGAACATTGCCGGCACCTCCACCAGTGCCTCCAGATCCCCGACAGGACCTGCGATGAGCACGCGCTCCGGCGTCGGCGGACGGAACGGCGCCGGCGGCATCTCCTCGCGCTCAGCCGCCGCCGGGGCGGAAGTCGAGCAGCTCCACGTCGAACAGCAGCGTCGCATTCGGCGGGATCACGCCCCCCGCGCCGCGGGCGCCGTAGCCCAGCGCGGGTGAAATCAAGAGCCGGCGGCGGCCGCCGCTGCGCATGCCCTCGACCCCGAGGTCCCAGCCACGGATGACCCGGCCCTGGCCCAGTTGGAAAAGGAAAGGACTGTGGCTGTCGAGCGAGCTGTCGAACTTCCGCCCCTTGCCTTCCTTCCTGGTCGGGTCGTACAGCCAGCCGGTGTAGTGCACGCGCACGAAGTCGCCCGCCTTCACCGCGATCGCGTCGGCGGGTCCCGGCTCAAGCTCGGTGATGGTCAGGCCGTCAATCGACACCGGCGCCGTGACAGGCGCGGGATCGGTAGCGAACGCGGGCAAGGCGACGCACAGTGCGGCGATCAGTCCCAGCCATCGATGCATCGTCGCTCCCCGGCCGGTGGCCGTCTGCGTTGCGGTGACGACCATTATGACGCCGATGCCAGCGGCACGCCGGCGAGCAGCAGGCGGTTGAGCCGGCGCACGAACTCGGCCGGTTCGGCCAGCTGGCCGCCCTCGGCGAGCGTCGCCTCGTCGACCAGCAGGCCCGCAAGGTCGCTGAATACCGGGCCCTCCGGCAGCGCGGCGAGTCGGACGACCAGCGGATGGTTCGGGTTCACCTCAAGCGTCGGCTGCGACGCCGGCAGCGCCTGGCCGGTGGCTGCCATGAGCTTGCGCATCTGCGCGCCGTAGTCGCCCTCACCGCGCACCAGACAGGCCGGCGACTCGGCCAGCCGCTGGGTCGCGCGCACCGCCTCGACCCGCGCGGCGAGCGCCTGCTTGAGGCGCCCGCACAGCGCGGCCGCCGCCTCGTTGCTCTTCTGCTCGGCCTCGCGCTCCTCCGGCGCCACCAGTTCGCCCAGATCGAGGTCGCCGCGGCTCACGTCGTGGCAGTGCTTGCCGTCGATTTCGCCCAGGTAGGACATCATCCATTCATCGACCCGATCGTGCAGCAGCAGCACCTCCACGCCCTTCTGCTTCAGGCGTTCCAGATGCGGACTCTGGCGGGCTGCGTTCCAGGTCTCGGCGAGCACGTAGTAGATGTGCTTCTGGCCCGGACGCATGCGCGCGACGTAGTCGTCCAGCGTCTGGTCCTGCGTCTCAAGCTCGGTATGGGTGGAGGCGAAGCGCAGCAGTTTTGCGATCCGCTCGCGGTTGGTCGGATCCTCCGCCACGCCCTCCTTCAGAACCTGGCCGAACTCCTTCCAGAACGCCGCGTACTTGTCCGATTCGTCCTTGGCGAGCTTCGCCAGCATGTCGAGCACGCGCCGGGTGATGCCGCCACGCATCGCCTCGATGTCGGCGTCCTGCTGCAGCAGTTCGCGCGAGACGTTCAGCGACAGGTCGGCCGAGTCGACTACGCCCTTCACGAAGCGCAGATACAGGGGCAGGAACTGGTCGGCATCGTCGAGGATGAACACCCGCTTGACGTACAGCTTCAGGCCGCGCGCCGCGTCGCGGCTCCACAGGTCGAACGGCGCCCGCGCGGGTACGTACAGCAGCGTCGTGTACTCGCGCTTGCCCTCGACCCGGTTGTGGGACCAGGCCAGCGGGGCGGTGAAGTCGTGCGCGACGTGCTTGTAGAACTCGGTGTAGTCCTCGTCCTTGAGCTCGCCGCGCGGCCGCGTCCACAGTGCCTGGGCGGTGTTGACCGCCTCGCGCTCGGCCGCCGCCTGCTCGCCGCCCGGCGGCGCCTGCTTCGCCATCTGCACCGGGAACGCGATGTGGTCGGAATAGCGCTTCACCAGGCTGCGCAGCCGCCAGCCGTCGGCATACTCGCGCGCGTCCTCCTTCAGGTGCAGCACGACCCGCGTGCCGCGTGCCGGCTGGGTCGCGGTCTCGACCGTGAATTCCCCCGAGCCGTCCGACTCCCAGCGCACGCCCTCGCCGGCCGGCAGGCCGGCCCGGCGCGTAAAGACCTCGACGCGGTCGGCGACGATGAACGCCGAGTAGAAGCCGACCCCAAACTGGCCGATCAGCTGTGCGTCCTTCTGCTGGTCACCTGACAGGTGGGCGAGGAACTCGGCCGTGCCGGACTTGGCGATCGTGCCGAGGTGCTCGACCACCTCGTCGCGGGTCATGCCGATGCCGCTGTCCGTGACCGTCAGGGTACTGGCCGTCGCATCGAAGTCGACGTCGATCTGCAGCCCGGTGGCGCCCTCGAGCAGACCAGGCTCCGCCAGCGCGCGAAAACGCAGCTTGTCGCAGGCGTCGGAGGCGTTGGAAATCAGCTCGCGCAGGAAGATTTCGCGGTTCGAATACAGGGAATGGATCATCAGGCGAAGCAGTTGCTTCACCTCGGCCTGGAAACCGTGGGTCTCCCGCTGGGCAGTAGAGGTCATGGCGCTTGGGTCCCGGAACAGGTGTGGTACGTGGAAACCGTGCCCGGCGCAGCGGGCCGACGCGCACACTCTAGGGGCTCGGCGGCAGGTTTCAAGGGGCGCGGTGGCGCCGGCGGGCATTCGGGTCGGGTTCATGCTGGAATACGCCCCCGCCCTCCCTGCCGGAGATTACTCGATGCACCCGATCCAGACCCGCTCGCTGCTAGCCGTGTGCTGGCTCCTCGTCGCTGCCGCCACGCTGCCGCTGCGCGCCGAGGCGTTGTCGCTCTCGGACCTCACCAATAAGGACGCCTCTTCCGGCCTGAAGGCCGCGCTCGCGCAGGGCGTGGACAAGGCGGTCGCCCAGCTCGGGGCGAGTGGCGGCTTCCTGCAGAACGCCAAGCTCGCCATCCCGCTGCCGCCGGCGTTGGAAAAGGCAGATCGGGCGCTCCGGATGGTCGGCATGGGCGGCGACGCCGATGCGCTGAGGGAGGCGATGAACCACGCGGCCGAGGCGGCGGTGTCCGAGGCCGGCCCGACCTTCAAGAAATCGCTGAAGAACATGACCCTCGCCGATGCCAAGGGCATCCTCGCCGGCGGCGAGGATTCGGCGACCCAGTACTTTCGCCGTACCTCATCCGACGAGCTGAAACAGAAGTTCAAGCCGATCGTCGGTCGGGCCACCGCCAAGCTCAAGCTCGCCACGGTCTACAACCAGTACGCAGGCAAGGCCGCGTCGCTGGGACTGGTCAGCGCCGTCGATGCCGACATCAACGACTACGTGACGGCCAAGGCCATGGATGGACTGTTCAGCGTGATCGCCGACGAGGAAAAGGCGATCCGCCAGGATCCGCTGGGCCAGGCCAGCAACCTGCTGAAGAAGGTGTTCGGCGCGCAGTGAGCCGCGCGCCGAACAGGTTCGGCTAGCGGATGTTGTAGACGATGTTGACGGTCGTCACCTGGTCGAGCTTCTTCACGCCCGCCGCGGGCTTGGTGTTGTAGCGCACGCCGTAGCCGACGCTCAATGCCAGCCGGTTGCTGATGCTCACTGCGATCGCGACGTCGTTGGTGGCCGCCGTGTTAGCCGAACCCGAGGTCACGAACAGCTTGTCGGTCAGCCTGGTCGATGCCGTCAGCGTGTGCGCGTAGTCGATCCCCGCTGTGGCGACGATGTTGCCCTGCGCGTCGCCATTGATGCGCTGCACGACCGCGCCGCTGGCGTCCTTGACCAGCGCCTGCGGCTCGAGTCGCTGGTAGCCGGCGCCGAGGGTGCCGGCGAGCTTGGTCGAATCGTTGTCGATGAATTTGTAGCCGGCGCCACCGGCCACGGTCGCCTGATAGGCAAAGCCGCTGAAGAGGTCACGGACCCCATCCACCCCCGCGAACCAGAAGCTATGGCCACTGAGTGCGTGGTCGACGTGATAGCGGGCCTCGATCCGCTCGCCGCTCATGATGCCGTTGTTCTTGCCATACAGGCCGCCGACGAACACCACGTTCTTCCACGGGCCATCGACACGGGCGAGATCGAGCTTGGCATTGAGCGAGGTGGAACTGGTATTGCCGCTGGAAAGCAGCAGCCCGCCCTGCCCGGTGCCGAGCCAGACGCCTTCGGGCGGCGGGGCGTCGGCGTGGGCCGTCGATACGAGAGTCATTGCCGCAAGCAGCGCTGTCCGATGCGCTCGGTTCATCGAGAATCTCCGGTTAGGGGCGGCCGGCAAAGGGGGGCACGCCGTCGCGTGCAGTCCCGGGTCCGGGCCGCGGGTATCGTCGGGGGCGAACGATACCCAGAAACCTGGGCGCTTGTGCGACCTTTTCGGTGTATCGGGGGCAGAATCCCTGCTCGCGATCGGGTGCAGCGCACCGGGCAGATCGGTGGGATGGCGCGCGCCGAGCTGTCGAGCACAGCAACCGACTCAGGCGTGAGCGTCGCCGATGTGGTCTCGACTTTGACGCCTTTGAGCACGATTTCCCCGGTGGGCGGCGACGGATCGTTCGCGGGCGCCGCAGCAGGCGGCGCCAGCGCGTCCGATAGCCGCGCTGGCGCGACGTCAGCCGACCGCCGCTGGCCGTGGCGCGCGCACACCCAGCGCATGGCAGATCGCATACGGAATGTCCGCGCGATTGAGGGTGTACAGGTGGAACGCGTCCACGCCGTGTCGGCGCAGGTGATCGACCTGCTCGATCGCGACTGCGGCGCCGAGCAGTCGACGCGTCTCGACATCTTCGTCCAGACCCTCGAAGCGCGCCTGGATCCAGCCGGGGATGGACGCGCCGCAGCGACGCGCGAAGCGACGTACCTGCGAGTAGCGCAGGATCGGCAGGATCCCAGGCACGAGCGGCACGGTGATGCCGGCGGCGACGCAGCGATCGCGAAAGCGCAGGAAGACATCATTGTCGAAGAAGAACTGCGTGATCGCGCGAGTCGCGCCGGCGTCGATCTTGCGTTTGAGGTTGTCCAGGTCGTTCGCCGCACTGCCGGCCTCCGGATGCACCTCGGGATAGGCAGCCACCGACAGCTCGAAGCGGGCCACCGATCGCAGCCCGCGGACCAGGTCGCTGCCCCAGGCATAGCCGTCGGCGAACGGTTCTCTGGCGCCGGCCGGCGCGTCGCTGCGCAGCGCGACGAGGTGGCGTACGCCCGCGTCCCAGTACTGACGCGCAACAGATTCGATCTCGCCGCTCGTTGCGCCGACCGCGGTCACGTGCGGTGCGACCTCAAGGCACGTCTCGGCACGCAGCCTGCGCACGACCTCGACCGTACGATCGCGGGTCGAGCCGTCCGCGCCATAGGTCACCCAGACGAAGCGTGGCGCGAGCGGCGCGAGCCGGCGCACCGACGCCCACAGCAGCGTCTCCATGTCCGGATCGGTGGGCGGGAAGAACTCGAACGACACCGCGACGGCGGCGGGGAGGGCGTTCGGGGTGGCGGCGGCAGCGACTTCCATAGGACACCTGTGCACGTGAGACACGAGCACCGATGAATCGTGCAGCGTAGCGGGTGAACTTGCCGGGATGACGGTGGACGCTGGGCGCCCTCGATCGCTTTAGCCGGATTTCTTACGCGCCCGCAAGCTGGTCTTCAAATCGGCGCGTCGCCAACATAGCCAGTGGACAGGCAGCCGGTCAATGGCCCGCAGCACGCATCGTCATTCGTTTTGGAAGGGTCGCTCTAACCGCGGACTCGACCGGGCTTCAGGAATGGCTGACGTAGCGACTCGCCTGCTGCCACACCATCGCGCACAGGTCGTCGAGTTCATCCCACAACAGCAGAAGACGTTCCATCGCATCCTCCAGGAGGCCGCCCGGGGTCGGGAGCGGCGGTGCTTGGCCGGAGCCGCACGGGGACCGGTCAGCCCTTGGGGCCCTTGCCGGGCTCCCAGTTGGTCATCATCTTCTCGGCCCAGCGCTTGTAATTGGCGTAGTTGTTCAGCGTGCGGGTGATCGCGCCGTGGCGACTGGGGCCGGGCGCTCGCGGCACCCCCGGCCGCTCGAATCGGCCTGTCATTCCCGTCGAACCCGTGCGGGCGGCATCGCCCGGCTTGAGGGTCGGAGGAATGCGCGGACTCTTGATGTCGCTCATACCACGTACCTGTAATAGCTGTGATCCAGCCTAAGTCCGGCCCGGAACACGCCACAGGAACTGCGTCACAGGCGGACCGGAACCCGGTCACGCTTCGACGCATTGCGACATTCCCCTAAGAGACCACCTTATAGACGGGGCGGTACTCCCCGGAGATCTTCATCCGCTGCTGGGAGACGAACGCCGCCAGCAGTGCATCCAGCGGTTGCAGCAGTCGCGTGTCGCCGTGGATCTCGAACGGGCCGTGCGCGACGATCTGGCGGATGCCCTTTTCCTTGACGTTGCCAGCGACGATCGCCGAGAACACACGCCTGAGGTTCGCGGCGCGCTGGTGCAGCGGCTGGTCCAGGTGCAGATCCAGCGCCGCGACGCTCTCGTGCGAGACGTCGAACGGCATCTGGAAGTCGGGCGGGATGCGCAGCGTCCAGTCGAAGTTGTACGAATCCCCGATCTGGCGACGGTGCTGGCGCACGCGCTCGAGCCCCGTCACCATCGTGCGCGCGACCTCGGCCGGATCACCGACGATGATGCGATAGCGCGACTGGGCCTCGCGCCCGAGCGTGAGGCCGACAAACTCGTTGACCTGCGCGAACCAGCCTGCGGACTCGACCGGGCCGGTCAGCACCAGCGGTGCGGGCTGCGCTGCGTTGGCGGGGTCGAGCAGTATGCCGAGCAGATAGAGGATCTCCTCGGCGGTGCCAACGCCGCCGGGGAAGATCACGAACCCGTGGCCGAGCCGGACGAACGCCTCGAGGCGCTTCTCGATGTCCGGCAGGATCACCAGATGGTTGACGATCGGGTTGGGCGGCTCGGCGGCGACGATG
>JANXQL010000128.1 GCA_025356815.1 Pseudomonadota bacterium
AACACCAAGCTGATCCTGTAGCACTCCCCTGACAGCGGCGTTTTTACAACACTCACCGCTTTCGATCATCTTACCTATTGCACCATTGCGGTTTGGTGACATGCAATGCTTTGGGGCGACTTTTTCACGAACTGTCATCCAAGGGGGGCGGGCAGTGCGTCAGGCAGTCGCGCGGTGGCCGGGCGGAGGCGTCGACGTCGGGTGCTAACATCGCGCTGCGCCTGCGCGCTGGTGGTCGACCGAGCGCGACAGGATTCGCTCGCGGCCGACCCTGGGCAAGGGTTGGTGAGCGGACTTGTGAGATCGTCGAATTATACCCTACAAACTCATGAATATTCTTCACTTTAGTCCATACAGAAACGCAGCGTCGGGGACATGGACCCGCGCCTGAAGAAGCCGCGTTCGACGCCGGGGCCGGGGCACGCGATGCTCTGGAACCCGCTGTTCGAACTGCGCGCCGAGGGCCCCCTGACGATCCAGGCGCAGCTTCGCGCCGCCATCGTCGCCGCGATCGGCGACGGCCGGATCGCGCCCGACCGGCCGATGCCCTCCAGCCGCGAGCTCGCCCAGCAGCTGCACATCGCCCGCAATACCGTCGTCAGCGCCTACCAGCAGCTGGCCGACGATGGCCATCTGATCGCCCGTGACCGGCGTGGTTATTTCGTCAATCCCGCGGTGATCGGCGCCCGTCCGCCGCCGCCGCCCGCGACGCTCGAGACGCAGGTGCGGGCGCCCGACTGGTCGGGCCGCCTGCGGCTGCGCCCGTCGCTGCAGCGCAACATCTCGAAGGTCGTGGACTGGCAGCAGTACGAGTTTCCATTCATCTACGGTCAGTTCGACCCGAGCCTGTTCCCGACCAGCGAGTGGCGCTCCTGCTGCCAGCAGGCGCTCGCCGGGGACGGCGCGCTCGACTGGGCGCAGGACCTGTTCACCCGCGACGACCCGCTGCTGGTGGAGCAAATCCGCAACCGGGTGCTGCCGCTGCGCGGCGTGTGGGCAGGCGCCGACGAGATCATCGTGACGATCGGCGCGCAGCAGGCGCTGTACCTGCTCGCGGACCTGCTCGTGGGCGAGGACACCGAGGTTGGCGTCGAGAACCCCGGCTACCCGGACGCCTGGAACATCTTCTCGCTGCGCACGAAGCGGCTGCGTGGCCTGCCGGTCGACGCCGAGGGACTGCGGGTCGGTGCGGCGCTCGCGGGCTGCCGCTTCGTGTACGTCACGCCGAGCCACCAGTCGCCGACCACCGTGACGATGCCGGTCGAGCGGCGCCTCGCACTGCTGCGACGCGCCGATGCTGACGACTTCCTGCTGATCGAGGACGACTACGAGCGCGAGACGACGTTCTCGGGGCTGCCGAACCCGGCGCTGAAGAGCCTCGATCGCAGCGGCCGGGTGATCTACGTCGGCAGCCTGTCGAAGTCGTTCGCGCCAGGCCTGCGGCTGGGCTACATCGTCGCGCCCGCGCCGCTGATCGCCGAGCTGCGGGCGCTTCGGCGGTTGATGATCCGCCACCCGACCGCGTTCATCCAGCGCAGCTTCGCGCAGTTCCTCGCGCTCGGGCACTTCGACCTGCTCAACCGGCGGCTAAGCGAGGCCCATCGCGACCGTGCCCAGCGACTGGCGCGGGCGCTCGCCGCTCACGCGCCCCAGCTGCGCCATCCGCAGGTCAACGGCGGCTCCTCGTTTTGGGTCGAGGGGCCGGCATGGCTCGATGCCACGCAGCTCGCGGCGGACGCCCGCGCGGCACGCATCCTCATCGAGCCGGGCGAGGTGCACTTCTTCGGCGCCTCGCCGCCGCAGAACTTCTTCCGGCTCGGCTTCTCGTCGATCCCGTCGGCGCGGATCGAGGCGGGCATCCGTCGCCTGGGCGAACTCGTCGAGCGGCAGCGCCCCGTCGGCTGATGCTGCGCTGGACCAGTGGACGCAGTGGCCGTGGACCTACACCGGACGATGCCCGCCGCCTAAGATCGGCGCCTGCCAATGTGCGCAGACGGTCATGGTGGCCCCGGATGTCGACGCCCAGCGCGCTCTGCTCGATCGGCCGTTCGCGGCCTTCAGCCGCCAGCACGCCGCTGGCGTGGCCGCCGGGGTGACCGCTGCGCGCCAGGCGATGGCGGCAGCGGCGTGATGCAGTCGCCAGGTCGGCCGCCGGCGTGTGCGGGCGGGTCGCGGGCAAGGGCGGGCTTTGCAGCTGCCGGCGCGGGGCGGTCGACGCCCTCGCGGCGCTGCGGACGGTGCATGCTGTGCGTCCGCCACCAATTTCCTGACGAGGCGCGCCAGCGACGCCTTGCCGCCCCCGACATTGCCGCCTCCGCCGACCTTTAGGGAGACCCGACCTATGAAGATGACGACCGAAGAAGCCTTCGTGAAGGTACTGCAGCAGCATGGCATCGAGCATGCCTTCGGCATCATCGGCTCGGCCTTCATGCCGATCTCGGACCTGTTCCCGAGGGCCGGCATCACCTTCTGGGACGTCGCCCACGAAACCAATGGCGGCCTGATCTGCGACGGCTACACCCGTTCCACCGGCAAGATCGCCATGGCGATCGCGCAGAACGGTCCGGGCGTGACGGGCTTCGTCACCGCGATCAAGACCGCCTACTGGAACCACACGCCCATGCTGCTGGTGACGCCGCAGGCTGCCAACAAGACCATCGGCCAGGGCGGCTTCCAGGAAGTGGAGCAGATGGCCCTGTTCCGCGACATGGTCGGCTATCAGGAGGAGGTTCGCGATGCGAGCCGCGTGCCGGAAGTGCTCAATCGCGTCATCTGCAAGGCCAAGCGCCTGTCGGCGCCGGCGCAGATCAACATTCCGCGCGACTTCTGGACGCAGGTCATCGACGTGCCGATGCCCTCGACGGTCGAGTTCGAGCGTCCCTCCGGCGGCGTGCTCGCCATCGCCGAGGCCGCGCGACTGCTGTCCGACGCGCGCTTCCCGGTCATCCTCGCCGGCGCTGGCGTCGTGCTGGGCGATGCGATCGGCGCGTGCGCCGCGCTCGCCGAGCGGCTCGAGGCGCCGGTCTGCAACAACTACCAGCACAACGACTCGTTTCCGGGCAGCCACCCGCTCGCGGTCGGGCCGCTGGGCTACAACGGCTCGCGCGCGGCGATGGAGCTGATCGCGAGGGCCGACGTCGTGCTCGCGCTCGGCACGCGCCTGAACCCGTTCTCGACACTGCCGGGCTACGGCATCGACTACTGGCCGAAGCAGGCGAAGATCATCCAGGTCGACATCAACCCGGATCGCATCGGCCTCACCAAGCCGGTCTGCGTCGGCATCTGCGGTGACGCAAAGCAGGTCGCCGTGCAGATCCTCGAGCGGCTCGCGCCGAGCGCGGGCGAGGCCGACCGCGCCGGCCGTCGCGCCGCGATCGGCGCGGCCAAGCAGACGTGGGCGGCGGCACTGGCCGTGATGGACCACGAGGACGACGACCCGGGCACCGTCTGGAATGCAGAGTGTCGCGCACGAGAGCCGGCGCACCTGTCGCCGCGCAAGGCCTGGCGGGCCATCATGGCCGGGCTTCCTAAGGACGCGATCATCTCCAGCGACATCGGCAACAACTGCGCGATCGGTAATGCCTACCCGACGTTTGAGCGGCCGCGCAAGTACCTGGCGCCGGGCCTGTTCGGGCCGTGCGGCTACGGCTTCCCCTCGATCATCGGCGCGAAGATCGGCAATCCCGACGTGCCGGTGGTCGGCTTTGCCGGCGACGGCGCGTTCGGCATCTCGATGAACGAGATGACCTCGATCGGCCGCGACCCGTGGCCCGCGATCACGATGGTGATCTTCCGCAACTACCAGTGGGGCGCCGAGAAGCGCAATTCGATCCTGTGGTACGACAACAACTTCGTCGGCACCGAGCTCGACCCGAACCTGAGCTATGCCAAGGTCGCGCAGGGCTGCGGTCACCAGGGCGTGACGGCGCGCACGGCCGCCGAGCTCACCCGGGCACTCAAGGAGGCCTGCACCGCGCAGGCCAGCGGCGTGACGACATTCATCGAGGTGCTGCTGAACCAGGAGCTCGGCGAGCCGTTCCGCCGCGATGCGATGAAGAAGCCGGTGGTCGTCGCCGGCATCCGCCGCGAGGACATGCGGCCGCAATCGCGCGCATGACCCCTGCTGCCGACCGGCGGGTGCTGGTCCTCAACGCAGGCTCTTCGTCGCTGAAGTTCGCCGTGTTCGAGGGCCTCAACGCCACCTGGCGGGGCCAGGTGGAGGGGATCGGCACGCAGCCGCGACTGCTGCTGTCGGGTCCGGCGGGCGCCGCGGCCAGCGCGCGTGCGCTGCCGCAGCGCACGCTGCACTCGTCGGCGCTGACCGAGATCCTCGACGCGCTGGCCGAGCGCGGCAGCGGCATCGCCGACCTCTCTGCCTGCGGCCACCGCATCGTGCACGGCGGTGAGCGCTTCGTGGCACCCATGCTGGTCGACGCCGCTCACCTGCAGGCGCTCAACGCCCTGCGCGCACTGGCGCCGCTGCACAACGGCTATGGCCTGGATGCGATCGACGCGCTGCGCGCGCTGGCGCCGTCGCTTGCGCAGGTGGCCTGCTTCGATACCGCCTTCCACGCCACGGTGCCGCGCGTCGGCAGCGCCTACGCGCTGCCTGCCGAGTTGCGCGAGGCGGGCTATCGCCGCTTCGGCTTTCACGGCCTGAACTTCGAACACGTCACCACCGAGCTGAGTCGGCGCACCGGTGGCACGCCACCGGCGCGACTGCTGGTGTTTCATCTGGGCAACGGCTGCAGCATCTGCGCGGTGCGCGACGGGCACAGCGTCGCGACCACGATGGGCTACTCGACGCTGGATGGCCTGGTGATGGGGACGCGCTGCGGGGCGATCGACCCGGGCGTGCTGATCTCGCTGCAGCGCGAGCGCGGCCTGTCGCTGGACGCGCTGGAGCAACTGCTCTACCGACGCTCCGGGCTGCTCGGGCTGTCGGGTCGCTCCTCGGACATGCGCGAGCTCTTGGCCAGTGGCGATCCTACGTGCCTGGAGGCGGTCGCGCAGTTCAGCTACTGGGCCGCGCGCCATGCAGGTTCGCTCGCCGTTGCCCTCGGCGGAGTCGATTCGATCGCCTTCAGCGGCGGCATCGGTGCCGGCAGTGCCGTCGTGCGCGAGCAGATCATCGGCCACCTCGGCTGGCTCGGCTTTGCGCTCGACGGCGCCCGCAACCTGCGCGGCGAACAGGCGCTCGAGAGCACCGCTTCGCGTGGCCCGATCTGGATCGTCGAGGCCGACGAGGAACTCACCATCGCCCGGCACGTGGCAGCGGTCCTCGGCGGTGCGGCATGAGCGGCACGAGCGCCCTGATGCGCTGGGTGCGCGGCTGGCCGGGGCTTGCGCTGTGCGCCGTGCTCGGGCTGCTGTCGGTGGGGCTTGCCGGTGTGCCGGTGCTGCAGGCCCACGGCATCAGCCCGCTCACGGTCGCGATCGTCATCGGCATGCTGGTCGGCAACACGTTCTACGCGCGCATCGCGCCATGGGCCGGCGGCGGGGTGGTGATCTCGCGCCAGACGATCCTGCGGCT
>JANXQL010000136.1 GCA_025356815.1 Pseudomonadota bacterium
TGTAGCATTTCGTAGAGGCTGGCTTGGATCTTCAATCGCTTCTTGACGATCGCAACGAGCACGTAGGTCGAGACTGCGGTCCAGATCTGCGTCTTCACGGCGTTCTCGGTCGTGCCGTAGAACTGCTTGATCCGAAGATGCTGCTTGATCCACTTGAAGAAGAGCTCGACCTGCCATCGGCAGCGATACAGCTCGGTGATCGTCAGCGCCGGCAAGACGAAATTGTTCGTCAGGAACACCAGGCGCTTGCCGGTGTTCGGATCGTTGAAGCGGATGCGGCGCAGCGGCGTCTCGAAGTCCTCGCTCGAGTAGTAGCCCGTCAGGGCGATAGTCTGATCGCAGATCAGACCAGTGCTTCGATCTACCGGGCGCGAATAGCGACGCTGAACCCTGAGGTGCGACTTGGCGCGGGTCACGAAGAAACTGCCCGCAGTGTGAAGCCGAAAAAGCCTCTTGAAGTCCAGGTAGCCCCGATCCATGACGTAGAAAGCGCCGGCTTCCGGAAGCAGCTGATCGAGGATATTGACCTCGTGCATCTTGCCGTCGCTGATATGGATAAATGCAGGGATATTGCCGCGCAGATCGAGCAGCGTGTGCAACTTGACGGCTGCCTTCGTCGTGCGGAACGGCGCCCACGGAAAGACCGACAGGCACAGATCGATGGTCGTCGCGTCCAGCGCGTAGACCGTCTCCTTGAGATCCACGCCGAACGCCTCGTCGACATACAGCTTTCGCGCCATCGTGATCAGGCGCTGCGCGAACGCGGCGTGGATACGCCAGTCGCGAACTTCGTTCGCATCCGCGAGCGTACTCCGCGAGACCCGGCTGCGGATCCCCATGTGATACAGCTTGTCGCTCTGCGCTCTGAGGCAGGCCTCGATGTCGCGAAGGCTCTCGCGGTACGTGAGCTGCGCAAAGGCCAAGCAGAGAAACTGGTCGAGACAGGAGAAGGTCTTGACCTTGTGTTCGCCGCCGTACTCCGCCACGCAGCGACGAAACGTCGACAGCGGCAGATGGCTCGTCAACTGCGCGAAAATCAGCTTGCCGGAGTGCATGGGGAACTTCCGCGAACAGAGTCTTCGCAGGGTCGCACCGGCGCTTGCCGAAGTCGAAATCGAGACCAGAACGAATCACGATTTATCCTAAACGGATCAGTCTGTTATGGGCGTGTGACCCACTAACGTCCGGACACTACTGATAATACATAAACTAATCTAACTGAAGAAGTATTGCAGGCCCAAATCTGTACGGGGTATGTATGAAGTGCCGCTAAGCTCGAACCCACGGACGCGGCCGGATACCTGTGAGGGGTCTGGAAACAGCCGCAACTAACCGTAAGAGGTATCACGTGCGAGCAACGACAGGACGCGCCGCCCGCCGGTTCGTGCAAGCCTCTTTTCGATGGCCGCGAACATGGAGTCAGCATCGAGCCCGGCATCCGTCAGTACCTGATCACCGGTGCCATGCTCCCCATAGGTATCCGGCAACCCGAGAATCATCACACTGGTCACGACGTCGTGCGCCGCGAGGCACTCAAGGACGGCGCTGCCAGCGCCCCCCGCGACGACGTTTTCCTCGATTGTCACGACCAGGTCGTGCGTGCGCGCCGCAGCCAGTATCGCGGCCGTGTCCAGCGGCTTGACGAAGCGCATGTTGACGACCGTCGCATCCAGTTTGTCGCCTATCTTGAGCGCGCTTTCCAAAGTCGTGCCGAACGCGAGCAGCGCGCAACTGGTGCCAACACGAACCGTCCGGGCGACTCCCGGCGTCAGGGTATCGGTCAGTGCCGTCGTCGCCGTCCCCAGGGTCGCGCTGCGCGGGTAGCGCACTGCGCTGCAGGTACCACTGAGGAAGCCGGTGCTGAGCATCCGGCGCATCTCTGATGCATCGGCCGGTGCCATGATCATCATGCCCGGTATGCAACGCAGGTACGTCAGGTCGTAGCTGCCGTTATGGGTCGCGCCATCCGGACCTACGACGCCTGCCCGGTCGATCGCGAACATCACCGGCAACTGCTGCATGGCGACATCGTGGATCAGCTGATCGTAACCGCGCTGCAAGAACGTGGAGTAGATCGCGACCACCGGCTTAAGTCCCTGCGCCGCGAGTCCTGCTGCCAGCGTCACCGCATGCTGCTCCGCGATGCCGACATCAAAGTACCGGTCCGGGAAGCGCTGTGCGAACTTCACCAGGCCCAACCCTTCGCGCATCGCCGGCGTGATCGCGACCAGCTTCGGATTCCGGTCCGCCATCTCACACAGCCAATCCCCGAAAACCTGCGTGTACGTGGTCGGCTGGGTCGCGCTGTTGATGATCCCCAGGCGCGGGTCGAAGCGGGTGACACCGTGGTACGCGATCGGATCCTCTTCGGCCGGAGCGTAGCCCGCGCCCTTGCGGGTGACCACGTGCACGAAGCGGGGGCGACGCACGTCACGCGCCGCCTTGAGGACTTCCATAAGCTCGGGAAGGTTGTTGCCATCCACCGGCCCGAAATATTCGAAGCCGAGATCCCCGAACAGCCGCCCTGCGGCGGCGCGTTTGCCGTGCTCGTCCGTGGGACGTTCGAGGTATTCGTGCAAGGCGCCGACATTTGGGGAAATCGACATCCCGTTGTCGTTGAGAACGACCATCAGATCGCAATCCGTTGCTCCCGCGTGGTCGATCGCCTCGTACGCGAGCCCAGCGGTCATGCCACCGTCACCGATGATCGCGACCGTGTGCCGGGACTCACCAGCCCGTGCGCTCGCGATCGCCATGCCCAGGGCCGCGCTGATGGACGTGCTGGAGTGGCCCGCGCCGAAGGTGTCGTATGGACTCTCGTCGCGACGCAGGAAGCCTGACAGCCCGCCGCGCTTGCGGATCGTCGCCAGTCGGTCGCGACGTCCGGTAAGGATCTTGTGCGGATAGCGCTGGTGGCCGACATCCCATACCAGCAGGTCATGGGGCGTCTCGAACAGGTAGTGCAACGCGACCGTCAGCTCTACCGTGCCCAGACCCGCCGCGAGATGCCCACCATTGTCGGCAACCGTAGTGAGCATGAATTCGCGAAGCTCCGCTGCCACCTGCCCAAGCAGGCCCTCGTCGAGTCGGCGCAGGTCGGCGGGGCAGTCGATACGTCCCAGTAGTTCGGTGTCGTAGTGCTGATCGGTCACCGCTGCGCTCCCCTAGACCGGCTCTTCAAGTTGCCCGCGGATCGCGACCGCGGGTCGTTTTTCTGAGTTTTCGCTGGCCTGCGGCGCGGGACGGTCGAGCAGACGCCACAGCGCCTCGATCCGCACCGGCACCACGAGCGCGAGATGTTCTATGACGCCGAGCGTGAGGAGCGTCGCGAGCAGGGTCGCACCGGTTCGCTCGAATGCGTCGGCTGCCGGATCGTGGGCGGCGAGCACCTGCATGATCGCGAGCACGCTGCCCGCGAGCACCGAAACCGGCAGCAGAGCATTCATCGGCCGGCGGCGGCGGTACGCCGCTCGCGGCGGCCATCGACGCCGCGGTACTGCTCGCCGACGGCGTCCTGCGTCGCGGCGGCTCTCCAACCATCGTGCTGCTCACCGATGGCCGCGCCAACATAACCCGTGACGGTTCTCCCGGACGGCCACAAGCGCAGACCGACGCATTGGCGGCCGCGCGGCGCGCACGCGTCGCGCGCGTGACTGCACTGTTGGTCGACACCTCGCCACGCCCACAACCGCTTGCCCTCGCGCTTGCCCAGGAAATGGGCGCCCGCTACCTGCCGCTGCCACATGCCGACGGCGAGACGCTGTCGCGCGCTGTGCAGGCCGGCGCTGGCGGGCGATGAGCGAGTGGCTCGACTGGTCGCGTGATGGGCGCCACTGGCCGCATCGAGAGGCGAGCCGGTTCGTCACCGCGGGCGGCACACGCTGGCACGTGCAGATCATGGGCGCCGGGCCACCAGTGCTGCTGGTGCATGGCACGGGATCGGCGTCCCACTCCTGGCGAACGCTCGCGCCACTGCTCGCACAGCGTCATACCGTGATCGCACCTGACCTTCCGGATCACGGCTTCACAGGCCCGTTGCCCGGGCGGCACTCGTTGCCGGGCATGAGCGCCGCGCTCACCGCCCTGCTTGAGGCGCTCGGCTACGAGCCGGCGGTCGCCGTTGGTCATTCGGCGGGCGCCGCGATCGTGATCAGGATGACGCTCGACAGGCGCATCGCGCCAAAAGCCCTGGTGAGTCTCAACGGCGCGCTGCTGCCGTGGCGCGGATTGCCGGCCCTGCTGTTTGCGCCGCTCGCACGACTGCTGGCCGCGAACAGCGTCGTTCCACGGTTCTTCGCCAAGCGCGCAGCCGACCCGACCGTGATCTCGCGTCTCGTCGACAGTACCGGCTCCAGACTCGAGGCCATCGACGCCGACTGCTATCGCCTGCTGGCTTCAAGCCCCGCACACGTCGCGGGCGCGCTTGCAATGATGGCCGACTGGGACCTTGACGGGCTCGCCTGCGACTTGCCGAAACTCGGCATACCGCTGCTCGCGATCTACAGTGCCAATGACCGAATGGTCGCGCCGGCAGAGGAGCGCAGGCTCGCCGCGCTGCTGCCGCACGCTCGCACGCTGATCCTGCCGTCGCTGGGCCATCTCGCACACGAGGAAGACGCCGCGGCCTGCGACCGTCAGATCGCCCAGTTCGAAGCCATCGTCGGCGCTTAGTGTCAGCCGGTCGAGTCGAGTCCCGTCGCGTAGAAGTGCGGGTTGTCGAGGTTGACCTTGCCGTAGCGCAAGGGCTCACCGTCCATCGTGCGTACTCTACCGCCGGCCGCGCGCAGCACCGCGTCCCCTGCGGCAATATCCCATTCCATTGTCCTGCCGAAGCGCGGGTACAGGTCGGCCTCACCGGCTGCGATGATGCACAGCTTTAACGAGGAGCCTGCGCCGGTCAGTCTCGCGACCCGGCGCCCGACCAGGAATCGATCCAGCGCCTCGGCATCGCCATGCGAGCGGCTCGCGACGACCGTGAGGCCCTCCGCAGGTACCCGGCGGGCGTGTATGGCGCGACGCACCCCCTGTTCCTCCGCAAACGCCGCGGCGCCCTCCGCCCCGGCGAACAACCGATCCAGCGCCGGCGCGTAGACGACGCCCAGCACCGGCCGGTTACGCTCGATCAGCGCAATGTTGACGGTGAACTCGCCATTGCGACTGATGAACTCCTTGGTTCCATCCAGCGGATCGACCAGCCAGAAGCGCGCGCTGTACGGCGTCACGACGCCGCCTGCCGCGGCTGCCGCCTCCTCCGAGATGATCGGAATCTTCGGGGCGAGACGGGCGAGGGCAGGCAGGATCACCGCCTCCGCACGCTCGTCGGCCAGCGTGACAGGCGAAGCATCGGCCTTGTCTCGCACCTCGAAGTCAGTCGCGTAGATCTCGCGTACGACCTCGCCGGCCTCGCGGACCACTGGCAGCAGTGCTTCCAGCAGGCTTAGCAAGTCCTGCCGGGAGAGGGGTTCTGGGGCCACTCGGCAAACCTCATGTACGAATCAACGCTCTTGAACTATATCATCGAAAATGTTTGAATTTAGTGCCGGTTATTTAAACATTTCATAGCTATTAATGACTTCAGATACGCGGTCCCTGCCGATGGCGCAGCTCAATGAGCAACGCAGACTAGCGGTGCGGTTGCGCCTGGACGGTCTGCGGCTGAAGGACATCAGCTCGCGCACGCGGCTCAGTGCACCGACGATCATTGCGGCCCATAAGGCCTATCTCGCAGGCGGCTGGAGCGCCGTGCCGGTTCGCCCACGGGGCCGTGCGCCCGGCGATGGTCGGGCCTTGAGTCCGGACCAGGAGCAGGCGCTGCTTCGCGAGCTCACGCTTAATACGATCTCGAAAGTAGATGTTTTACCTCTGTTGTGGACGTCGGAGGTGCTGTCCACGCGCATCGCGACAGTCACGGGCGCCCGGCTAACCGAGCGCACCGTCGCCCACTATCTCGAGCGCTGGCACCTGCGCTTCAAGCGGCCGGCACTGGATCAGGAGCCGCGCCGTGGCTGGCGACGCGCCACCTATCCCATGCTCGTCCGCGACGCCCGTGCTGCAGGCGCTGACGTGCTGTGGGTGGGAGATCGCGACTGGCAGCCGCCCGGACTCGCACCGGATGCGGTGCGACTGCTTTATGCGATCAGCAACCGCGGCCGTGCCAGCTGGTGGCCGTATCGCGGCACACTGCAGGCATCGACGGTGATTTCATTTCTGTCGGCATTACACATGGAACACCGCCGCCCACTGAAGCTGCTGCTCGAGGGCCTGCGGCTCGACCGCGTTGCGCAGGTCCAGGACTGGCTACGGCAAGCGCGACTGCCATTGTCGTTCGACGACGTGCCAGCCGGCGGTGCCGCGCTGTCGCCCGCCGCGGTCTCCTCCACTGCGCGCCCAGCGGCGCGCCACACGCACGACGAGACCCCCATGAGCCTGACCCACCTGCAACGACTGGAGGCCGAGAGCATCCACGTAATGCGCGAAGTCGTCGCCGAGGCCGACAACCCGGTCATGCTGTACTCCATCGGCAAGGACAGCGCCGTGATGCTGCACCTAGCAATGAAGGCATTCTATCCGGCCAAGCCGCCGTTCCCCCTGTTGCACATCGATACGCTGTGGAAGTTCCAGGAGATGTACGAGTTCCGCGACCAGTTGGTGCGCGAGCTCGGGCTCGACCTGATCGTGCATGTGAACCCCGAGGGCCGTGAACGCAACATCAACCCGTTCACGCACGGCTCGGCGATCCATACAGACACCATGAAGACGCAGGGCCTGAAGCAGGCCCTGGACAAGTATGGGTTCGACGCCGCATTTGGCGGCGCGCGGCGCGACGAGGAGAAGTCGCGCGCAAAGGAGCGCGTCTTCTCGTTCCGCGCGGCGAACCATCGCTGGGATCCGAAGGCCCAGCGACCGGAGCTGTGGCACCTCTATAACGCCCGCAAGCACAAGGGCGAGTCGATGCGCGTATTCCCTCTGTCGAACTGGACCGAGCTCGACATCTGGCAGTACATACACCTCGAGCACATCCCGATCGTTCCGCTGTACTTCTCCAAGAATCGCCCCGTTGTCGAGCGCGACGGCACGCTGATCATGGTCGACGACGACCGGATGCCGCTCAAGGAAGGAGAGGTGCCAACGCTTCGCAGCGTGCGATTCCGAACCCTCGGCTGCTATCCGCTGACCGGCGCGGTCGAGTCCAGCGCCGACGACCTGCCATCGATCATCCAGGAAATGCTGCTGACCAGGACGTCGGAGCGGCAGGGCCGGGTCATCGACCATGACCAGGCTGCCTCGATGGAGAAGAAGAAGCGGGAGGGGTACTTCTGATGGCTCACCAATCGGACCTCATTGGCACCGACATCGATGCCTACCTGCGCGCGCACGAGCGCAAGTCGCTTCTCAGGTTCATCACCTGCGGTTCGGTCGACGATGGCAAGAGCACGCTGATCGGCCGGTTGCTGTACGACTCGAAGATGCTGTTCGAAGACCAGCTCGCTGCGGTCGAACGCGACTCGAAGCGTTGGGGCACGCAGGGTGACAACATCGACTTCGCCCTGCTGGTAGATGGCCTGTCGGCCGAGCGTGAGCAGGGCATCACGATCGATGTCGCCTACCGGTTCTTCTCCACCGACCGGCGCAAGTTCATCGTCGCTGACACCCCGGGCCACGAGCAGTACACCCGGAACATGATCACCGGGGCGTCAACGGCGGACATCGCCGTGGTGCTGGTCGACGCCCGCAAGGGTGTGCTGGCGCAGACGCGCAGGCACAGCTACGTGGTCTGGCTCGTCGGCATCCGGCAGGTCGTGCTTGCGGTCAATAAGATGGATCTCGTCGACTACTCCGAGTCGCGATTCCGCGAAATCGAGACCGAGTACCGGCAGTTCGCAACCCAGATCGGCCTTGAGAGCGTCACCGCGATTCCGCTCGCCGCGCTCAAGGGCGACAACATACTCGAACCGAGTCCGCGCACGCCCTGGTACCACGGCACAACGCTGATGGGCTACCTTGAGACGGTACCCGTCGACGATGCGCTGCGCGAGCACGGACCGTTCCGGCTCCCGGTGCAATGGGTGAATCGCCCTAATCTCGACTTCCGCGGCTTCGCAGGCACCATCGCCTCAGGCAAGGTGCGGCCCGGTGACCGGGTCCGGGTACTGCCTTCCGGCAAGGCCACCACTGTCGCTAGAATCGTCACGCATGACGGAGACCTGGCGCAAGCTGTCGCAGGCCAGGCAGTGACCCTGACCCTCGCCGACGAGATCGACATCAGCCGCGGCGACCTGATCTGCGCGGCCGACTCGCCCGCTGGCGCGGCCGATCAGTTCGAGGCGACGCTTGTCTGGATGCACGAAGGCGAGCTGCTACCGGGGCGCTCGTACCTGCTCAAGGTCGGCGCGCAGACGGTCAGTGCGAGCATTACCGGCCTAAAGTACAAGCTGAACGTCAACACACTCGAGCACCTGGCGACGCGCACGCTGGAGCTCAATGAGATTGGCGTCTGCAACCTGTCGACCGATCGACCGATCGCGTTCGATACCTATGTCGAGAACCGCGAAACCGGTGGCTTCATCATCATCGATCGGCTGACGAACAATACCGTCGGCGCCGGAATGATCCACTTCGCTCTGCGCCGCGCCAGCAACATCCACATGCAGCACTTCGCGGTCGACAAGAGTGCTCGCTCCGCCGTCAAGGGACAGCGGCCGGCCGTACTGTGGTTCACCGGCCTGTCGGGCGCAGGCAAGTCGACAATCGCGAACCTGGTCGAGCAGAAGCTCTTCGCGCTCGGCAAGCACACGTACATGCTGGATGGCGACAACGTTCGCCACGGCCTCAACAAGGACCTCGGCTTTACCGATGCTGATCGCGTCGAAAACATCCGTCGCATTGGTGAAGTCGCGCGGCTAATGGTAGATAGCGGCTTGATCGTGCTGACCGCGTTCATTTCGCCGTTCCGCTCCGAGCGGCGAATGGCGCGATCGCTGGTGCTTGAGGGCGAGTTCGTCGAGATCTTCGTCGACACGCCGCTGAGCCTTGCCGAGCAGCGTGACCCGAAGGGCCTGTACCGCAAGGCGCGGCGCGGCGAGCTTAAGAACTTCACCGGCATAGACTCGCCCTACGAGGAGCCAGAGGCGCCTGAAATTCGCATTGACACGTCGGCGATGGGCGCCGAGGCGGCGGCAGAGCGAATCGTCGCGACACTCAAGCGGCTGGGCTTGCTCGATTCTGGCAGCTAACTTCGCGCGGGGCGCGCCCTCAGATGGCGCGTAGTAGCACCGAACCGGACGAGTAGCCACCGCCGAACACGCTGAGCATCACGAGATCCTCCGGCACGAGCGACATCTGGTACTCCTGCAATGCAATCAGCACGCTCGCGCAGCCGGTGTTGCCCATCGTCTGGATCGTCGATGCCACTTGACCCGCCGTGAGGCCAAGGTCGGACGCGACGTGATCGAGGATGCGCTTGTTCGCCTGGTGCGGCACGAACAGGCGCAGCATGCTGGGGACCAAGTGATTGCGCGCGAGCAGCGTACGACTGGCGGCCGCCATGTAGCGGCAGGCCTGCGCGAACACCTCGCGTCCGTGGCCCAGCCGAAGCCCGCCGCGGCTCGCGATCATCGACACCGCCTCCGGTCCCGAGCCCACATGACCGTGGCCGGCGGTGTAGACATCGAGAATCAAGTAGCGCGTCGGCGCCTCGGGCCGATCGGTCGCCGACAGCAGCAGAGCAGCCGCGCCATCGCCCCACAAGTGCCCTGACTGATCATCCTCGTCGGCGGCGTACAGGCTGTTGTGCTCGGCCGCGACCAGCAGCACGGTCCGGGCGCGACCGGATTCGAACAGCGCGGTGATCACCTCGAGCGCATTGACGACCGACGAGCAGGCGGACGAGAGCAGCATCGCACGGGCGTGTACCAGACCGTAGTGGCGCTGGACGACATGAGCGATCGTGCCGATGGTGTCCCACGGCGTATACGAACAGGCGATGACGTAGTCGACATCGGCCAGCACTGCCGGAGAGCGCGCGGCAATCGGCGCCACGGCGCGAATCGCCATTTCGTTGATGCCTCCCGCCTCGGTCATGCGCCGGCGCGTGCGGATGCCGGTCACCCGCTCAAACCATTCCTCCGCACGGCCGGTACGCTGGCTGAAGTAATGGTTGTCGACGAGCGTGTCCGGAAGGTAGGACGCGGAATCTAGAACCTTGGGGTGCATCGGGGGCAGCATTTCCTATATTGTGCCGCGCGCTGCGGATGAAATCGGGCGCTGCTTGCGCCGTCACCCACCTACGCGGACGGCAGCAGCGAAGAGAGGGGGACGCTCGCGTCAGCAAGCTGTTCAGGTGACGGCGACAGGCGACGGGTTACCAGCTGGCGCCCCTGGACGAAGTCTTTGACGGAGTTGACGCAGTCGAGCGCGACGACCCGACCTGCCCGGGTGTAGACGACCGCAAAGCTGCGGCTGGCAGGGTCACCGCGAATCACACAGCCGTCGTGACCAGCGGACAGGCCTACGGTCTGCAGGCGCAGGTCGTACTGCTCAGACCAGAACCATGGCAGCGCTGCGGAAGGTGCCGGAACACCAAGGATCGCCTTAGCCGCCACGGTCGCCTGGTCGTTCGCGTTCTGCACCGACTCGAGCCTTACCTTGTTTCCCTCCGCGTACGGGTTAGCATGCATCGCACAGTCGCCGACGGCGTAGACGTCCGGAAGGCTGGTCCGGCAGTTCTTGTCCACATCGACACCGTTTCCCCCGTCGGCACCAGCCGCCAGCAGCGGCTCAACCGCTGGCACGATGCCGATGCCGACAATCACCAGCTGCGCCGCGATGAACTCGCCATCGGCAAGGTGCACGCCACTGACGCGACCATCCGTCCCCTGCAGGCTCTCTATCCTGACCCCGAGGCGCACATCGACTCCGTGTGCGCGATGCTCCGCCTCATAGAAGCGCGACAGCGGCTCACCGGCGACCCGCGCCAGCACCCGATCCAGCGCCTCGAGCACCGTCACCCGCAGGCCAAGCTTGCGCAGCGCGGCGGCGGACTCCAGTCCGATGTAACCGCCACCGATCACCGCGACGTCACGAACACCGTCGAGTTCGCCCCTGATCAGGTCGATGTCGGCGCGCGTTCGGATCCCGTGCACGCCAGCGAGATCGTGACCCGGGCAGCCCAGCCGGCGCGGGCTGCCGCCAGTGGCCCAGACCATCCGGCCATAGCCGATGACGGCGCCGTCGGCGAGAGTCACACGATGAGCCGCGGCATCGACTGCGACGACGCGCCGAGCCGGCAGACGCTCAATGCGATGCTCCGGCCAGAACGACGTGGGCCTCAGTTGCAGTTGCTCGAACGTCTTCTCGCCGAGCAGGTAGGCCTTTGACAGAGGCGGCCGTTCATACGGCGGGTGCGGCTCGTCGCCCAGCAACCCGACGCCACCATCGAATTTTCCCTGTCGCAGCGCGATCGCGACCTGGGCACCGGCATGGCCGGCGCCCACGATTAGTACGTCGAAGTAAAGCATCTGATACGACCTCACCCGGGGTCGATCCGGGCGGGCCAAGGGTACCGCCCGGGCGCCGCCGCGTCTCGTCGATCTCACGGCACGCCTCGGCCGGCGACGTTGCGTCGCCACTGACAGCGCCCTACTATTGCGGCCGTGAAGGTGCTGCCCCGGCTCGAGCGGGGTGGAGAATTGGGAAGCCGGTGCGAGACCGGCGCTGCCCCCGCAACGGTATCGGAGTGATGAGTTCGGCGTGGTACCACCGCGTCCTTGACGGGATTCGGGAAGGTGCCGGACCGGTCGGAACAACCGACCACTCCGCAGCCCGGAAACCAGCCTTCACTGACTGCCTGATCGATCGCGGTGGGCGATCGCGCGTGGTGCCTGTGTCCGGGCCGAACCGTGCCCGTCCACTGCTCCCCGTTCGAAACTCCGCCGTGGCTTCAGGTGCCCGATACCGTCATGACACGGGGAGTGAACATGCTGAAGTACCACCGCCAGCCCCATCGGTGGCTGCGAGCACGCCACCATGTCGCGTGAAGCAGGCCGGATCCGCTCGCAGGCCAGCGCCGAACGACTGCGATGGCTGCTGGAGTCACGCGATCGCCTCGAGCTGATGGGCCATGCCATCGCCCGCCGAGATCGGCTGGAGGCGAAGCCACAGGGCGACGCCGGCACGCCACCGCGCAGACCGGATGCCTAGGTGAGCTCAGCTGCCGAGCAGCCGAGCGTGGTGCCGCAGGTGATCGTCGACGAAGCTCTGGATGAAGAAATAGCCGTGGTCGTAGCCCGGCTGCACGCGCAGTTCGAGTGCCTGCCCGGAAACTTCACAGGCAGCGGCAAACTGTTCGGGAAGCAGCTGCTGCCCGGCGAGAAAGCGGTCGTCTGCGCCCTGGTCGATGAGAATCGGGTTCGGATGCGCGCGTCGCGCGACGAGTCTGCTCGCGTCGTACGCACCCCAGGTGGAGCGGTCCTCGCCCAGGTAGCCGGCAAAGGCCTTGTGGCCCCATGCGCAGCGGGTGGGAGCGGCGATCGGTGCGAACGCTGACACAGAGCGAAAGAATTCTGGATTCCTGAGACCGCAGACGAGCGCGCCGTGACCGCCCATCGAATGCCCGAAGATGCCCTGGGCGTCCGCGCGGGCGGGAAAGTTCGCCTGAACGAGCGCGGGAAGCTCCTTCGTCACGTAGCTGTACATACGGTAGTGGGATGACCACGGCTGCTCGGTCGCATCGACATAGAAGCCCGCGCCGAGGCCGAAGTCCCAGCAGGCATCATCTCCTGCGAAGCGCGCCTCACGGGGGCTCGTGTCCGGCCCTACCAGCATCAGTCCGAGTTCGGCGGCAACGCGCTGCGCACCGGCCTTGATTGCGAACGTTTCTTCGTTGCAGGTCAGACCCGCGAGGTAGTACAGCACCGGCACCGAACCCCGGGCCGCCTGTGGCGGCCGGTAAACCGCGAGCCGCATCGGTGTCGCGCACTCGCGTGAAACGTGGCGGTAGTAGCCCTGGATGCCGCCAAAGCAAGCGTGCTCGGCAAGCGTCTCGAGCTGACTCATGGCGCCTTCCTCACTTTGCCTTCGAGCCACTCGAATACGTCACGTAGTACTTCTTGTAGCCTTGCGTGGTCCAGCGTCCCTTCCAGCCTTTGAGGATTGCCGCCCCCTCGCCCGCTCGCACCTCAAGCACCGTACCGTCCGCCGAGGTCAACGTGACGCCGCCCTCGAGGAAGAACATGAACTCGTCTTCCTCGTAGGCCTCGATCGGCGTGTCCGAGGGCCCCGCGGCGTACACACCCGCCTCGAATCGACCGTCCCGCGATTTGAGCAGACTCACATCGGTCGTCGGCCCATCGACGCCGCTCTCGTGTACGGCGCCCTTGCGCTTGAACACCGGCCCCAGCGCCTCCACGGCAGTGACTTTCACCGGCCTGAGCACGGGGATCGCGGCCCTGGGCGCATCTGCCCATATCGCGGAGGCGTACATCGCGCAGAGCAACAACAACGGGCGCAGGGAACTCATGTGTGAACTCCGTGATGACGGGGAAAGTCGTTTCGGCTCAGGGCGCGGAAGGCTCAACGTTCCGGGTAAGTCGCATGACGACGACGTACAGCACCGGGATGAACAGCACACCGAGCGCCGTACCGGCCAGTACGCCACCGACGACACCGGTCCCGATCGCGCGCTGGGCGCCCGCACCGGCGCCCGTCGCAAGTGCGAGCGGGAGCACGCCGAGGCCGAACGCGAGCGAGGTCATCAGGATCGGGCGCAGCCGGTCGCGCACCGCCGCGAGCGTCGCATCGACGAGCTCCATGCCGTCACGCCGGTGTGCCTCGGCGAACTCGACGATCAGGATCGCGTTCTTGCTGGCAAGGCCGATCGTGGTGAGCATACCGACCTGGAAGAAGATATCGCTCTCCAATCCCCGCAGGCTGGTTGCGAGTACCGCGCCGATGACGCCGAGGGGGACGGCGAGCAGGATCGCAACCGGAACCGTCCAGCTCTCGTACAGCGCGGCGAGGCACAGGAAAATCACGATGATCGACAGAGTGTACAGCGCGGGGCGCTGGGAGCCCGCTGCTCGCTCCTCGTACGACTGGCCCGCCCAGGCGACGCTGAAGCCGCGCGGCAGTTCCTTCACCAGCCGTTCGACCTCGGCCATCGCCGCGCCGGAGCTTGCGCCGGGCGCGGTGTTGCCGTTGATCTGAACAGACGGCACGCCGTTGTAGCGGATGAGCTCGGATGCGCCGAATGTCCAGTGGGCGGTCGCGAACGCCGATACCGGCACCATCGCGCCGCTCGTGTTCCTCACATACCATCGCGAGAAATCCGCCGGGTTCATGCGATAGGGAGCGTCCGCCTGCAGGTAGACGCGCTTGACGTGGCCGCGGTCGACGAAATCGTCGATATAGCGCCCCCCCCACGCGACCGCGAGCGTGTTGTTGATTTCCTGGATCGGCACATCGAGCGCCGCCGCGCGTGTCGTGTCGATATCAACGCGGTACTGCGGCGCATCCTCCTGGCCGTTCGGCCGCATGCCGACCAGCAGCTTGCTCTTCGAGGCAGCGCCGAGCAGTTGGTTGCGGGCAGCCACGAGCGCGGCATGGCCCTGCCCGTCCTCGTCGCGCAGGTAGAATGTCACGCCGCCGACGTTGCCAAGCTCCTGCACGGGCGGCGGCGCAATCGGAAACACCATCGCGTCCTTGATCTGTCCGAGCCCCATGAACGCCCTGCCGACGATCGCGCCAACCTGCTGGGAGGGCCTTCGGCGCTCCTCCCAGGGCTTGAGCATGATGAACGCCATGCCCGCGTTCTGTCCGGAACCTGCGAAGCTGAAGCCCTGCACGGCGAACAGCGAGTCGACCGTGTCCTTCTCGTGGTTTATGAAGTAGTCCTCGACCTTGTACATCGTATTGAGCGTTCGCTCCTGGGTCGCGCCAACCGGCGCCTGCACCAGCGTGAACAGCGAACCCTGGTCCTCGGCCGGCAGGAACGAGGTGGGCAGTCGCAGGAACAGCAGCACCATGATGAGCGTAATGCCACCGAAAACGAGCACGGTGCGCGGCGCCCGACCGATCAGGCGCCGCACGAGGTTCTGGTAACGAACGTTGCTGCGGTCGAAGGCATGGTTGAAGCGGCCGAGGAGTCCCGTCTCGGTCAGGTGCTCACCCTTGGCGACGGGCCTTAGCAGCGTGGCGCAAAGCGCAGGCGTAAGAATCAGCGCCACCAGCACCGACAGCACCATCGCCGCAACGATGGTCACCGAGAATTGGCGATAGATGGTACCGCTCGAGCCTTGCAGGAAGGCCATCGGCAGGAACACCGCCGCGAGCACCACGGCGATCCCGATCAGGGCTCCGGTGATCTGGTCCATGGACTTGCGCGTAGCTTCGAGCGGCGACAGACCCTCCTCGCTCATCACCCGTTCGACGTTCTCGACCACCACGATCGCATCGTCCACCAGCAGCCCTATCGCGAGCACCATCGCGAACATCGTCAGCATGTTCACCGAATATCCGAGCACCGCAAGCACGCCGAAGGTGCCAAACAGCACGATCGGCACGGCGATCGTCGGGATGAGCGTGGCGCGGAAGTTCTGCAGGAACAGGTACATGACCAGAAAGACGAGCAGGATCGCCTCGCCGAGAGTCTTGAGCACCTCGCGGATCGAGGCGCGCACGAACTCGGTCGTATTGAACGGAAAGACCAGCTTCAGACCCTTCGGGAACGACGCTTCGAGCTGGTGGCACAATGCCTCGACGTCGCGGGCCGTGGCGAGTGCGTTCGCGCTCGCCGACAGGCTCACTGCCATACCGACGGCCGGCTGCGCGTTGAAGCGCGACACTGCGGAGTAGTCCGCCGCGCCGAGTTCGACCCGGGCGACATCGCCCAGGCGCAGGATCGAGCCGTGGCCGTTCGCGCGCAGCACGATGTCGCGGAACTGCTGAGCGGTCTGCAGCCGCCCCTGGGAGGTGATCGTGGCAGTCAGGCTCTGGCCGGGCACCGCGGGCGTACCGCCCAACTGGCCGACAGAAACCTGAGCGTTCTGTGCGGTGATCGCGGTGGTGATGTCGCCGGGCGTGAGCGCGTAGACCTTGAGCTTGTCGGCGTCGAGCCAAATGCGCATCGCGTACTTGGACGCAAACAGGTGGACGTCGCCGACACCCGAGACACGGCTCAGCGGCTCCTGCAGGTGGGTCGCGGCGTAGTCAGCGAGGTCGGCTCGCGTCATCGCCGGGTCGTCGGACACGAGGCCGACGATCATCAGGAACGCGCCGCTGGACTTGTTAACGTTGACGCCGTTCTGCTGCACGATCGCCGGCAGCAGGGAGATCACGGTTTGCAGCTTGTTCTGCACCTGCACTTGCGCGATGTCGGCGTCGGTGCCGCTGGCGAAGGTGAGCTGGACGCTGGTCGCGCCGCTCGCGGTGCTGTTGGCAGACATGTACATCAGGCCATCGAGGCCCGTCATGCCCTGCTCGATGATCTGGGTCACCGACTCCTCGGCGACCTGCGCGGATGCACCCGGGTAGGACGCGTTCACCTGAATCGTTGGCGGCGCGATCGTTGGGTAACGGGCCACCGGCAGGCGCGTCAGAGCGACGGCGCCTGTCAGCGTGACGAGGATCGCGATCACCCAGGCGAGGATCGGCCGATCAATGAAGAATCGTGACACGGCGGGCTCCGGCCTAGTGCGCGGCAGGTGCGGCGGGCACGGTCGGCGTAGCCTCGAACGGCACGACGTCGACGCCGGGCTTGACCTTCTGCACGCCCTCGACGATCAGTCGATCTCCCTCCTTCAGCCCGGTCTCGACGAGCCACTGGTTTCCGATCTCGCGCGACAACGTGACTGGGCGCGGCTCGACCTTGTTGCCGGCGCCGACCACGAGCGCGGTCGCTCCACCGCGTGGATCGCGCGCGATGCCTGGCTGCGGCGCGAGGATCGCGGCGGTACGGGTGCCCTCGTTGAGCAGCGCACGAACGTACATGCCCGGCAGCAGCGTGCCATCAGGGTTGGGTACGATCGCCTTGATCACGAACGAGCCGGTGGCCGTATCGACGGTGACGTCGGCAAACTCGAGTTTGCCGTCATGCACGTAGCGCACGCCGCCCTCCAGCACGATGCCGACGCTGGTTCCTGCACCGGCACGCTGCAGTCGGCCGGCGTCGATCTCGGCCTTGAGTCCGAGCCATTCGCTGCTGGCCTGGCTGACTTCGACGTACATCGGATCCATCTGCTGGATCGTCGCGATCGGCGCTTCCTGGTTCACGGTCACCAGCGCCCCGGGCGTCACGAATGAGCGACCGATGCGGCCGGTGATCGGTGCCGTGATGCGCGTATAAGCGAGGTTCACGCGGCTCGCCTCGAGCGCTGCAGCCGCCCCTTCCACCTCCGCCTCTGCCTGCCGCGCGACGGCCTGCGCATTGTCGTTGTCCTGCGTACTGATCAGGTGGGACTTGACCAGCTCCGCAGCCCGGTTGGCACTCGAGCGCGCCGCGTCGGCGGCCGCCTTCGCCTTTGCGAGCGCTGCGCCGCTACTGCGGTACTGCGCTTTGTAGGTCGCATCGTCGAGCTGGAACAACGACTGCCCGGCGTGGACGAGCGCGCCCTCGGTGAACAGGCGCTCGCGTACGATGCCCGTTGCCTGCGGCCGAACCTCAGCGACACGATAGGCGCTGGTACGCCCCGGCAGTTCGCGGGTCAACGTAACCGGTGTCGCATGCAGCGTGACGATCGTGACCGGCACCGGACCGCCCGGCGGCGGGCCACCTTTGCCGGCGGAGCCACACGCGGCGGCGGCCAGCAGCAGGGTGTACGTCGCAGCCCGGCTCGTGGTACCGAAAGCGCGCTGCCGGCAAAAAATGGCGAGTGACATCAGTGTGTTCTCTGGAGGGCAGCCCCGCGGGCGGGTCACCAGGCAAGGGTGTCTTGACGGGATGCCGTGGGAAGCTGGTCAATCATTGCCTGTACTGGACAAGCAGACGCCCTCGGCAGCCCACGGTGCGCGGCCCTTGGCCGCACTCGTCCACCCATTGTAGAGGATCCGGCTCGCCTGGACGCGCGCGAATGGCGCCCCGCCCGCTGCCCCTGCCTATAGATAGATGACCGTGATTAGCGCCGCAGCGCGGCATCGTCTGATGTACCAGGCGCTAATGAACAGCCACGTCTTCGACGGCGACGGCGCCTGCCACCCTCGCACTGTCCTGGTCCGCGGCTCGTCGATCGCCGCCGTGCAGGATCCGGCCGCACCACTCCCCGCCGAGGCCGCGGTTGTTGACCTTGGCGGCAGGTTGTTGCTGCCGGGCTTTATCGACACGCAGGTCAACGGTGGGGGTGGCGTGCTATTCAACGATGCGCTAACCATCGAGGGAATCGCGGCGATCGGCCTGGCGCACCTGAAGTTCGGCACGACCGGCTTTCTGCCTACGCTGATCAGCGACGACCTGGACGTCGTGCGACGGGCGATCGAGGCCGTCGACGCCGCTATCGCTGCCAGGATCCCAGGCGTGCTTGGCATTCACATTGAGGGCTCGTTCCTCGATACGCGCCGCAAGGGAATCCACGACAAGCGCAGGATCCGTGTGCTCGACGCCGATCTGCTACCGTTGCTCTCCTCGCTGCGCGGCGGCCGCACGCTCGTGACGCTGGCGCCGGAATGTGCCTCTCCGGATCTGCTACGCCGGCTTAGCGACGCCGGCGTGTTGCTCGCTGCCGGACATACTGACGCGACCTGCGAGCAGATCGAGGTGGCGTTACGCCATGGATTGCGCGGCTTCACGCATCTATTCAACGCGATGTCGCCGCTGACGAGCCGGGCGCCGGGTGTAGTCGGCGCCGCGCTGCTCGATCACCCATCGTGGTGCGGAATCATCGCCGACGGTCATCATGTCGATCCGCGAACGCTCAGGATTGCGCTGGTGGCGAAGGCACACCAGCGGTTTATGCTCGTCAGCGACGCGATGCCTTGCGTCGGTACGGATGCGAGCAGCTTCCAGCTGCACGGGCGGACAATCCATGTGCGCGACGGCTACTGCGTGGACGAGGACGGCACGCTGGCGGGGACGACGCTAAACATGGGCCAGGCGATACGCAACGCTGTTAAAATCCTAAACCTGAGCGCCGGTGACGCCGTGCGAATGGCGAGCGAGTACCCAGCCGATTTCCTCGGGCTCGGCACGAGTCACGGACGGATCGCCGCAGGCTACCGGGCAGACTTCGTCGTTGCGGACGAGGCGCTGCCCGTATGCGAGGTCTGGCAGGGCGGAGCGCGCCGCGCATCCGCCTGAGCTCCAGCCGGCGGCGAAAGTCGACGCTGAGGGGAGGCGTCATTCCGACAGGCTCGCGTCGCAGTTGAGCGCCTGCGACCCGGCCCACGGGTGCAGGCGGCATGCTGAGTCGGACTCGGTCGGCAGCCGCCCCTACGATTGGGCCAAACTCTACGGGTCACCATCACCGATCTGAGCCCGGCGATCGGCGACATACACTTCGAGGGCCTCGGCGATCGCCGTATCCAGCGGCGGTTGCTCATACTCGAGGAGCGCTCGCTTCCAGATCGTCGTCGCCCGTTGGGTTGCATCGTGAGCGCCCGCGAGTTCCCACGACTCGAAGTTCTGCCAGTTCGAGACGAGCGGCTGGTAGAACGCGTGTTCATAGCGCGCCATCGTGTGTGGCACTCCGAAGAAGTGCCCACCGGTCGGCACCGCCGCGACCGCCTCGAAGCCGAGCTCCGCTTCGTTGACCTCAATCGGTCGCAGGAACTCGGTCATCATCTGCAGCATCTCGACATCCAGTACCAGCTTCTCGTAAGACGCGGTCAATCCCCCCTCTTGCCAGCCGGCGGCGTGGTAGATGAGGTTGCCGTGGCCGAGGATGGCACCCCACAGCGACATTTGAGTCTCGTAGGCGCCTTGTGCGTCGGCCGCGTTCGAGGCGCTCGCGTTGGACGTCCGGTATGGCAGCCGGTAGCGGCGCGCGAGCTGGCCGCTAGCCACGTTCGCCTTGGCGTTCTCGGGCGTCCCGAATGCGGGGGCACCGGACCGCATGTCGACGTTCGAGGTAAATGCGCCGTACATCACCGGCGTCCCGGACCGCACCACCTGTGCGAGAACGACGCCGAACAACGCCTCCGCATTCTGCTGGGCGAGCGCAGCGGCCAGAGACACCGGCGCCATCGCGCCCATCAGCGTGAACGGCGTGATCACCACCGGCTGGCCGTGGGAGGCCATCTCCATCAGACCATCCGTCATCGCTTCGTCGAAGCGCCGTGGGCTGTTGACGGAAATGATCGTGATCACGGCGGGACTTTCGGCGAGTTCCTCGATCGAGAGGCCGCGCGCGATCGCCACCATCTCGATCGCGTCGCGCGCCCGTCCCGCACCGATCGCCGTACAGTGAAACACCCGATCCGAAAGCGTCAGGTTAGCCAGGTATGTGTCCAGGTGGCGCGAGGTTGCCGGCAGGTCGATCGGTGCGCAAACCTGGTTGCCGAGCAGGTGAATCACATTGAAGTGCTGCGCGAGCCGGACGAAGTCGCAATAGTCACGGTAGTTGCCCGGCCTGCGGCCGCGCTCGAGGTCGTGGACGTTCGGCGGGCCCGCGACCAGGCCGAAGTTCAGATGGTTGCCGCCGAGATGGATGCGTCGCTCTGGATTGCGTGGCGTCAGTGAGAACGACGAGGGGGCCGTCGAAAGCGCCTTCGCGACGAGCTCCCGGTCGAGGCGCACGTTGCCACACGACTCGTCGACCGTGGCGCCAGCCGCGCGCAGCAGCGCGCGAGCGCGCGGCGACATCAATTCGATTCCGAGCTCCTCGAGGATCCGCAGCGACGTGACGTGGATCGCCTCGAGCTGGTCAGCGGACAGCAGCTCCATCGGCGGATAGGGGTTTCGAACCGCCTGCCATGGCAGCTGCGGCAGCGCGGCACTAGTGCTGCGCCGCGGACGGGCGCCGTCGCGGCGCTTGCGGGGCTCGTCCGTCATGGCTTCCAGGCGCTCCTGCTCAGAACGGCGCGAGCCGCTCGACTGCACGAATCGTCACCGGTCCCTCGTCGGAGAACGCCTTGACGCCATCCGGCAGCCCCGACGCCTTCGCCGTACGGATCGAGATCAGACCGTTTGGGAACAGGATGACCTCGTTCTCCCCGGAGCCTTCCATCGTCGGCAGCCAGCGCGTCTGCTGGTCGCGGCTGGAGCGGTATGGCGTGTAGTGGAACCCCATCCGGTACAGTTCCGGGGCCTCGGCCCCATCGGCCGGCACTCCCGCATGCGCGGAGGCATCGCCATTCTTCACAAGCGCCCCGGTCGCGTGCAGCAGCTCGAGGGTGAGTTCACGATGCAGTAGCTGGCGGCCCTCGTGGGCGCCGGCACTCTGGTAGAGGCAAGCGATCTTCGCGAGGTCGTCCAGGCTCGGGTAATACCCGGCGTTGAACCAGACGGGACCTTCGACACCGCCGGGCTCGCGCGTGCGCACGGCCGGGGCATGGAAGATTCCGATCGGCGCGAACACCTCGGCCTGCAGCATTTTCCAGACATCGGCGTCTGGACCGCGAACCGACTTCAGAAACGCATCGACAGCGACGCCGAGCAGGTAGAAATCCTGATCACGATAGCGCACGACCCGTCCCGGCTCCCATGGATATGGCTTCAGGTGGGCGATGATCTGCGCAAGCTTCTCCGCCTGCGAGGGCGCCGTGTACCACGCATCGTAGTCGCCCCCCAGGTAGCCATCGTAGATGTCGTTGGGGTGCGTGCGCACGGTGCCGGTCCCGCCGAAGCCGCTGGCCATGCTCGCCGCATCGATGAATCGGATGCGCCGGTACTTGGGATCCAGGCCCGCCACGTAGTCGCCAATATTCAGCGTCAGCACCCACGGGCCGTAAATCTCGGCCAGATGTAGCAGCGCGAGCGGTGCCGCGACGCTCTTCATGATCGAACGGACACCGAAACGCATTTCCAGCGGATAGGGATACGGCCCGAACGGCGTCCGCGAGGGCTGGTAGTAGAGCGTGCCGTCGCGGACAAGTGCGACCTCTACCGTCCACTCGGGCAGCAGTGGTCCGCCGAAACCATCTAGCGTCCCCGCAGGCAACTCCTCGAGCAGGTCCTGCCAGGGTCGCGCCGGCATCCGAGCGGCAAGCTCGTGCTCGAGCGACGCGCGCTGGGCCGACAGGTCGCCCAGATCGCCCGGAGTCCACTCGGTCGCCGCGACACCCCATGCGACGAAATGGGGCTTCACGAGGTAGGGACCGGTCTGCTGCACGAACTGCAGTCGCAGGTCACTGACGGCGCCGTCCTTGTAGAGGAAGGTCGCCAAGCCCTGGTGCGCGTGGTTTTCTGTGTCGTTGACAAGCATCAGCGGCAGCGCAGCACGCTGCCACTCGCCGTCGGCCGCGTCATGCCAGATCCGACCGATCTGCGGGATGACCCGCCAGTAGCTTGGCACTGCCACGGCGCCCGACTCGGCGACCATTTCGCCGCGCGCGACCGGCACCAGCAAATCGCCGGAGGTGAACAACTGCAGCTGGAAGGCCGGAAACAACCGCGCGTCGCGGCCAGCGACGACCGGACTGTCCAGCACCGGCCGTGTCGACAGGACACTCTGCGCGATGCGCAGAGTCCCGGCCAGCGGCGGGGCAACTGTTGCATCCGGGCCCGGCGCGAACGCCACGTTCGCGACCGGTTCGGCAGTCATGCGGTGATTGAGCAGCGTGTCGACCGGCAACAGCACGGACGCGGGGCCAGCGTGGCCGACCGCAGGAGCGATCGCCAGCACCCACAGCATCCGGGCAAGGAACGTTCGGACGTTGACCATCAGGAACTCCGCAACCATGACGGGGACGGCGCCGCTCCGGCGTCACCCTCTGATGATCCCACGGGGCAGGATGGCCATTGTGTAGAGACGAGGTCGAATTGTCCAAATCCGCTGGCCACGCGCCACCGGCGCTCTTGCCCGCCGCCACCGCCGACCCGCATCATGGCCGCCTCGGTGGGCCGGAAGTGGCTGTAGTCGCCACCGGCAGGCGCGCCTCCAAGGAGAGCCCTATGTCGATGCATGCCTTCGCGAGAGATTTCCTGCGACACGGTGGTGCCGCCCTGCTCGGCACGCTCGTGCTGCTGCCGCCGCCCACGAATGCAGCGGGCCGGGCGCCGCCGCTACACGACACGATCATCCGCCACGGCATGATCTACGACGGCTCGGGGGCGCCGGGTCACCGCGGCGATGTCGCCATCGACGGCGACCGGATCGCCTACGTGGGACCACATGCGGTCGGGCACGGACGCATCGAAGTGGATGCGCGCGGCAAGGCTGTTACGCCGGGTTTCGTCAACATGCTCGCGCATCCGGAGGAGTCCTTGCTCGCCGATGGCCGCGCGCTGAGCGACCTGCGTCAGGGTGTCACGCTCGAAGTCATGGGTGAGGGGTCGATGGGCCCGCTCAACGATCGGATGAAGGACGAAGGCCGACGCCAACAGGCGGATATCAAGTTCGACATCGACTGGACGACGCTCGGCGAGTACTTGCAGAAACTCGAACACCGCGGCATCTCACCAAACGTCGCGTCGTTCGTCAGCGCGGCGACGGTTCGCGACTATGTGCTGGGCGAGGATGACGTCACGCCCACGTCCGAGCAGCTGGCGCAGATGAAGGGCCTGGTCGCCCAGGCGATGGAGGAAGGCGCACTGGGTGTCACGACGATGCTGATCTACAACCCGGCGACCTATGCGAAGACGCCGGAACTGGTGGAACTCGCACGAGAGTCCGGACGCTGCGGCGGCATGTACATCGCGCACATTCGCAGCGAAGGCGCCCGCCTGCTCGAGGCACTCGACGAGACGATTCAGATCGCGCGCGCCTCCGGCGCACCGGCGGAGATCTATCACCTGAAAGCGGCCGGGGCCGCCAATTGGGGGAAGCTCGACGACGTCATACGCAAGGTCGAGGCAGCGCGTCGCACAGGAACCCGCATCACCGCCGATATGTACACCTACACCGCCGGCGCCACCGGGCTGGACGCCGCCATGCCGCCGTGGGTACAGGAGGGTGGCCTCGACAAGTGGGTAGAACGCCTTAAGGACCCCGTCGTGCGCGCGAAGGTTGCCTCCGAGATGGTCGAGCCGGCGCCGACCTGGGAGAACCTGATGCGGGCGGCGGGCCCCAAGGGTACGTTGCTGCTCGCGTTCAAGACCAAGAAGCTCAAGCCGCTCACGGGCAAGACGCTGGACGAGGTCGCGACGATGCGCAACGTGTCCCCACAGGAAGCAGCGATGCAGCTGATCGTGGAGGACCACTCGCGCATCGAGGTTGCCTACTTCCTGATGTCCGAGGAGAACGTGCGTCGCGAGGTTGCTCTGCCCTGGGTCAGCTTCGGCTCCGACGCCGAGGCGCCGGCGCCCGAAGGTGTGTTCCTGGAGTCGAGTACCCATCCTCGGGCCTATGGCAACTTCACCAGGGTGCTCGCTAAGTACGTGCGGGACGGCAAAGTACTGACGATGCCCGAGGCGATCCGCAAGCTGACCTCGTTCCCGGCGCAGACGCTGTCGCTATCGGATCGGGGGCTGCTGAAGAAGGGGTACTACGCGGACGTGGTCGTGTTCGACCCGGCCACCGTGCAGGACCATGGCACCTACGACCGGCCGCACCAGCTGTCGACCGGCGTCGAGCAGGTCTGGATCAACGGCGTGCGGGCCCTCAAGAACAGCGAGGCCACGCGAGCGCCCAGCGGTCGCGTCGTCCGCGGCCGCGCGTGGCGCACTCCCAGCGGCGGTGGCTGCAGGGGGTCGAGCGCCGACTGGACGTGGACTCAATGAGCTCAGCCGGGCGTTGGCAGGCACGCTCCAAAATGCGCGACAATGCAGCTGCTGGCCTGCGTCGCTGAACCAACCCGCGCCGCTGCTAGTCCGACCTGTCACCGGGACCTGCCAAATCGTTGGCGGTGCCAGGAGTCGCCGCCCAGCCCCCCAAACCTACCGAGATCGTGATCGCCAGACCCCCACACCGCCTGCTCCGCATCCTGCTCACGTGCCTGCTGCTGCCGCCCGCGATAGGCCTGGCGGACCCGGCGCCGTTTGACCTGGTGGGGCCGACGCTGCGAGTCACGGTCACTCATGGCGAGGTGTCGCTGCCAATCACGCAGGTCCGTGCACTGGCGATGGGCGACCGGCTGCAGCTGCGCGCGGAACTGCCTTCCTCGCAGTCCGCTCACTACCTGATGGTCGCGGCATTCCTGCGTGGTCCGACCAATCCGCCCCCGTCCAACTGGTTCTTCCGCTGCGAAACCTGGGCTCGCACATGCCAGCACGACGGGCTTACACTGACCGTACCCGACGGGGCCCAGCAGCTGCTGGTGTTCTTCGCCCCCGAGACCGGTGGCGACTTCAGGACCCTCGTTGACGCCGTGCAGGGCCGCCCCGGCTCGTTCGTCCGCGCGGCGCAGGAGCTGTATCAGGCGGCACTCGATCGCCTGCGCCTCGAGCACTACCTGAACGCGCTGCATGTCCTCGGCGCGAGTGACCCGGGCCAAGTCAAGGAAGCTGCGCCACTACTCGCGCGCAGCCTCGCGATCACGGTCGACGAGAAGTGCCTGGACCGGATCCCGGCGCTACAGGCGCCGTGCCTGATGCGCCGACCGGTGTCCCTGATTCTCAATGACGGCCACAGCGACTCGATGGTTGCGACCCTCACCTCGGGCCCGGCCAGCGATCTTGCGATGCAGGCTGGTAACACCGCGGTACTGAGTTCCGGCGCTTACGTTCCGTACATC
>JANXQL010000144.1 GCA_025356815.1 Pseudomonadota bacterium
GCGGCGTCGTGCGGGCTTGCGTGTGAACTTGGCTCATTGGGCGTTCTCTGCTCTAAGGGACTCAATCACGCCGCGCATCACGTCCCTTGCTTTGAACAGTGGCCAGCTCCGAATAGGTACATGATCACATGGGACGCAACAAATAATGGGCGCGCGCTGCCACCACGGTCTGTGTTTGGTGCGTCTTGGCAAATGGCGCTTTGCTCAGCTGCGAGCGAGAAAGGCGAACGCACGGGCGCGCGAACCACCGGAAGCAGATGCGACTTGAGGGCTCGGCTTCCTTGAGAGTCAACCGGCTCACTGAACATACCAACGCACTTCTTCCTCTAAACCGCTGATTCCGCCTGTCGAAATGCCTCGACGTTCTCGTTGAGTGGCCGCATTCGGGTCACTATGCTGGCACGGCACCACATCAACTCGCAGGCCTGCTTGAAGGCGAGGGTTGATGAAATGAAAGCTTGGATGTCCAGAGAACTCACCATGTCCCGGGAGCGGGTCACCTTCGGCACTTTTGTAAAAACCGATTCGCCACAAATTATCGAGATACTGGGCACTACCGGGCTGCATTTTGCTGTCATTGATGCCGAGCACGCTCCTTTCGACAGAATGACCATCGACCGCATGATTCTGGCGGGCCGCGCCTCCGATCTGCCGGTCGTGGTTCGCCTTCCCGATGCTTCGGCGCCGACGATTCTTACTATGTTGGACATGGGCGCGTCAGGGCTTCTGATACCTCACGTGGACTCGGCCGATCAAGCAGGCGAGATAGTTTCGCGGGCCCGGTTTCGTAACGGTCAGCGTGGCATGTCTCTGGCCACGCGCGCGGCAGGCTACGGCACGAAGTCGCGGCACGACGTGATCGGATCTGGCGATGCTGTCCGCATCGTGTGCCAGATTGAAAGCGTTCAGGCACTCGATGCAGTGGAAGCGATCGCGGCTGTGCAAGGGGTCGATGCACTGTTCATCGGACGGGCAGATTTAGCCATGTCGATGGGGCTGGATAACCCGCAGGCGCCTGAGATCGAGGATGCCGTGAAGCGCATCCTTCGGGCAGCGAACATGTGCTCGAAAGTCTGTGCGATCCACGTCAACGACATGGTCGAGGCGCGCCGACGGCTTGCCGAGGGAATGACCTGGATCGTCGTGTCTTCAGATCAGGCCTTGCTTCGCAAGGCAGCGATGGAGATTGCATGAGCACTGATTTCGAGACAAGGTCTCAACCCAGCTTTGTTTCCTTTCGTGGGGACGGTCTCACGCTCGGCGATGGCCCCCACCGCTGGGTCGCGCGAGGCCAGAACATCATCGTCGAGTGGATCGAGGCCACGGCGCCGGGACAGTGCGTGCAAATCGCCAGCGAGCACGAGCTCATCCTGCTGCCGCTCGGCGCGCCAGTGAAGCTGGCCACGAGCGCCGCCGAGATCGAAGCGCCTGCGCACAGCGTCTGTGTCGCGCCGCCTGGCAAGCTTCGCATCACCCTCGCGGCGGGTGGCCGTTGCGCCGTGCTATGCAGTTCGAGAGCGGACACGGGTGCACCCACGCCTTTGAATGCCGAGCGCTACAAAGCGGTCGACCCCCGCATCGTGTCCAGCACGCCCGCGTGGTCGCGCAAAGCGGGTGACGGGTCCGTCGATGTGTTTCTGGTCGACGAGATCAAGGCGCCAGTCGACAGTCCTCGACTGAAGATGTTCCAGTCGTCTACGATGAGCATCAACTGGGCCGAATACGAAGGTCCACGCGACCGACGGATGCTGAGCCCGCACAGCCATTCGAGTTTCGAGCAGGGCTCTCTTGCACTCGACGGCGATTTCATTCACCACCTGCGCTGGCCCTGGTCGAAGGATGCCACGCAGTGGCGTGAGGACGCTCACGTCCGATTGGGTTCACCGTCTCTGATGGTGGTGCCACCGGACGTCGTGCACACCACCGAGGGGGTCGAAGAGCGACACCATCTGCTCATCGACGTCTTCTCTCCGCCTCGTCGAGATTTCATCGAGAAGAACTGGGTGGCGAACGCGGGCAACTACTTGATGCCGGCTAAAGCCGAGTAGTGTCCACGAGCGGGGCAAAGCGCGTTTGGTAGCCTACTTGCCCAGCCACTGAACGATATACAGGCCTGCGTCGTAATCGGTCAGGTACGCCAAACCATCGGCGTCAACGAAGACGTCCGCGCTGTGAAGCGCTTTCGTGCGGCCTCGGAGCGGTTCCATCCAGCGGTGCGGCGTAGGGGGCACGAAACATGCCGTCTCCTCGGGCCGGAACGGATTGGTCAGGTCGAAGACTCGCAATCCGGCGTTCTGATAGGTCGCGAAGATGACGGTCGAGCTCTGGAACGAGCCGGGGCGGTTCTCGTGCAGATTGTGAGAGCCGAAGTGTCCGCCCTTGGCTACGTAGTCGTGATCGCTTGGCACGGGGCATGTCGCGATCGAGATGGGATTGGAACGCTCACGGATATCGAAAACCCAGATCGGCTTCGGTTGTTCCTTGCCTGCGTCCTGCACCGCCTCATCGGCGACGATCAGAAGATCGCGATCGTGCAATGGCAGCGCACTGTGGGTGCCTCCGCCAAAGGGCGGGGACCAGTTCTTGTGCGCTATCAGACGCGGTTGGCTTTTGTCCTTCACGTTGAGAATCGTCACGCCGCCGTCGCGCCAGCAGCCGTAGGCGATGTCGTCGGCGACAACGGCGTGGTGCAGGCCGACGCGGCCGGCGTTCGCGTCGACCTCGCCGCCAGCCGTCAACATGCCGGGCAACCACCACTTGCCGACGATTTCGGGTCTGGTGGGCTCGGCCAGATCGATGATCACGAGGATGTAATCCTTGTAGCCATCCAGCAGCGCGGAAGCGTATGCATATCGCTCACCCACCCACCAGATACGGTGGATGCCGAGACCCTCGATGTCGAGAAAGCCAATGGCCCGCGGATGAACCGGATCCGAGATGTCGTAGACACGCATGCCGGCGGAGAAGTCTTTCCCGCGCACGCCGAACCGATCGCCATGGAAACCGCCGACGGAGCGCAGGTAGTATTCCTTGTCGGTCATGGCGGCGCGGAAGTCGAACGCTTCTGCGACCAACAACAGATTGCCATGCGTTTGCAAATGCAAGGCCCAGGAATTGGGATGATGAGGAAGCAGACCAACCACGCGAGGCTTTCGTGGATCCTTGACGTCAACGACGCTCACGCCGCGAGTCTTGCTGTGTCCTACGTACGCGTGGCCTTCGGTCACCATCACCTGGTCGCTGTGGCCTCGTCCTTGCAAGTCGGAGTGCCCGACGAACTCGAACCCGCGGCAGGTCTCGGGAACGATTTGAAGCTTGTCCATGCATAGGGTCTCGTTGTGATGTTCAGTTCGATGGTCGTCGGGAAGCCCGACACGGGCAAGCAGGTCTGGCGTGCGTTCCGCTGTCCGGAAACTTCGAGGCCAAGTGCGTCATGAACGTCAAGCCTGCCGTTCCAACCAATGCCACTAAGGCAGTCACATCAAAAAGCAAGTTGGCGAAGGATCCGGCCGCTCCTGCGGGAGACTCGATCCGCTCGATCGATCGCGCGCTTCGCATCCTGCAAGTGATGAATCTTCGCCATCAGTGGAGCTTGCATGAGCTCCAGCTTGCGGTCGAGTTGCCGAAGACGACCGTTTTTCGAATCTTGCAAACCCTGGAGCGCGGCGGGTTCGTGTGCAGCGAGGGAACGCTGGGCCTGTATCGCGTGGCAGAGAAGGTCCAGGAGCTGAGTTCGGGCTACACGAACAAGGATCTGGTTGTCGAGGTCGGATCGCCCATCGCCCTGAAGGTCACCAAGGAGATCAAGTGGCCGCTGGCCATCGCGACACTCGACGGCACCTTCATGCGGGTGCGGTACAGCACCATGCCCTACAGCCCTCTCGCGGTTCATGCCACAACCGTGGGCCAGAGATTGCCGCTGCTGGAGACAGCGATGGGACGCGTCTACCTGGCTTTCTGCGCGGAGCGTGAGCGGAACGAGCTTTTTGCGATGCTGCGCGAATCATCGCCAGAGAAGACAGTCGGCGACGAGCGGCGCCTGCTTGCCGAACTCGAATTGATTCGGCGCCAGAAGTGCGGCATCCGCAAAGCTAGTGCGAAACGCCAGACGGCAACGATCGCAGCGCCTGTGATGCACGGAGCCGATGTCGTGGCTGGCCTCAGCATGACGACTTTCGGAAATTCGCTGACGCCCGAACTGATCGCCCGCTATTCGCCGGTGATTATCGAGACCGCCGAGCGGATCGCGCAAGCCTACGTGGCCAAGGTCGGCAGCTAATCAGCGATTCGACAGCAGCGCGCGGCCTTCGGCGCGCACGCACATTCCGGCCAGCGGAATCTACGACCGACGCAGTTTCGGCTGGCAAGCGACACGTCTACTCTTCGGCTTGAAGCACAAACCCATATCGACCTGGAGAAAAGAATGATCAAGGCAAATCGTCTGGCCGCCAAAACTGCATCTCATTTTCCTGCACTCGACCGGGCCCGTCGCGGACTGCTCGCCGTCGCCGCGGCGATGGCCGTCACGGTCACTGGCGTGGCCTCGGCGCAAGAAGCCAACACTGTGAAGATCGGGGTGCTTAGCGACTTCTCGAGCGTCTTTTCTACCGCAGGCGGTCAAGGCTTGGTCGTTGCCGCTCGGCTGGCGGTGGAAGACTTCATGAAAGAGAACAAGCAGCCTGGCCTGAAGGTCGAAGTGATCTATGCCGACCACCAAAACAAGCCTGACGTCGGCGCGAGCGTGGCGCGAAAGTGGTACGACCAGGACGGCGTGGACGCGATTCTCGACGTCGTCAACTCGCCGGTCGCCTTCGCGGTTGTCGACGTCACGCGCAAAGCCAACAAGGTTGTCATCATGAGCGGCCCGGGATCGTCGCGTCTGACCGGCGACATGTGTTCCGCCAACTCCGTTCACTGGACTTACGACACCTACGAGGTCGGCACCGTGATCGGCAAGGCGCTGACCGAGGCCGGCAACAAGAGCTGGTACTTCATCACCGCCGACTATGCGTTCGGCCATGACCTGGAGGCCAACACGGTCGCCACCGTGAAGAAGCTCGGCGGCACGGTGCTGGGCACTGTTCGCGTGCCGGTCAACAGCGCGGACATGTCGTCGTTCCTGCTGCAGGCCCAGGCGTCGAACGCGCAGGTGCTGGGATTGGCGGTGGCCGGCAACGACCTCGTCACGGCGATCAAGCAGGCGCGCGAATTCGGGCTGACGCCGAAAATTAAACTGGCTGCCATCAACGCCAACATCGTCGACGTGCAAAGCGTGGGGCTCGACATCGCCCAGGGTCTGGTGCTCGCCGAGCCGTTCTACTGGGATCTGAACCCGGCTACGCGTGCGTTCACCCAGCGCTTCGTCGCCGCCAAGACCGGCTCCTATCCGTCGCTGCATCACGCGGCGATGTATGCAGCGACGCTGCAATACCTGCGTGCGATAGCGGTCGTGAAGTCTGGCGACGGCGCCAAGGTCGTGGCGCAGATGAAGTCGATGCCGACGCACGACGGTCTGTTCACCGACGGCAAGATCCGTCCCGACGGTCGCAAGATCCACGATGTCTATCTCTTCCAGGTCAAGACCCCGGTGGAGTCCAAGGGCGCTTGGGACAACTACAAGCTGATCGCGACGATTCCCGGCGACAAGGCTTTCCGTCCGCTCGAAGAGGGCAACTGCCCGTTGCTGAAAAAGTAGCGCGCGAAAGTCGGGCGCGCGCGGCCGCGTGGCGTTTGCCAGCGTCCGAGCATCTTCCATGTCGTCATCGCCTCGGGCGGCGTATCGCCCGCGCTGCCGGGTATTCAATATGTCAATGCAGGCTTTTCTGAGCCAGGTCTTGTTGGGCCTGATCAACGGTGCGTTCTACGCGATGCTCAGTCTCGGGCTCGCGGTAATCTTTGGGCTGCTCAACATCATCAACTTCGCACACGGCGCGCAGTACATGATGGGGGCGCTGGCGGCCTGGCTCCTGGCTACCTACTTCGGCGTCAACTACTGGGCCGCGTTGATCGTCGTACCGGTAATCGTCGGCGGCCTGGGCATGCTGCTGGAGAAGACGGTGATCCGCCGCACCTATCGGTTGGAGCACCTGTTCGGACTTTTGTTGACGCTCGGCATCGCGTCGATCATCGAGGGCCTGTTCGTCAACTACTACGGCGCAGTCGGCCGGCCGTATCCGGTGCCCTCGATGCTGCAAGGTGCCGTGAACCTCGGCTTCATGGTGTTGCCGCTCTACCGCGCCTGGGTGATCGTCGCTTCTCTCGCCGTCTGTCTGATCACCTGGGCGGTGATCGAGCGAACCAAGCTCGGCTCCTACCTGCGCGCAGCGACCGAAAACCCGCCGCTGGTACTCGCTTTCGGCATCAACGTGCCGCGGATGATCATGCTGACCTACGGCCTCGGCGTGGGTCTCGCCGCGCTTGCAGGCGTCATGGCCGCACCGATTTACCAGGTCAACCCGCTGATGGGATCGAACCTCATCATCGTCGTGTTCGCGGTGGTCGTAATCGGCGGCATGGGCTCGATCATGGGCTCCGTGGTCACGGGCTTCGGTGTCGGCCTGATCGAAGGGATCACGAAGGCGCTGTGGCCCGAAGCCTCCGGCGTCGTCGTCTTTGTGCTGATGGCTATCGTGCTTCTGATCAAGCCAGCCGGCCTTTTCGGCAAGCCTTTCTCGGGCGCGACGCTCGCGCTCGACCCAGAGGCGCGGCCGCCGCTCGCGGGTGAGCCACGTCAGTACCTGGTGCCCATCCTGGCGATGGCTGCACTGCTCATCGTCGCGCCGGCCTTCATCTATCCGGTCTTCCTGATGAAGGTGCTCTGCTTCGCGCTGTTCGCGGTCTCTTTCAATCTGCTGATCGGCTTCGTCGGACTGGGCTCGTTCGGCCACGCGATGTTCCTGGGGCTCGCGGGATACGTGACGGGCCACGTGGCCCGCAACTGGGGCTGGCCGCCCGAATTCGCGATCCTCGGTGGCACCGCCGCTGCGGCAGCCTTGGGGCTGGTCACTGGCGTGCTCGCGGTGCGACGCCAGAAGATCTACTTCGCGATGGTCACGCTGGCGTTCGCCGAGATGGTCTACTTCTTCTGCGTGCAAGCGCCGTTCACGGGCGGCGAAGACGGCATGCAGCAGATCCCGCAAGGCAAGCTATTCGAGCTGATCGATCTCGCGCAGACGATGCCGCTCTACTACGTCGTGCTGTGCATTTTCCTGCTTGGCTTCCTGATCGCGTTTCGAACCATCAACTCGCCCTTCGGCCAAGTGCTCAAGGCGATTCGAGAGAACGAGCCGCGCGCGATTTCACTCGGCTACAACCCCGACCGATACAAGCTGCTGATTTTCGTGATCTCCGCCGCGCTCGCCGGCCTAGCCGGGTCGATGAAGGCCATCGTGTTCCAGATCGCGTCGCTGCAGGACGTCTACCACTCGACTTCCGGTGACGTGATCCTGATGGCGCTGGTCGGCGGGCTCGGCACGATCTTCGGTCCGCTCGTCGGTGCGTTCGCCATCGTCGGCATGCAGCAGTACCTCGCGCCGCTGGGCCAGTGGGTCGTGGTCGTTCAAGGCGTCATCTTCGTTGTCTGTGTGTTGACGTTCAGGCAGGGAATCATCGGCCTACTCGCCCGCTGGATCGGGAGGCCGCTGTGAGCGACGACATCATTCTCGAGACCAAAGGCCTGACACGCGAATTCGCAGGTTTCGCCGCCGTGTCGGACGTGAATTTGCAGGTGCATCGGGGCACGATTCACGCGCTCATCGGGCCCAACGGAGCCGGGAAGACGACCTGCTTCAACTTGCTCACGAAGTTCCTTCAACCGACCCGCGGACAAATCTGGTACCAAGGGCAGGACATCACCGGTACGCGTCCCGACAAGCTGGTGGCCATGGGGATGGCAAGGTCGTTCCAGATCTCGGCGGTGTTTCCGTATCTGAGCTTGATCGAGAACGTGCGCCTCGCGCTTCAGCGGCGATTGGGAACATCGTTTCACTTCTGGCGTTCGACATCAAGCCTCAAGCATCTCGACTCGCGCGCCGAGGAGTTGCTTAAGTCCGTGGGATTGGCGGGCATGGGCCATACGAAGGCGGTCGACCTGTCGTATGGCCGAAAACGAGCCCTCGAGATGGCGACGACGCTGGCGACCGATCCGGTGCTTCTGTTGCTGGATGAACCGATGGCAGGCGTGGGCCACGAAGACATCGACACCCTCACGGAGTTGATCCGCACCGTAGCCGTCGGGCGCACCGTGCTGATGGTCGAGCACAACCTCAGCGTCGTCTCGACGCTGTGTAACACCGTCACGGTATTGCGGCGCGGCGAGATCCTGGCGGAGGGCAGCTACGACGAGGTGGCCGGCAATCCGCAGGTCATCGAAGCGTATCTGGGAGCCTCCGATGAATGACAGCAAAACCATGAACGTGGCGACCGCGCGGCTCGCCGCACCGATGCTGCAGGTTCGAAACCTGCACGCCGCGTATGGTGAATCGAAGGTGCTGCACGGCATGGCTTTCGAGGTTCACAAGGGTGAGGTGGTGACGTTGCTCGGCCGCAACGGCGTGGGCAAGACCACGACGCTGAAGGCGCTGATCGGAATGGGCGTGCACCGCACCGGATCGGTGATCTTCGAAGGCAGGGAACTGATCACGCTCCCGTCCAACGACATCGCGAAGGCGGGGATCGCGTACTGCCCGGAAGAACGAGGGATCTTCTCCAGCCTCGACGTCGAAGAGAATTTGCTGCTGCCGCCCGTTATCGGGCGCGGCGGGATGACGCTGGATCAACTCTACGAGCTTTTCCCGAACCTGTACGAACGTCGGCACAGCCAGGGGACCAAACTTTCAGGTGGCGAACAGCAGATGCTCGCGATGGCGCGCATCCTGCGGACGGGCGCGACCTTGCTGTTGTTGGACGAAGTGACCGAGGGTCTGGCACCAGTGATCGTGAAGAAGATCGGCGCGGTCGTTCGGCAACTCAAGGCAGCCGGGTTGACCATCCTGCTGGTCGAGCAGAACGTGCGCTTCGCCGAGTCGGTGGCCGACAGGCACTACATGGTCGAGCACGGCGTGGTGGTCGACACCTACGCGAACGGCGAACGCGGCGATCGGCACGAGACGCTCGGCTCGGCCAAGCTCTCTTCCTAGATCGCGGCAGAGCCTTGTACGTGGCCCGGCCTGGAGAGTCCAATGGCTTCGTCTCCAGCAGTGCAGTCCGTCGTGAGAGCTATCGATCTCCTGCAAGCGCTCAATCGGGCGCCTGTCTCGACCGTTGCCGAGCTTCACCGCGAGACCCGCATTCCCAAGCCATCGATCATACGGCTCTTGCAGACACTCGAGGCGTGCGGGCTCGTGCGACATGCGCCGCAATACGGGGCTTACTGCCTGAACGCGGAGGTACAAACGCTGTCTTCCGGGTACCACGGCGCTCCCTGTGTTGTCCAGGCGGCCGCGCCGATTGCCGACGGGCTCACCGCTGAAATCAAATGGCCCGTCGCGGTCGGCGTCTTTGAGAGCGATTCGATGGTCGTGCGATACAGCACCATCCCTTTGTCGCCGCTGTCGCTGCTGCAGTCCACCATCAACATGCGCCTCAGCTTGGTAAGCCGCGCGATTGGGCGCGCATACCTGGCCTATTGCGAGCCCGAGCAGCGAGACCATCTGATGGCGAGACTTTGCGAATCAGAACGGGATGAGGACAAGTTCGATCCGACCGCATTGATGGTGGAACTTGTTTGCACTCGCGAACGTGGTTACGCACTGCGCTGCCCGACGGTTCGGCCAGTATCGGCAACGCTGGCCGTCCCAATATTCGACGCCGGTCGGGTGGTAGCTGCGATCGGCATCACATGGTTCAGCTCCGCGCTTTCACCGAAGCAAGCGTGTCGGCGCCGATCTAAATCTGACCCACCGCGCCGATCCAATATTGACCCGGGGATGGATGCCGACCGTGTGATGGTCGGCTGTGGACAAGTGTAGGTCTATGCCTGTTTCGTTGACTTCCCGGTGGCCGTGTTGTTCGCGCGGGGGAAGACGTGAAGGCCGTAGGCCGTAGCGGATTCCCCCGCGCGGTCGCCGCTCAGATGTCGGCCTCGGGTTGAGGCTGTTTGTCAGCCCGTCGCGCCTGCTCGCGGGCCTTAATACGCTTCTTGGCCACCGCACTGCTGTGCAGGAAGCGATGGCTCTCGTTGCCCGTCTCTACGATGTGGCAGTGATGCGTGAGCCGGTCCAGCAACGCCGTCGTCATCTTGGCGTCGCCGAACACGCTGGACCACTCGGCGAAGTCCAGGTTGGTCGTGATCATCATGCTCGTGTGCTCATACAGCTTGGACAGCAGGTGGAACAGCAGAGCCCCGCCGGCCTGGCTGAAGGGCAGGTAGCCCAACTCATCTAGGATGACGAGGTCCATGCGCAGCAAGCTCGCCGCGATGCGCCCGGCCTTGCCCTGCGCTTTCTCCTGCTCCAGTGCATTGACTAGATCCACCGTCGAGTAGAAGCGCACCCGTCGGCCATGCCGCGTGATGCCGGCTACGCCGATGGCCGTGGCCAGATGCGTCTTGCCTGTGCCCGGTCCGCCCACCAGCACCGCGTTGTGCGCGGCGTCGGTGAACGTCATCTCGGCCAGCGTGTGGATCAGCTTGCGATCCACCGGCGAGACCTCGAAGTCGAAGGTAAGCGTCCCGCGAACCCCACCCTTGCTTGGCCGGCTGCGGTGTGCTGGGGTCGGCGCTACGCGGCCGCGGCGAGGGGCGCTGAATCGACTGCGTCGGCGCTGCCGGGCGGGCGCCAGTGGTGCGGCAGCAACTGCGCC
>JANXQL010000160.1 GCA_025356815.1 Pseudomonadota bacterium
GTATGGCACTTCGCCGGCGAGCGGCTGATCCTCGGCTCGGTGCTTGCGCACATGCCTGCCGAGTTCCATGCGCTGGACGCCGGCGAGCGTGGGTTGCTGCTCAACGACATCAGAAACGTCGTCGCCGGTAACATCTCCGCAGGCGACGCGCGTCCCGCCGTGCAGGTCGCGGCCACGGAGTGGTCCCGACTCCAGGGCATCAGTGGTATCGCCAGTGGTCTCGTCGCGCTCTGTGCAGGCCTCGTCGGCGGGCTGCTGGTATGGCGACGGATCAATCCGGAGCTGCGCGCGCGCAACAGCGTCGAGCGGCTGGTCGAGATCGCGCTGATCCTGTGCTCGGTGCTCGCGATCCTGACCACCATTGGTATTGTCGTCTCCGTGCTGTATGAGGCGGTGCAGTTCTTCCGGCTGGTACCGGTCACCGAGTTCGTGTTCGGTACGAAATGGAGCCCGCAGATGGCGATCCGGGCTGATCAGGTCGGCTCGTCAGGCGCCTTCGGCGCGGTGCCGCTGTTCACCGGCACCCTGCTGATCGCGGTGATCGCGATGGCGATCGCGGTTCCGATCGGGCTGTTCTCGGCGATCTACCTGGCCGAGTACGCGGACCGGCGCTTTCGCGCCGTGACCAAGCCGCTGCTGGAGGTGCTCGCCGGGATCCCGACGGTCGTGTACGGCTTCTTCGCAGCGCTCACCGTGGGTCCGCTGCTGCGGACGGTCGGCGAGTCGATGGGCCTGACCGTCGCTTCCGAAAGCGCGCTCGCGGCGGGTCTGGTGATGGGCGTCATGATCATCCCGTTCGTCTCGTCCCTGGCCGACGACATGATCACGGCCGTGCCGCAGTCATTGCGCGACGGCGCCTATGCACTAGGCGCGACGCGCTCGGAGACGATTCGCAACGTGGTCCTGCCGGCGGCCCTGCCGGGGATCGTCGGCGGCGTGCTGTTGGCGACGTCCCGTGCCATCGGCGAGACCATGATCGTGGTAATGGCGGCGGGCCTGTCCGCGAACCTGACGGCGAACCCGTTCGAGGCGGTGACGACGGTGACGGTGCAGATCGTCACGCTGCTGGTGGGCGACTCCGAGTTCGACAGCCCGAAGACACTGGCCGCCTTCGCACTGGGGCTTGTGCTCTTTCTCGTGACGCTCGCGCTGAACATCATTGCCCTGCGCGTCGTGCGCAAGTATCGGGAGCAGTATGACTGAGATCGCGCCCAAGCCCGTGCTGACCTCGCGCGAGAAGGTCGCGGCGACCCTGCGGCGGCGCTACCGCGCCGAGATGCGCTTTCGCGCCTATGGGCTGTCCGCCGTCCTCATCGGCATCCTGTTCGTCGTGCTGCTGTTCTGGACGATCATCCACAAGGGCTACACGGCATTCGAGCAGACGTACGTCCAGCTCGAGGTCAGCTACGCCGCCGAAGATCTCGATCCGGGCGGCCAGCGTGCGGTGGCCGATCTGCAGGCCGCGAACTACCAGCTGCCGGTGCGCGCGGCACTGCGCGCGGCCTTTCCCGCGGTCGAGGGTCGCAGCGAGCTGAAGAAACTCTACGGCCTCGTCAGCGGCTCGGCCGAGCAGACGCTGCGCGATCGCGTGCTCGCGAAGCCGACGCTGATCGGCCAGCACGAGGCGGTCTGGGTGCTCGCCGACGACCGGATCGACATGCTCGCCAAGGGGCAAATCGACCGGCGCCTGCCGGAGTCGGACCGGGCGGTGGACGATGCCGAGCTCAGGATGTTCGACACGCTCAAGGCAGGTCGGCACGTCGAGATCCGGTTTAACTCCGGGTTCTTCACTTCCGGCGACTCGCGCGAGCCCGAGCAGGCCGGCGTGCTCGGTGCACTGATCGGGACCTTCCTGACGCTGTTCGTGACACTCGTGATCTCCTTCCCGATCGGGGTCGCCGCGGCGGTGTACCTCGAAGAATTCGCACGTCGCAACCGCCTGACCGACCTGATCGAGGTCAACATTAACAACCTCGCGGCGGTGCCGTCGATCGTGTTCGGCCTGCTGGGGCTTGCGATGTTCATTCAGTTCTTCGGCATGCCGCGCTCAGCACCCCTGGTGGGCGGGCTCGTGCTGTCGCTGATGACGCTGCCGACGATCATCATCGCCAGCCGCTCCGCCCTGAAGGCCGTGCCGCCATCGATCCGCGAGGCGGCGCTCGGCATGGGCGCGTCGAAGGTGCAGATGGTGACGCACCACGTGCTGCCGCTGGCGATGCCCGGCATGCTCACCGGCGCGATCATCGGCATGGCGCGCGCGCTGGGCGAGAGCGCGCCGCTGCTGATGATCGGCATGGTGGCGTTCATCGTCGACGTGCCGAAGGGTCTCACCGACCCATCGACCGTGCTGCCGGTGCAGATCTTCCTGTGGGCCACGAGCCCGGAGCGGGCTTTCGTCGAGCGCACCTCCGGTGCGATCATTGTCCTGCTCGCCTTCCTTCTGCTCATGAATGCGCTTGCGGTCATCCTCCGCAGCCGCTTTGAACGGCGCTGGTAGCGCCGAGGTGACTGAGATGTCTACATCGATCGCAACACCCTCGGACGCCCGGCGCGTGGCGCCCTCGCGCGGAAGCGTCTCGGTCTCCGGCGCCGCCGACGAGTCTCTGCCAGGCGAGACGCTCGATACCAAGACCGTCGGGCAGGTCAGCGTCGCGGATCCCGTCATGGGTGCCCGTGTCGTTAACGTCCACTACGGCAGCAAGCACGCCATTCACGATGTCAGCATCGACATCGGCAGGCATGCGGTGATCGCGTTCATCGGCCCGTCGGGCTGCGGCAAGTCGACGTTCCTGCGCTGCCTCAATCGCATGAACGATACGATCGAGGGGGCCAAGGTGTCCGGGCTGATCACGCTCGACGGGCAGGACATCTATGAAAAGCGCCAGGACGTCGTGCAGCTGCGCGCGCGCGTCGGCATGGTGTTTCAGAAGCCCAATCCGTTCCCCAAGTCGATCTACGAGAACATCGCCTACGGGCCGCGCATCCATGGTCTTGCCGCGACGCGCGCCGACCTCGACGAGGTCGTGCAGACGTCGCTGCAGAAGGCGGGTCTGTGGGAGGAGGTCAAGGATCGGCTCGATCACCCCGGCACGGGACTTTCCGGAGGCCAGCAGCAGCGCCTGTGCATCGCGCGCGCGATCGCCGTCGATCCCGAGGTGATCCTGATGGACGAGCCCTGCTCGGCGCTGGATCCGATCGCGACTGCGAAGATCGAGGACCTGATCGACGAATTGCGCCAGAACTACGCCATCGTGATCGTCACCCATAACATGCAGCAGGCGGCGCGCGTCTCTCAGCGCACCGCGTACTTCCATCTGGGCGACTTGATCGAGGTGGGGCCGACCGACCAGATCTTCACGAACCCACGCCACAAGCTGACGGAGGACTACATCACGGGTCGTTTCGGCTGATCGGCGCCCGCCGGGAGGGCCATCTCGGTTGACCCTTGAACGACGGCACCCTCAACCTGCGCCTGCAGACGCCGCGGATGGGCGTTCTGGTCTCGACCAGGTCCGCCGCCGGGCGACGGCGCTCACCTCAAGTGAAAAATTGTGGGCCCGCGCAGTCAGCGGACGGATGGCCGAGGTGTCCCTCCGCGCAAGGCCGAAGCCGAGCAGATCCTCCTGCGCTCCGCCCGACGACAACCGGTCGCCATCGACCCCGTGGTGGTGCTCGCGGTTGGCCGGGTCAAGGCCATCGATCACGATGGCTCTGCCGCGAATATTCGCGTCGAACCTGAGCGATCCGGATTCGGCGCGTATCGCCGGATCTGCGGTGTATGGCTTCCGCACGGCTGCAGCCGTGCCCGCTTCAATCCCGCAGCAGGTCGTTGATCGAGGTCTTGGCGCGGGTCTGCGCATCGACGCGCTTGACGATCACCGCGCAGTACAGCGAATAGCGCCCGTCGGCCGATGGCAGGTTGCCGGAGACGACGACGGCGCCGGCCGGGACCCGGCCGTAGCTCACCGTGCCGGTCGCTCGGTCGTATATCTTGGTGCTGGCGCCGATGTAGACGCCCATCGAGACGACCGCGCCTTCTTCGACGATGACGCCCTCGACGATCTCCGAGCGCGCGCCGATGAAGCAGTTGTCCTCGATGATCGTCGGGTTGGCCTGCAGCGGCTCGAGCACGCCGCCGATGCCGACGCCGCCGGAAAGGTGCACGTTCCTGCCGATCTGGGCGCAGGAGCCGACCGTGGCCCAGGTGTCGACCATGGCGCCGGTGTCGACGTAGGCGCCGATGTTGACGTAGCTGGGCATGAGCACGACGCCCGGCGCGATGTACGCCCCCTTGCGCGCGACCGCCGGCGGCACGACGCGCGTGCCGAGCGCGCGCAGCTGGGCATCGCTCAGCCCCGCGTACTTCAGCGGCACCTTGTCGTAGAAATTGGTGTAGCCGCCGCTCTGCACGGCGTTGTCGTGGGTGCGAAAGTACAGCAGCACGGCCTTCTTCAGCCACTGCTGCACGACCCACTCGCCGGAGGCCTTGCAGGCGACGCGCAACGTGCCGCCATCGAGCTGCTCGAGCACGTCCTCGAGCGCGACGATCAGTTCGCGCGGGGCGTTGCCCGGGCCGATCTCGGCGCGCTTCTCCCAGTGGTTCTCGATGATCTCGCGGTGCTGCTGGCTCATGACGAGCGCGTCTCCAGGTAGTCTCGAATTCGGTGGGCCGCCGTGATGCATTCGTCGAGGCCGGCCACCAGCGAGATCCGCACCCGGTGGCGGCCGGGATTGCCGGCGCGGCCTTCGCGGGCGAGGTAGCTGCCAGGCAGTACGACCACGTTCTGCGTCGCGTACAGCTCGCGCGCGAAGGTCTCGTCGTCGAAGCCGACGTCGGGCCACAGGTAGAAGCCGGCCGGCGGACGGGTCATCGGCAGCACTGGCGCGAGGATCGGCAGCACCGCGTCGAACTTGGCGCGATACAGCGCGCGGTTCTCGAGGGTGTGGCTGTCGTCGTTCCAGGCGACAATGCTGGCCCGCTGCACGTGCACCGGCAGTGCGCAGCCGTGGTAGGTGCGGTACAGCCCAAAGCGCGCCAGGATCGCGGGGTCCCCGGCCACGAAGCCGGAACGCAGGCCCGGGACGCTGGAGCGCTTGGACAGGCTGTGGAACACGACGACGCGCTCGAAGCGGTTGCGACCGAGCCGATGGCAGGCGCCGAGGAAGCCGGCCGGCGGTGCGGCCTCGTCGAGGTAGATGTCGCCATAGCACTCGTCGGCGGCGATCACGAAGTCGAAGCGGTCGGCAAGTTCGATCGCACGGGCCATGTAGGCCTCGTCGAGCACTGCGCCGGTTGGGTTACCGGGCGAGCACAGGTAGAGCAGGGCGCAGCGACGCCAGACCTCGTCCGGCACGGCTGCGAGGTCGGGCACGAAGTCATTGCTCGCGGTCGTGTCGAGGAAGTACGGCGTTGCGCCGGCCAGGAGCGCCGCACCCTCGTAGATCTGGTAGAACGGGTTCGGCATCGCGACCAGCGAGCCTGCCGCCGGATCGATCACCGCCTGCGCGAACGCGAACAGCGCCTCGCGCGTGCCGTTGACCGGCAGCAGCATCGACGCGGGATCGAGTGCACCGCCGAGGCCGTATCGACGCTCCAGCCAGCCGGCGGCGGCGCGACGGAACTCGGGCAGTCCCGCGGTCGCAGGATAGGTGCCCAGGGCGTCGAGCGAGTCGATGAGCGCCTGCACCACCTGCGGCGGGGCGGCGTGCTTGGGCTCGCCGATCGACAGCGAGATCTGCGTAAGACCCGCCTTCGGCGTCACGCCCTGGTGCAGGCGCGCCAGGCGCTCGAACGGGTAGGGCTGCAGGCGATCCAGGGCCGGATGCATCGGCGTCTCAGGCGCGCTGGTCGAGGGCGGCCCGAAGCGCCGCCTCGACGCGCGCACGGGCCGCGCCGTCGAGCGCGCGGTCAATGGTGTCGGCCACGTAGAAGACATCCTCGGCACGCTCGCCGACCGTGACGATGCGCGCCCCCAGCAACTGGATCTTCTCGCGTACGAACACCTTGCCCATCTCCGACAACAGGCCCGGGCGGTCGGAGGCGACCAGTTCGAGCACGGTGCGCTGGTTGCGGTCGTCGTCGCTCCAGGTGATCTGCGTCGGGGTCGTGAACATGCGCACCTGGCGCGGCGCGCGGCGAGTGACGGTCAGCGTGGAGCCGGCTTCGTCGCGTAGGCTGCGCAGCAGCCCCTGCTCGATCTCGTGGACGCGGGTGCGGTCGTTGATCGCGCCGCCGGTGTCCTCGAGCACGAGGTACGTGTCGATGCTGAACGAGTTGGTCGTCGGCGTGATGCGCGCATCGAGGATGGTGAGTCCCATCTGGTCGAGCACGGCGGTGGCGCGCGCGAAGGCGTGCTGGCGGCGTTGGGTGTAGCTGAAGATCGCCGTGCCGCCGCGGCCGGTTTCCTGGCGCACAGCGATCAGCGGTTCCTCGTCGAACGGGTCGCGGCCGGCCAGCAGCGAGGTGTGCCAGGCGATCTCCTCGGCCGTGTGCCGCAGGAAGTACGCGCCGGTCAGGTGCTTCCAGACGCGGTTGACCTCGGCGGCCGGCACGCCGTCGCGGGTCAGGATCTCGCGCGCCTCCTGCTGGGTCTCCGCGATCAGTTCCGCCTCGCCGATCGGGCTTTCCAGACCGCGCCTGAGCGCGCGCTTGGTGCGCTCGAAGAACTCCTCGAACAGCGAGGCCTTCCAGGCGTTCCACAGCTTCGGATTGGTGCCGCGCACGTCCGCGACGGTGAGCACGTAGAGGTAGTCGAGGTGGGTGGTGTCGCCGACCCGGCGTGCGAACTCGTTGACCACCTCGGGATCGGTGATGTCCTTCTTCTGCGCGGTAACCGACAGCAGCAGGTGGTGGCGCACGAGCCATGCGACCAGGCGCGCGTCGTAGCGCGACAGCCCCTGCTCCAGGCAGAACGCCTCGGCGTCGACCGCGCCGAGTTCCGAGTGGTCGCCGCCACGCCCCTTGGCGATGTCATGGAACAGTGCCGCGAGGTAGCCGAGTTCCGGCCGCGGCAGCGTGTGGAACAGCACCGAGAGCTTTGGGAACTCGTGCTCGAAGCGCGGCGTGGCGAGCCTGCGCAGGTTCCTGAGCACGAACAGCGTGTGCGCATCGACCGTGTAGGCATGGAAGAGGTCGTACTGCATGCGGCCGACGATGCGGCCGAATGCCGGCACGTAGCGACCGAGCACGCCGTACAGGTTCATGCGGCGGAAGGCGCGGGTCACGCCCTCCGGCTCGCGCAGGATCTCGAGGAACAGTCGATGATGGCGCGGGTTCTGGCGGAACTCCTCGTCGATCAGCCACAGGTGGCGCTGCAGCGAACGGATGGTCGCGGCGCGCACGCCCTTCAGGTCCGGGTTCTGGCACAGCACCTGGAACAGTTCCAGGATCGCCGAGGGCTGGCGCATGAAGACGTCGTCGCTGGCGACCTCGAGGTACTCGTTGCGCATCTGGAAGCGCGGGTTTAGCGGTGCAGGCGTGGTCGGCGCGGGGTTTAGGATCGCCTCCGAGAACAGCTGCAGCAGCATCTCGTTGAGCAGCGAGATGTCCATGACAGTTCGGTAGTAGCGCTGCATGAACTGTTCGACGGCAAGCGTGTAGGTCGCATCCTCGTAGCCGAACTGGCGGGCGAGGCGGATCTGGTGGTCGAACAGCAGCCGGTCCTCGCGCCGCCCGGTCAGGACGTGCAGCGCGAAGCGGATCTTCCACAGGAACGACTGCGCGGTCTTAAGCTTGCGCAGCTCGGCCGCGGTGAGGAAGCCGTGCGACACCAGCTCGTCGAGCGTCTCGGCGCCGAAATGGCGCTTGGCGACCCAGGCGATCGTCTGGATGTCGCGCAGCCCGCCGGGGCTCGCCTTGACGTTCGGCTCGAGGTTGTAGCCGGTGTCGTGGAAGCGCAGGTGGCGCGTCTGCTGCTCGCGCACCTTGCCCTCGTAGAAATCGGCGGCGCTCCAGATATGGTCCGCGGCCAGCGCCTTCTTCATCGCGGTCAGCAGCAGTTCCGGGCCCGCCAGCAGGCGGGCCTCGATCAGGGTCGTGGCGACCGAAATGTCCGCCAGGCTCTCGCGCTGGCAGTCGTCGATCGTGCGCACGCTGTGGCCGACCTCGAGGCCGATGTCCCACAGGAAGGTCAGGAACCGCTCGAGATCCGACTGCCAGGGGGAGCCCTCGCTCTTGGGCAGCAGCACCATCACGTCGATGTCGGAGCAGGGGTGCAGCTCGCCGCGGCCGTAGCCGCCGACCGCCACCAGCGCAAGCTCGCCGGCGTGGGCTGCCGTGTGCAGCACCCAGGCGCGTGTAAGCACCAGGTCGACCAGCTGGGCGCGGTCGCGCACCAGCGCCTCGACAGGCTCGTCGTCGGCAAAGCGAGCCTTCAGCGCCTGGTCGGCCTCGTCGAGCGTGGCGCGAAAGGCCGCGATCGCCTCGGCCGGCACCGCGAGCGTGATCGCGGCGAGGCGGTCCTTGAAGCCCGCCAGAGCGTCCCACACCCGGGCGGTCTCGGGGGCCGAGGCGGTATCGTCCGCGTCGGCCGGGATGTATTCGGTGTTCAAGGGCTTTTAGGCGCCTGCGGGCAGTTCGGGCGGGCGCTCGTCGGCGCCGAGCGTCAGCACCTCGCAGCCGCCCTCGGTGACGAGGATGGTGTGCTCCCACTGCGCCGACAGGGAGTGGTCCTTGGTGACCACCGTCCAGCCGTCGCCAAGCAGCCGCACGTGACGCTTGCCGGCGTTGACCATCGGCTCGATGGTAAAGGTCTGGCCGAGCTCGAAGGCGGGGCCGGTGCCGGCAATGCCGTAGTGCAGGATCTGCGGATCCTCGTGGAACACCCGGCCGATGCCGTGGCCGCAGTACTCGCGCACGATCGACAGGTTCTGGGCCTCGACGAAGCTCTGAATCCGGTGGCCGAGGTCACCCAGGCGGGCGCCAGGGCGTACGCTTGCGATCCCAAGCCACAGGGCCTGGCGGCAGATGTCGACCAGCCTGCGGGCCTGCACGGAGGGGCTTCCCACCACGAAGGTGCGGCTGGCGTCGCCGTGCCAGCCGTCCTTGATGACGGTGACGTCGACGTTGACGATGTCGCCGCCCTTGAGGCGCTTCTCGCCCGGGATCCCGTGGCACACGACGTGGTTCACCGAAGTGCAGATGGACTTGGGGAACCCCTTGTAATTCAAGGGCGCCGGGATCGCGTTCTGGACTGCGACGATGTAGTCGTGGCAAAGCTTGTCCAGCTCGTCGGTGGACACGCCGGGGACGACGTGGGGGGCGATCATGTCGAGAACGTCGGCGGTCAGCCGACCGGCCAGACGCATGGCGTCAGCCTCCGCAGGGGTCTTTAGGGTCACGTTCCGGGGTTCGTAGCGGCGCAGCTTGGCCAGGGGGTCGTGCTAAACCGTTGTTTGCACGGGCCGAGCATGGTATAAAGCGCGGCGTTTTTTGGCAATTAAATCCACACGCGTACCGACCTTTCCGGACCGCTCCAGGTTCGGGGTCAAACCGTACGGTCGGGTGTCGATCGGCTCGTCCCGCGAAACCTCGCGGGGCCCCCAATCGACTACCGGACGGGGTGCGCGGAGGACCTAACCCGGGAGTAAATGACGATGTCCAGCGTGTCAATGCGACAGATGCTGGAAGCGGGCGTCCATTTTGGACACCAGACCCGCTTCTGGAACCCGAAGATGGCCCCGTACATCTTTGGCGAACGCAACAAAATCCACATTATCAACCTTGAGAAGACCCAGCCGCTGTTCGCGGAGGCTGCCGCCTTCATCAAGGGTGTCGTCGCCGATGGCGGCCGCGTGCTGTTCGTCGGCACCAAGCGCTCCGCCCGCGAGGCGGTGCAGCGTGAGGCGGCCCGCGCCAACATGCCCTACGTCAACCAGCGTTGGCTCGGCGGCATGCTCACGAATTTCAAGACCATCCGCCTGTCCGTCAAGCGACTGGCCGAGCTCGAGGACCTGATCGCCAGTGGCGCAATCGAGCGTCGCGGCAAGAAGGAAGCGCAGGTTCTGCGTCGCGAGAAGGAAAAGCTCAACCGCAGCCTCGGCGGCATCAAGAACATGGGCGCCCTGCCGGACGCGCTGTTCATCGTCGACGTCGGCCATGAAGGCATCGCGATCCAGGAAGCGAAGAAGCTCGGCATCCCGGTCGTCGCCATCGTCGACACCAACTGCTCGCCCGAGGGCGTGGACTACGTGATCCCCGGCAACGACGACGCCATGCGTGCGATCAACTTGTACGCGGCGGCGATCGCCGACGCCGTGCTTGAGGGCAAGTCCGCGGTACCGGAGATTCCGAGCGGCGAGGACGAGTTCGTCGAGCTCGACGAGCAGGGCAATCCGCGTCGCAAGAGCGCCAACCGTCGCCGTCCGGCGCACGCTGCCGCCGTTGCGAAGAAGAGGCCGCCGGTCGACGTCGATGCAGTCGTCGCGGCCGCGCCGGTTTCCGAGGTTCCCGCCGCCGATGCCCCTGCCGCCGATGCGCCCGCCGCGAGCGAGTGAACGACTAGATGAACATTACGGCAGAAAGCGTCAAGCAGCTTCGCGAGCGTACCGGCGCGGGCATGATGGAGTGCAAGAAGGCCCTCGTGGAAGCGCAAGGCGACCTCGAGGCCGCCGCCGAGATCATGCGCAAGTCGGGCCTCACCAAGGCCGACAAGAAGGCCACGCGCATCGCAGCCGAGGGTCGCATCGCCTATGCCGGTAGCAGCGACGGCCACACCGGCGTGCTGGTCGAGGTCAACTGCGAGACCGACTTTGTCGCGCGCGAGTCGGACTTCGCCGCGTTCGCAGATGCCATCGCCGCGGCGGCACTCGCCTCGGGCGCCGAATCGACCGACGCGGTGCTCGCCGCCAAGGGTGGCGACGGCGTGGTGCTCGAGGAGCGTAGGCGTGCGCTGATCGCCAAGATCGGCGAGAACATCACCGTGCGTCGCCTGCAGCGCATTGCCTCGACGGGCGTGCTTGGCAGCTACCTGCACGGCACGCGCATCGGTGCGATCGTCGCCCTCGAGGGCGGCGACGTCGCGCTCGCGCGTGACTTGGCGATGCATGTCGCCGCGATCAACCCGCAGTACGTGGACGCAAGCCAGGTGCCGGCCGAGCAGCTCGCCAAGGAGAAGGAAATTCTCGTCGCGCAGGCAGCAGGCGAGGGCAAGCCGGCCGCGATCATCGAGAAGATGGTCGAGGGTCGGGTGCGCAAGTACCTGGCGGAGATCACGCTGGTGGGTCAGCCGTTTGTCAAGGACCCCGACACGAGCGTTGAGAAGCTGCTCAAGCAGGCCGCTGCCAGCGTCAAGGCGTTCGCGCGCCTGGAAGTCGGTGCCGGCATCGAGAAGAAGGTGGAGAACTTCGCCGACGAAGTGGCGGCCACGGTCAAGAGCAGCGAAAGGAAGTGACCTTGGTCGCGAAGGGGCGCCGTTGATGAGCCAAGTGCCCGCAGCCGCGAAGAAGTCCCGCTATCGCCGCATCCTGCTCAAGCTGAGCGGCGAAGCCCTCATGGGCGGCGGTGACTACGGGATCGATCCCGAGGTGCTCAAGCGCCTCGCGAACGAGATCATCGAGGTGCAGGCACGCGGCGTCCAGATCGCGGTGGTGGTCGGCGGCGGCAACATCTTCCGCGGCGCGGGCCTGGCCCGCGCCGGCATGGATCGCACTACCGGCGATCACATGGGCATGCTCGGCACCGTGATCAACGCGCTGGCGATGCAGGATGCACTGGAGGCGCTGGGCGCCTATGCGCGGGTGATGTCGGCCCTGCAAATCAACGAGGTCTGCGAGGATTACATCCGGCGCCGCGCGATCCGCCACCTCGAGAAGGGCAGGGTCGTGCTGTTCGCCGCGGGCACGGGCAACCCGTTCTTCACGACCGACACGGCGGCGAGCCTGCGTGGTATCGAGATCGGGGCGGACATCCTGCTGAAGGCCACCAAGGTCAACGGCATCTACACGGACGATCCGCTCAAGAATCCCAACGCGACGCGCTATACGCACCTGACGTTCGACAAGGTCCTCAACGACCGCCTGAACGTCATGGACGCTACGGCGATCGTGATGTGCCGGGACAACGATCTCCCGCTGCAGGTCTTCAACCTTCACAATGCAGGCGACCTGATGCGGATCATTGACGGCGAGGACGTCGGTACGGTCGTTTCGAACGACTGACCGGCTGGCGCTGGCGGCGACGGAGGAACGAGATGATCGAAGCTCTCAAGAAGGACGCGGCCGAGCGCATGGCGAAGTGCGTTGCGGCCCTCAGGGTCGAGTTCAAGCGAATGCGCACCGGCCGTGCCAGCACCTCGCTGCTGGAGCACCTGAAGGTCGATTACTACGGCACCGAGACGCCGCTTTCGCAGGTCGCGAACGTCATCGTCGAGGACGCCCGCACGCTGGCCGTCTCGCCGTGGGACAAGTCGATGATCCAGGTCATCGAAAAGGCGATCATGAAGTCGGACCTCGGGCTTACGCCCAACACGGCCGGCGCGGTCATCCGCCTGCCAATGCCGGCGCTCACCGAGGAGCGTCGCCGCGACCTGGTGAAGGTCGCCAAGCACGAGACGGAAAATGCACGTGTCGCGGTCCGCAACGTGCGCCGCGATGCGATGAACGATCTCAAGGAGATGCTGAAGGAGAAGCTCGTCTCGCAGGACGACGACCGGCGAGCCCAGGACGACATCCAGAAGCTCACCGACCGCTTCGTCGCAGAATGCGACGCCGTGCTTGCCGAGAAGGAGAAGGATCTCCTCCAGGTGTGAGGAGGTCCGTACGACCCGTGCGCGTCCCGCGGCACGTGGCGATCATCATGGACGGCAACGGCCGCTGGGCCGGGGCCCGGGCGCTGCCGCGTCCTGCCGGTCACCGGGCCGGCATCAAGCCCGTGCGCATGTGCATCGAGGAGAGCGTCAAGCGTGGCATCAAGGTGCTGACGCTATTCGCGTTCTCCAGCGAGAACTGGAAGCGCCCGGTGGCCGAGGTGAGCCTCCTGATGCAGCTGTTCCTCGAGTCGCTGGAGCGGGAGATCGAGGAACTCGCCGGTCGCGGCATCAGCGTGCGCTTCATCGGCTCGCGCGAGCAGCTCGCACCGGCGGTCGTTGCCAGCATGGAAGCCGCCGAGGCGCGCACCCGCGACAACGAGCGGCTGATGCTCGTGGTCGCGTTCGGTTACGGCGGCCGCTGGGACATCACCGCGGCGGCGCGGCGCCTCGCGATCGCCTGCCGTGATGGCACGCTGCAGCCGGAGCAGATCGACGAGGCCCGCCTCGGCTGCGAGCTGTCGATCGGCGACCTGCCGGACCCGGACCTCTTCATCCGCACCGGCGGTGAGCAGCGCATCAGCAACTTCCTGCTGTGGAACCTCGCCTATACGGAGCTGTGGTTCACCGACACGCTGTGGCCTGCCTTTGGCGCCGCCGACTTCGGCGCCGCGATCGACAGCTACGCCGAGCGGGAGCGACGCTTCGGGCACGCCGTGGCGGCGTCGGGGGCCGACGCATGCTGAGGACGCGGATCGTGACCGCGCTGATCCTCGCGGCCGCGCTGCTCTTGGTGCTGTTCGCGGCGCCGCCAATCGCGGGCGTCGCCTTCTTCGGCGTGGCACTGCTGATCGGCGCCTGGGAATGGGCGCGGTTCGCCGGCCTGTACGCGCCGGCGGCGCGTCTGGCGTATGTCGCAGCCTGCGCGCTGCTCGGCGCGATGAGCTGGCGCGCGACGCGCGACACCGCGCAACTGCTCAACCTCATGTTCGTGGCCGCCGCCTGGTGGATCGTCGCGCTGCTCTGGCTGAGCCTGCGCCCGACCGCCGTGTCGAAGATCGCCGCGGGCCTCGCCGGCATGCTCGTGCTGGTGCCCACCTGGATCGCGATCAGCCGGCTGCTCGGGGGCGCCCCGGCGCCGGGCGGGGCGGCTCTGCTGATGTGCCTGCTGCTGCTGGTGTGGGCCGCCGACATCGGCGCGTACTTCGTCGGACGTCGCTGGGGCCGGCTCAAGCTGGCGCCACAGGTCAGCCCGAACAAGACCTGGGAGGGCGTGCTCGGCGGCACGGCGCTCGCGCTCCTGGTCGGGTTGCTGGAGCTGCGCTGGCTGGGTTGCCCGAGCGTGCCCTACGTGGGCCTGACGCTGGTCATCGTCTGCGTCTCGATCATCGGCGACCTGACCGAGAGCATGTTCAAGCGCGTGGCGGGGCTCAAGGACAGTGGCGAGCTGCTGCCGGGCCACGGCGGCGTGCTCGATCGCATCGACAGCATCACCGCGGCGGCGCCGTTCTTCGTGCTCGGCCTGACCTGGCTTGGCGTGCTGCGGTGAGTGGCCTATGAAGGGCATCGCCGTCCTCGGCTCCACCGGCAGCATCGGCCAGAACACGCTGGACGTGGTCAGCCGTCACCCGGACCGCTACGAGGTGGTCGCGCTCACGGCGCAGCGCCAGTGGCGGGCACTCGCCGCGCAGTGCCTGCGCTTTCGCCCACAGCTGGCGGTGCTGTCCGATCCCACCCACGTGCCCGAGCTGCGCGCCGCACTCGCCGCAAGCGGGCTCGGGACCGAGGTCGCAAGCGGCGAGGAGAGCCTACTGGCGGCCGCGACGCTGCCTCGCGCCGACTTTGTCATGGCCGCGATCGTCGGCGCCGCGGGGCTTGCGCCGACGCTTGCCGCCGCGCGTGCCGGGCGGCGGGTGCTGCTCGCGAACAAGGAGGCGCTGGTGATGTCCGGGCGCCTGCTGCTGGAGGCCGTCGCCGACAGTGGTGCCGAGCTGCTGCCGATCGACAGCGAGCACAACGCGATCTTCCAGTGCCTGCCGTCCGCGCGGCCCGGCGTCGTGGCTGCGGGGGTCACGCGGATCTGGCTAACGGCCTCCGGGGGGCCGTTCCTGCGCCGGCCGCTGGCGAGCCTCGGCGCGGTCACCCCGGACGAGGCCTGTGCCCATCCGCGCTGGGTGATGGGGCGCAAGATTTCAGTGGATTCGGCGACCCTGATGAACAAGGGCCTGGAACTGATCGAGGCCGAGTTGCTGTTCGGCTTGCCGCCGGGTGGCGTCGAAGTCGTGATCCACCCCGAGAGCATCGTCCACTCGCTGGTCGCCTATGCCGACGGGTCGACGCTGGCCCAGCTGGGCAACCCCGACATGCGCACCCCGATCGCGCATGCGCTCGCGTGGCCGGAGCGGATGGAGTCCGGTGTAGAATCCCTGGATATGCTCCGGCTGGGTGCCCTTCACTTCGAGGCACCCGACCGGGGCCGGTTTCCGTGCCTGAGGCTGGCCGAGGCGGCCGCTCGCAGCGGTGGCACGGCGGCGGCGATCCTAAATGCCGCCAACGAGGTTGCTGTCGCTGCATTCCTGGAGGGGCGTTTGAACTTTACGGCCATCGCCGCGGTCATTGAACGCGTACTTGAACGTCAGTCGAGCACGCCGATGCACTCGCTCGCCGACGTGCTGGCGGCCGATGGCGAGTCGCGGCGGCGGGCATCTGAACTGGTGGCGGGCTTCGCGGGAGAGACGGCGTGAGCTTCGGAGGGGTCCAGATACTGTCGTTCATCGTCGCGATTGGCGTGCTTGTCGCCGTGCATGAGTACGGCCATTTCTGGGTCGCCCGGCGCCTCGGCTTCAAGGTGCTGCGCTTCTCGATCGGCTTCGGGCGGCCGATTGCCCGGCGACTCGGCCGGGATGGCGTCGAGTACGTGATCGGCCTGATCCCGCTCGGCGGCTATGTGCGGCTCGCGGACGAGCGCGAAGGCCCGGTCGCCGAGGAGGACCTGGGCCGTGCCTTCAACCGTCGCCCCTGGTGGCAGCGCGTGCTGGTGCTGGTGGCCGGTGCCGGTGCCAACTTCCTGTTTGCGATCGTGGCGTTCTGGTGCCTGTACCTGGCCGGCGTGCCGGGCTTGAAACCGCTGATCGGCGAGGTGCGTACCGATTCGTACGCCGCGCAGGCCGGGCTCAGGAGCGGCGACGAGATCGTCGCCGTCGATGGCGCGCCGGTGGCAACCATCGAGTCGGCCGTGATCGGGACGCTTTACCAGATGATCGATGACGGTCGGATCGACCTGCAGGTGCGCCGCGATGGCGTGGTCGCACCGGTCGTGATCCGGATCCCGCCGGAGCGGCGGCGCGCGCTGACCGAGCCCGGTGCCTGGTCGGAGGGCCTCGGCTTTGGCTTCGTGCGTCCGCACATCCCGGTCATCGTCGGTCGCGTCATCGCGGGGGGCGCTGCCGCCGCCGCGGGCCTGAAGGCCAATGACGAGATCCTCGCGATCAACGGCGAGCGGATGACCGAGTTCGTCGACTTTCGCGCGTCGATCGCCAGGCGCGCCGGCACCACGGTCGAACTCGACGTTCGCCGCGGCCCGGCGGACCTGCGCCTGCCGGTGGCAGTGCGTGGCGAGGTCGATCCCGCCGACCCCGAGCACCGGCAGGTCGGCCGCATCGGCATCGCGCCGGGCGGGGTGGCGTCATTCCCAGCATCGGTGCAGGTGCTGGAGCGATATGGCCCGCTGGCCGCGATCGGCCCCGCGCTGCACCGTACCTGGCAGACGACCGCGGTCACGCTGAAGTTCCTGTGGCGGATGGTCACCGGCGACGTCTCGCTGAAGAACGTCAACGGCCCGATCAGCATCGCCGCCTATGCCGGCATCAGCGCCCGCGAGGGGCTCTCGTCCTTCCTCACCTTCCTGGCCGCGGTCAGCATCAGCCTCGGCGTGCTGAACCTGATGCCGGTGCCCGTGCTCGATGGCGGTCAGGTCGTGTACCAGCTCGTCGAAGCCATCAAGGGAAGCCCTCTTTCGATCCGCCTGCAGGCCGTCGGCCAGCAGGTCGGCATCGCACTGCTGCTGCTCCTGATGAGCCTTGCCTTCTACAACGACCTGCGGCACTTCGGCTAGCCGCACGGTTAACGATAAGGGACTCTGACCCGCATGCGACCCCGGCTTTCCCGCGCCGTTACCCTAGCCGTTGCGCTCGCGCTCGGCTCCGCCGTCTGCGATGCGCAGACGCTTACGCCCGCACAGGGCGAGTTCACCGTCGGCGACATCAAGGTCGAAGGCCTGCAGCGCATTGCTGAAGGAACGGTCTACAACTACCTGCCGGTCAGCCTCGGCGACCGGATGACGCACCAGAAGGTCGAGGAGTCCCTGCGGGCGCTGTACGCGACCGGCTTCTTCCGTGACGTCGAGCTGCGCCAGGACGGCAACACCCTGATCGTCGCGGTGCGCGAGCGTCCGTCGATCGAGAGCTTCGAGCTCAAGGGCAACAAGGACATCAAGACCGAGGATCTGCAGAAGAGCCTCAAGAACGTCGGACTCGCCACGGGCAAGACCTTCGATCGCAGCGTCCTGGAGGATGTCACCCAGTACCTGACCGACCAGTACTACTCGCGCGGCAAGTACGCCGTGAAAGTCGACACCAAGGTCGAGGACGTGCCGGGCAACAAGGTCAAGATCGCGATCGACATCAAGGAAGGCAAGCGCGCGGTCATCCGCCAAATCAATTTCGTCGGCGACACCAAGTACCCGCCGAAGAAGATCCTCGAGACGCTGGAGCTTAAGACCCCGAACTGGCTGTCCTGGTACAAGCAGGACGACCGCTACTCGCGCGAGTCGCTGCAGGGCGACCTCGAGAAGCTGCGTTCCTGGTACATGGACCGCGGCTACGCGAACTTCCAGATCGAGTCGACGCAAGTCGCAATCGCGCCTGAGAAGGACGATATCTTCATCACCGTCAACGTGACCGAAGGTGACGTCTACAAGGTGTCCGAGGTGAAGCTCGCAGGCACCATGGTCGTGCCGGAGTCCGACCTCAAGCGACTGTTGCTGGTGCAGCCGGGCCAGACCTACTCGAAGAAGCTGGTCACCTCCACGCAGGAGCTGATGAACTACCGGCTCGGGGCGGAAGGCTACGCGTTCGCCAAGATCGAGCCCGTGCCGACCACCGATGCCGAGAAGAAGACCGTCTCGCTGACGTTCTTCATCGATCCGGGCAATCGCGCCTACGTGCGCCAGATCAACTTCAAGAACGTCAACTCAATCAACGACGAGGTACTGCGGCGCGAAATGCGCCAGATGGAGGGCTCGTGGCTCTCCAACCAGGCGGTCGAGCGCTCCAAGCAGCGCCTGCAGCGCCTGCCGTACATCGAGAAGGTCGAGAGCGAGAACAAGCCGGTCGCAGGCACCCCCGACCTCGTGGACGTGGAGTTCGACGTCAAGGAAGGCCTGCCGGGCCAGTTTGGCGGCGGCATTGGCTACTCGCAGTCGCAGAAGCTGATCCTCAACGGCAACTTCGTGCACTCGAACTTCATGGGGCGCGGCGAGCGCATTGCGGCGGAGATCAACGCCGGCAAGTACTCGAGCATCTACAGCGTCTCGCACACCAACCCTGCGACGACGATCGACGGCATCGCGCGCACGATTTCGTTCAGCTATCGCAAGACCACGCAGTTCGTCTCCGCGGCGTCGCAGTTCTCCACCTCGATGCTCAATGGCGCGATCGAGTGGGGCATCCCGATCTCGGAATACCAGGGCCTGCGTTTTGGCATGACGGTGTCGAGCAACGAACTGCTCGCCAGCGACTCGAGCAGCGCGCGCGAGGCGGTCAACTGGGTGCGCAGCAACGGTCACCCGTTCGTGCGCACCGCGACCAGCTACGACGGCACGGGTGCGACCACGACCTTCGACTTCTTCGGCTCGCGCTTCAACGTGTTCGAGGCGGTGGCGGGCTGGAGCTTTGACAGCCGCAACCGCTCGATCTTCGCCGACCGCGGCACGCGCGTCGCGCTGCAGGGGTCCTACGCGCTGCCGGGCACGGCGGTGCGTTACTACACGACCAACTTCGACTTTCTGAAGCTGACGCCGCTGCCTGCGCACTTCACCTTCGCCCTCAAGGCGCAGGTCGCCTACGGCAACAAGCTCGGCAACTCGACCGCGCTGCCGCCGTTCAGGCAGTTCTACGGTGGCGGCCCGGATACGGTGCGCGGCTACCGCGAGAGCCGGCTGGGTCCGAAGGACAGCTTCGGCAACCCCTACGGAGGCAACCTGATGACCGTTGCCAGCGCCGAGATCCTGTTCCCGACCCCCGAGAAGTGGAAGGCGAACGTCCGGGTGAGCGCGTTCTACGACATGGGCAACGTGTTCTCGACCTGCTGCACCAGCTTCGTCGGCGCCGACCGGGTGACGCCCGTCAATTACAAGTTCAGCTACAATAATCTCAAGCGCTCGACCGGTATCGCCGTCCAGTGGCTCGCGCCGCTCGGTATCTTCCGATTCAGCTACGCCGTGCCGCTGAACGCAAGCAAGGGTAATGGGATTACCTATGCCGACGAGCGCGAGGGCTTCCAGTTCTCCATCGGGTCAGCTTTCTGATGAATATCAATCCTTTGTCCTACACAGGTCTGTCCTCCATGCGTATTTCCTCCCTTGCCCTGATCGTCGTCGGCGCCGTCGGCCTCGCGCTCACGCCCGCCGCGTACGCCGAGTCCCAGAAGATCGCCGTCGTCGACAGCCAGCGGCTGCTCGCCGAAGCCCCCCAGGCCCGCGCCGTGAGCCAGGCGCTGGAAGGCGAGTTCGGTCCCCGCCAGAAGACCATCGAGTCCCAGAAGAAGGACTTCGAGGGGCGCGCGCAGAAGTTCGAGCGCGACCAGGCGACGATGTCCGAGTCCGAGCGCAACAAGACCCAGCGCGAGCTGCGTGATGCGCAGCTGAACCTCGAGCGCCGCGCGAAGGAGTTCCAGGAGGACGTCCAGCTGCGCCAGAACGAGGAGCTGCAGCGCCTGCAGAAGGTGATCTACGAGTCGGTGCGCACCTACGCGAAGGCGCAGGGCTACGACATCGTGCTCGCCGGCGGCGTGATCTACAGCAGCGAGTCGGTCGACATCACCGCGGCGGTGCTGACCAACCTGACCAGCAAGGCTGCTGCCGCGCCCGCAGCGCCGGCAGCGCCCGCGCCGAAGAAGCCCTGACCGGCACGGTCCGCAGTCCCATGGCCGAAGCGACGCTGGGGCAGCTCGCCGCCCGCTTCGGCCTGGTTCTGCAGGGGGACCCGGACGTACGGGTCACCGGGGTCGCGACGCTGCGTGACGCGGCGCCGGACACCGTCAGCTTCCTCGCCAACCCCCGTTACCGCCGCTACCTCGCTCAGACGAAGGCGGCGGCGGTGCTGGTCGACGCGGCGGCTGCGGGCGACTGCACGGTCGCGGCGCTGATCTCCCCGAACCCGTACGCCGCCTACGCGCGGATCGCCGCCTGGCTGCACCCGGAGCCCGTGGCGCCCCCCGGCGTGCACCCCAGCGCCGTGGTCGACGCCTCCGCCCGGATCGCCGCGAGCGCCCACGTGGGTCCGCATGTCGTGATCGAGGCGGATGCCGAGGTCGGCGAGCGGGTCGTGATCGGGCCAGGCTCGGTGCTCGGCGCCGGCGCCCGCATTGGTGCCGATACCCGCCTCGCTGCTCGCGTCACGCTGTATCGGGGCGTTCGGGTGGGGCAGCGCTGCATCCTGCATTCCGGCGCGGTGCTCGGGGCGGACGGATTCGGCATCGCCCAGGACGTCGATGGCTGGGTCAAGGTGCCGCAGCTCGGCTCGGTGGTCGTCGGCGACGACGTCGAGATCGGTGCCAACACGACCATCGATCGCGGCGCGATCGAGGACACCGTGATCGGCGACGACGTCAAGCTCGACAACCAGATCCAGATTGCCCACAACGTGCGCATCGGCGCGCACACGGCGATCGCCGGTTGCGTCGGGATCTCCGGCAGCACCACGATCGGCAGCCGCTGCATGATCGGCGGTGCCGTCGGCATCGCGGGCCACCTCGAGATCGCGGACAATGTGGCGGTGCTGGGGCTGACCCTGGTCAGCCGCTCGTTGACCAAACCGGGCATCTACTCGTCCAGCGTGCCTGCGATGGAGGCAGGCCAGTGGCGCCGCGTGGTGGCCCGGCTACGCCACCTCGACGAACTGTTCGGCCGCGTGCGCGCACTCGAGGGGCGCCGCACGGATCCAGACCCGGAGCATTCATGACGATCGAACCACCCGCCGTGTCGCTCGACATCAGCCAGGTGATGCGCCACCTGCCGCATCGCTATCCGTTCCTGCTGGTGGACCGGGTGCTCGAGGTCATTCCGGGCAAGACCATCCGCGCGCTCAAGAACGTCACGATCAACGAGCCGTTCTTCCCCGGGCATTTCCCCCACCGGCCGGTGATGCCGGGCGTGATTATCCTCGAGGCGCTGGCGCAGGCCGCCGGCATCCTCGCCTTCCAGACCGCCCAGGTGCTGCCGGACGAGAACTCGAAGCTGTATTTCGTGGGCATCGACGGCGCGCGCTTCCGCCGCCCGGTCGTGCCCGGCGACCAACTGATCCTCAAGGCCGAGTTCCGACGCGCGATGCGCGGCATCTGGAAGTTCTCGACCAGCGCCGAGGTGGCGGGCGTGGAGGTCTGCTGCGCCGACATGATGGTCGCGCCGGAGGCCAAGGGCTGATCCTGTGGCCAACATCCACCCGACCGCCATCGTCGACCCCAGCGCAGAGCTCGCCGCCGACGTCAGCGTAGGCCCGTATGCAGTGATCGGCGCCGAGGTCGTGATCGGTGCCGGCAGCCGGATCGGTCCGCATGTCGTCCTGCAGGGGCCGACGCGCATGGGCCGTGACAACCAGGTGTTCCAATTCGCCTCGATCGGCGAGGTGCCGCAGGACAAGAAGTTTTCCGGCGAGCGCACGTTTCTCGAGATCGGCGACCGCAACCTGTTCCGCGAGTGCTGCACGATCAACCGTGGCACGGTGGCGGGTGCGAACGTCACGCGCATCGGCCACGACAACCTGTTCATGGCCTACACGCACGTCGCACACGACTGCATCGTCGGCAACCACTGCGTGTTCGCCAACTACGCGACCCTCGGCGGCCATGTGGAGGTCGACGATCATGTCATCCTCGGCGGTTATGCAGGTGTGCACCAGTTCTGTAAGCTCGGCGCGCACGCCTTCCTTGCCAACAACGCCGCCGCCACCCGCGACGTTCCCCCCTATGTGATGGCGGCCGGCGCGCCGGCGGAGCCCAAGGGCGTCAACGCGGAGGGCCTGAAGCGCCGCGGCTTCAGCGCCGTGCAGATCGCCAACATCAAGTCGGCCTACAAGGTGCTCTACCGGGCCGGGCTCAAGCTCGGCGAGGCGACGGCCGAACTCGAGCGCCGTGCCGTCGGGCAGCCCGAGATCGCGCTGCTGGTCGCGTTCCTGCCGCGCGTGACGCGCAGCCTGATCCGCTGACGCGCCCGGCGCGGGCGGTGGAGGAGGGGTGAGCGTGCAGCGGATCGTCATCGTCGCCGGCGAGACTTCCGGCGACAACCTCGCCGCAGGTCTGATCCGCGCCTTGCGCGAGCGGCGTCCGGCGCTCGAGTTCGAGGGCGTGTCGGGACCTGCGATGACCGAGGCGGGCTGTCGCAGCTGGGCCTCGTCCGAGGAGCTTGCGGTGATGGGGCTGTTCGAGGTCGTGCGCCACCTGCCGCGGCTCGTGGCCCTGCGGCGGCGACTGCGCGACCGCATCCTCGCCCAGCCGCCGCTGGCCTTCATCGGCGTAGATGCGCCGGAGTTCAACCTCGGCCTGGCCGCGCAGCTGCACGCGCGTGGCGTCCCGACCGTGCAGTACGTCAGCCCCCAGGTGTGGGCCTGGCGCCAGGGCCGCGTGCGCCGCATGGCGCAGACGCTCGATCTGGTGCTCTGCCTGCTGCCGTTCGAGAAGCACTTCTACGACGGGCGCGGCCTCGTGGCCGAGTTCGTCGGCCATCCGCTCGCCGACCGCATCCCGCTCGTGCCCGATCGGGCCGCCGCGCGCCTGCGCTTGGGCGTGGACCCCGCCGCGACCCTGGTGGCGCTGCTGCCGGGCAGTCGCCGGGGCGAGGTCGGACGCCTGGCGGACGACTTCATCGCCGCTGCCGCGTGGCTCGAGCGTGCCCGTCCCGGCGTGCGCTTCGTGGCGCCGATGGCCAACGCCGCTGCCCGCGCGCTGTTCGTCGCGGCGCTCGAGCGCCAGCGCAGGCTCGGCCCGCTGCCGCGGATCGAGCTGCTCGAGGGTGAGTCGCAGGCGGCGCTGACGGCGGCCGACTGCGCGCTGGTCGCCTCGGGCACGGCGACGCTCGAGACGCTGCTGTGCAAGCGCCCGATGGTGGTCGCCTACCGGGTCGGGCAGGCGACCGAGTCGCTGGTGCGCTGGCTGGGAATCATGAAGGCGCCGTACTTCTCGCATCCGAACCTGCTCGCCGGGCATCGGCTGGTGCCCGAGCTGCTGCAGCGCGCGGTCACGCCCGAGCGCCTCGGCCAGGAACTGCTGGCGTGGCTCGACGATCCCGTCCGGGTCGCGGCGGCGACGGCGGAGTTCGCGCGCATCCACCTGCAGCTGCGCCAGGGGGCGAGCGAGCGGGCCGCGGACGCGGTGCTCGCGCTGATCGACCGTCGCGGGGGCGTGTGAGCGTCCGCTGGCCGGCGCAGGCCGGTCTTGCCGGGGTGGACGAGGCAGGCCGCGGGCCGCTGGCGGGACCGGTGGTCGCCGCGGCGGTGATTCTGCCGTTGCGGCCGGTGATGCGGGGCCTGGACGACTCCAAGCGCCTGGACCCGGCCGAGCGCGAACGGCTCGAGGCCCGGATCCGGACACGGGCGGTCGCCTTCGCGCTCGGCTGGGCGGACGCTGCCGAAATCGACGCGCTGAACATCCTCGAGGCGACGATGCTCGCGATGCGCCGGGCGCTCCTCGCCCTGCCGGTGCGTCCGGCTTGTGTCCAGGTCGACGGCAACCGCCTGCCGTCGGCCGAGGGGCTCGGGCTTGCCGGGCCGATGCGGGCCATCGTCGGTGGCGACGGGCTGGAGGCCGCGATCGCCGCCGCGTCGATTCTCGCCAAGACCAGCCGCGACCGCTACATGGTCGCGGCGGACGACCGCTACCCGGGCTACGGGTTCGCGCGCCACAAGGGCTATGGCACGGCGCAGCATCTCGCGGCGCTGGCGCAACTGGGGCCTTGCCCTTTGCATCGACGCAGCTTCGAGCCGGTAAGATCCGCCTCCGCCCGTCTGTCCGCGACCCCAGTGAGCCGAGCCCCGTGACCGCCTTCGTCCACCTGCGCGTGCATACCGAGTATTCGCTGGTCGACGGCGTCGTGCGCATCGAGGAACTGGTCGCGGCTGCCGCCAGTGCCGGCATGCCGGCACTGGCGGTGACCGACCAGTGCAACCTGTTCGCGATGGTGAAGTTCTATCGGGCTGCGCAGGCGGCCGGCATCAAGCCGATCGTCGGGGTCGACGTCTGGGTTTGCGACGCGGACGAGCGTGCGGAGCCCAGCCGCCTGACGCTGCTGTGCATGAACCAGCAGGGCTACGGCAACCTGACCCGGCTGGTTTCGCGCAGCTACCTCGAGGGACAGCGCAAGGGGATGCCGATGCTCGAGCGCGGCTGGCTCACGCCGGACACGCTTGCAGGGCTGATCGCGCTGTCCGGCGGCGGTGAGGGCGACGTCGGCCGGCACCTCGGCAACGGCCGGGTCGCCGAAGCGCATCGCGCCGCGCGCGCCTGGCGCTCGCTGTTCGGCGATCGCTATTACCTTGAGATCCAGCGGCTCGGCCGGACCGACGATGAGGCGCTCGTCGACGGTACGCTCGGGCTGGTGGCCGAGCTCGATCTGCCGGTCGTCGCCACCAACGATGTGCGCTTCGTCAAGCCCGCCGACTTCGAGGCGCACGAGGCGCGCGTCTGCATCCACGACGGCACGCAGCTGGCGGATCCCTCGCGACCGCGCCGCTACAGCGAGCAGCAGTACCTGAAGTCACCGGCCGAGATGGCCGAGCTGTACGCGGACCTGCCGGCCGTGCTGGAGCAGTCCGTGGAGATCGCGCGGCGCTGCTCGCTGGAGCTGAAGCTCGGCAAGTCGTTCCTGCCCGAGTATCCGGTCCCGGCCGGGACCACCACCGCGCAGTTCCTGCGCGCGGAGTCGCTCGCGGGGCTCGCCGCGCGCCTGGGTGCGCAGCAGGCCGCGGGCCTGCCGGCCCTGCGCGAGGTGACGCGCGACGAATACGACGCCCGCCTCGGGCGGGAGCTGGACGTCATCATCGGCATGGGCTTCGAGGGCTACTTCCTCATCGTCGCCGACTTCATTCGCTGGGCGCGCGAAAACGGCGTGCCGGTGGGCCCGGGGCGCGGCTCGGGCGCGGGCTCCCTGATCGCCTGGGTGCTCGGCATCACCGACCTCGACCCGCTGCAGCACGACCTGCTGTTCGAGCGCTTCCTCAACCCCGAACGCGTCTCGATGCCCGACTTCGACGTCGACTTCTGCACCGAGGGGCGCGACCGGGTCATCGAGTACGTCGCGCAGAAGTACGGGCGCGAGCGCGTCTCGCAGATCATCACCTACGGCTCGATGGCGGCGAAGGCGGTGGTGCGCAACGCCGGCCGCGTGCTCGGTCACAACTACGGCTCGGTCGACCGTATCGCGAAGCTGATCCCGTTCGAGCTGGAGATGACCCTCGAGAAGGCGCTGGAGAAGGAGGAGGAGCTGCGCAAGCTGTACGAGTCGGACGACGACGTCCGCGAGCTGATCGACCTTGCGCGCTCGCTGGAAGGCCTGGTCAGCAACGCCGGTATGCATGCCGGCGGCGTCGTCATCGCGCCATCGGTGCTGACCGACTTCGCGCCGCTGTTCGTCGAAGAGGGCGGCACCTCGATCGTCACGCAGTTCGACAAGGACGACGTCGAGGCCGCGGGCCTGGTCAAGTTCGACTTCCTCGGCCTGCGCACGCTGACGGTGATCGCGCTGGCGGTGAAGATCGTCAACGAGGCGCGGGTCGGTCGCGGCGAGGAGCCGCTCGAGATGGCAAGGCTGCCGCTCGACGATCCGCAGACGTTCGCGCTGTTGAAGTCCTGCCGCACGACCGGCGTGTTCCAGCTCGAATCCCGCGGCATGCGCGACCTGCTCAGGCGCCTGCAGCCGGACCGCTTCGAGGACATCGTTGCGTTGGTGGCGCTGTTCCGGCCGGGTCCGCTGCAGGCCGGCATGGTCGAGGACTTCATCGAGCGCAAGCACGCGCCGGCGGGCCAGAAGATCGACTGGCTGCATCCGGCGCTGGAGTCGACCCTGCGACCGACCTACGGCGTCATCCTGTACCAGGAGCAGGTGATGCAGATCGCGCAGGTGCTCGCCGGCTACACGCTCGGCGGTGCGGACCTGCTGCGCCGCGCGATGGGCAAGAAGAAGGCCGAGGAGATGGCCGAGCAGCGCTCGGTGTTCGTCACCGGCGCGGTCGCGCGCGGCGTGCCGGAGCCGCAGGCGACGCACATCTTCGACCTGATGGAGAAGTTCGCGGGCTACGGCTTCAACAAGTCGCACTCCGCCGCCTATGCGGTGCTGACCTACCAGACCGCCTGGCTGAAGTCGCACTACACGGCCGCCTTCCTCGCCGCGGTGCTGTCGTGCGACATGGACAAGACCGACAAGATCGTCGTCGGCATCGACGACTGCCGCGAGATGGGCGTCACGCTGCTGGCGCCGGATGTCAACGTCTCGCAGTTCCGCTTCACGGTCGCAAGCGAGCGCAGCATCCGCTACGGCCTCGGCGCGGTGAAGGGGGTCGGCGCGTCGGCGGTGGAGGCGATCGTCGAGGCGCGCGTTAGCGGCGGGCCGTTCAAGGACCTGTACGACTTCTGCTCGCGCATCGACCTGTCGCGGGTCAATCGCCGCTGCCTGGAGGCGCTGCTGCGTGCCGGGGCCACCGACGCGCTTGGGCCGAACCGGGCGACGCTGATGGCCGAGTTGCCCTCGGCCGTGCAGGCCGGCGAGCAGCGAAGCAGCGCTGCGCGGACCGGCCAGGACGACCTGTTCGGCATCGGCAGCCCCGGTACGCCGACGGCCGACCGACCCGTCGGCGCGCCACGCACGGTGCTGCCGGAGTGGTCCGCGGCGGTACGCCTGGCCTTCGAGCGCGAGACGCTCGGCATCTTCCTATCGGGGCACCCGATCGATGAATTCCGGCACGATCTGAAGTACCTCGCGCCGGGCAAGATCGCCGAGGTGACGCCGGCCAAGCCCGGCGGCGGCGAGGGCCGCTGGACCCCGCCGCGCAACCTGACGATCGCCGGGCTGGTGCTGGAGATCCGCCGTCGCGGCAACCGCACCTCGCTGATCCTCGACGACGGCAGCGGGCGCATCGAGGTGTCGCTGTTCGAGGATGTGCTGGCGCAGTATCGCGAGTTGATCGTGCGGGACGCGGTGCTGCTGGTCGAGGGGGCGCTGCGCTGGGACGACTTCATCGAGGGCTGGCGGCTCGGCGCGAAGCAGCTGACCGCGCTCACCACCGCCCGCGAGGAGCGTGCGCGGCGCCTGCTGCTGCGCTGGCCGGCCGGGGTCGAGGGGGGCGAGCTGCTCGGCGCCCTCGACAGCATGCTGCAGCCGGTGCGGGGAGGGCGCTGTTCGGTCGCGGTCTACTACCCCGGCGCGGCCGCGCATGCGCTGCTGGAGCTGGGTGCGGACTGGTCGGTCCGCCCGACCCGCGCCGTGCTCGAGCAGCTCGCCCGCCACTTCGGCGAGGACGGCGTGCGGCTCGTCTATCACCCCCGCGACCAGCAGGAATTCCTCACCCGCTGGGGGGCGCGCGGCGAAGTCGAGGTGCGTCCGCTGCGCTGACCGGGCAGTGCCCCCCTTGACGGCGGGGGTCGGCTCTGGAACCGTGGCGCCCCCATGGACCTCAACTTTCTGGATTTCGAGCAGCCGATCGCCGAGCTCGAGGCGAAGATCGACGAACTGCGCTATCTGGGCGACGACGCCGAGATCAACATCGTCGAGGAAATCAACCGCCTGCGCGCCAAGAGCCGGACGCTGACGAAGAGCATCTTCGCCAACCTCACACCCTGGCAGGTCGCGCAGCTCGCCCGGCACCCGCAGCGTCCATACACCCAGGACTACATCCCGCTGCTGTTCAGCGACTTCGAGGAGCTGCACGGCGACCGCATGTACGCCGACGACCTCGCGATCGTCGGCGGCGTCGCCCGCCTCGACGGCCGGCCGCTGGTGGTGATCGGTCATCAGAAGGGCCGCGATACCAAGGAGCGCGTGCGCCGCAACTACGGCATGCCAAAGCCCGAGGGCTATCGCAAGGCGCTGCGCCTGATGCGCCTCGCGGAGCGCTTCGCACTGCCGATCGTGACGCTGATCGACACGCCGGGTGCGTATCCGGGCATCGGCTCTGAGGAGCGTAACCAGAGCGAGGCCATCGCGCGCAACCTGTTCGAGATGGCGCAGCTGCGCCTGCCGATCATCAGCTGCGTGATCGGCGAGGGTGGCTCCGGCGGCGCGCTCGCGATCGGCGTCTGCGATCGGCTGCTGATGCTGCAGTACTCGGTCTATTCGGTGATCTCCCCCGAAGGCTGCGCCTCGATCCTGTGGAAGAGCGCCGACAAGAAGGAGCTGGCCGCCGAGGCGATGGCGATCACTGCCGACCGCCTGCAGCGCCAGGGGCTGGTCGACGAGGTGATTCCCGAGCCGCTGGGCGGCGCGCACCGCGAGCCGCAGGCGATGGCCGAGGCGTTGCGCAGCACGCTGGCGCGCTCGCTGGCGGCGCTGGCCGAGAAGCCGCTCGAGGTGCTGCTCGAGGAGCGTGCCCGGCGCCTGAACTCGTTCGGCGCGTTCCGCGAGGCCTGAGCGCGCCCGGCCGTGAGTCCGGGCACCGCCGCCGCTGAGTTCGGCCCCGACGTGCTCGCGCGCGAGCTCGCGCCGTGGCTTGCGCACGGGGCGACGACCGTCGTCGTCGCGCTGTCCGGCGGCGCCGACTCCGCAGCCCTGCTCGCCGCCGCCGCAGCGCTCGCCGCGCGCGAACCGCGCCTGCGGCTGCGCGCGCTGCACGTCAACCACGGCCTGGAGGGCGCACAGCCGCTCGCCGCGGCCGCACGCGCCGCGGCCGCCGCGCTTGAGGTGCCGCTCACGGTACTGTCGATCCAGCTCGACGTCGCGACAGGCGAGAGCCTGGAGGCTGCGGCCCGCGATGCGCGCCATGCTGCGTTCGCATCGGCACTGGCACCGGGCGAGCTGCTGCTGACCGCCCACCATCGCGAGGACCAGGCTGAGACGCTGCTGCTGCAGTTGCTGCGCGGTGCCGGCCCGCGCGGCCTCGCCGCGATGCCGCTCGATGCGCCGCTGGGCGCAGGGCGGCTGCTGCGGCCGCTGCTGGATGTGCCGCGCGCGGCGCTGCGCCGCTACCTCGCCACCACTGCGCTGGTCTGGCACGACGACCCGATGAACGCCGATCCCGCCTTCGACCGCAACTACCTGCGCGGCGTCGTCTGGCCACTGCTGGCCGCGCGCTGGCCTGCCGCAGCGACGACGCTGTCGCGTTCGGCGGCGCACCTGGCGGCCGCGCAGCAGCTACTGGACGCGAGTTCCGCAACCCTGTACGAGGGGATGTGCCAGGGCGCGGCGCTGCTGATCGAGCCGCTGCGGCGCTTGCCGGCGGCGCAGCGCCGCGAGCTGTTGCGCTACTGGCTGCACACGCGCGGCCTGCCGTTGCCGTCGACGCGCCGGCTGCTGGGCTTCCAGCGCGAGTTCCTCGACGCCGGCGCCGAGGCGCAGCCGCACGCCTGCTGGGACGGCGCCGAGCTGTGGCGGTTCGATGGCGCGCTGCACGCCTTCGCGCCGTTGCCGCCGCCGGGGCCGGAATGCGCAACGCCATTGCCGCCGCCGCCGGGGCGGCTCGACCTCGGTGCGGTCGGTGCGCTGCATCTCGCGCTGTGCGACGGCAAGCAGGGCGAGGTGATCGCCGCACGCGGCACGCCACTCACGGTCGGCCTCAGGCAGGGCGGGGAGCGGCTGCAGCGGCGCGAAGGCGGCGCTGCGCGCCCGGCCAAGGACTGGCTGCGCGAGGCGCGCGTGCCGCCCTGGGTGCGCGCACGGGCGCTGTTCGTGCGCGACGGCGCAGACCTGGTGGCGATCGTGCTGCCCGGGCAGACGTGGGTCGCCGCCAGCCGGCGCGCGCCGGCCGGCGAGACGGGCCTCGCGCTCGACTGGCCGGCCGACGGCGTCGCGATGAATTGGTGCGCGTTCATTGAGCCCAGGGCACCTTTCCGATAGACTGACGTCCCGTCGTACGAGGGCCTTGCCGAGGCCTTTTTTCGTTGGTCCGAGTCATGACGGGAGCCCCCATGACACGTTTTGTGTTCGTCACCGGTGGCGTCGTGTCCTCGCTCGGCAAGGGCATCGCCTCCGCGTCGCTTGGTGCAATTCTCGAAGCGCGCGGGCTGAAGGTCAGCCTCGTCAAGCTCGACCCCTACATCAACGTCGATCCGGGCACGATGAGCCCGTTCCAGCACGGTGAAGTGTTCGTCACGCAGGACGGTGCCGAAACCGACCTGGACCTGGGTCACTACGAGCGCTACGTGCGCTACAAGTCGACCCGCAATTCGAACTTCACGACCGGCCGCATCTACGAGCGGGTGATCGCCAAGGAACGGCGCGGCGACTACCTCGGCGCGACCGTGCAGGTCATCCCGCACATCACCGACGAGATCAAGCGCTGCATCAAGCTCGGTGCCGGCGACGCCGACGTCTGCATGGTTGAGATCGGCGGCACGGTCGGTGACATCGAGTCGCTGCCGTTCCTCGAGGCGATCCGCCAGATGGGCGTGGAACTGGGCCGCAACAACTGCGCGTTCATGCACCTGACCCTGGTGCCGGTCGTCGCCGGTGGCGAGATCAAGACCAAGCCGACGCAGCACTCGGTCAAGGAGCTGCGCGGCATCGGCATCCAGCCGGACGTGTTGCTGTGCCGCAGCCGCGACGCGCTGCCGGACGAGCAGCGGCGCAAGATCGCGCTGTTCACCAACGTCGAGGAGCGCGCGGTCATTTCCGCCGTCGATGCCGACGACATCTACAACATCCCGCTGCTGCTGCACGAGCAGGGCCTGGACGAGATCATCGTCGAGCGGCTGCGCCTGCAGGCCGGGCCGCCGGACCTGTCCGAGTGGCACGCGGTGGTCAACGCCAAGCACGCCACCGACGCGAGCGTGAACATCGCGATGGTCGGCAAGTACATGCAGATTCGCGACTCGTACATCTCGCTCAACGAGGCGTTGACGCACGCCGGGCTGAAGACCCATACGCGCGTCAAGATTCACTACATCGAGTCCACCGACATCGAGAAGACCGGCACCGGCTGCCTCGCTGGCATGGATGCCGTCCTCGTTCCTGGCGGCTTCGGCGAGCGCGGCATCGAGGGCAAGATCCAGGCGGTGCGCTTCGCACGCGAGCAGAAGATCCCGTACCTCGGCATCTGCCTCGGGATGCAGGTGGCCTGCATCGAGTTTGCCCGCGACGTGCTGGGACTGGAGGGCGCAAATTCCTCCGAGTTCAACCTCGCTACGCCCGACCCCGTGATCGCGCTGATCACCGAGTGGCGCGACCGTGCCGGCGAGACCGTGCTGCGCGACGAGCGCTCGGACCTCGGTGGCACGATGCGCCTCGGCGCGCAGCCGGCCAGGGTCGAGGAGGGCAGCCTCGCGCGCTCGATCTACGGCAGCGATGTCATCAACGAGCGCCATCGCCATCGCTTCGAGTTCAACAACACCTACCTCGATCGCATGCGGGCGGCGGGCCTGCGGTTCTCGGCGTTCTCCGAGGACGGGCTGGTCGAGATCGTCGAGCTGCCCTCGCATCCCTGGTTCGTCGCCGTGCAGTTCCACCCGGAATTCACCTCGACGCCGCGTGACAGCCATCCGCTGTTCGCCGGCTTCGTGCAGGCCGCGCGCCAGCATCGCGCCGCCCATCCGGCGAGCGGAGGCTGACGGTGCGCCTGCTCGGCTTCGAGGTCGGTGCGCGCGCGCCGCTGTTCTTGATCGCAGGACCCTGCGTCGTCGAGAGCGAGACGCTGCAGGTCGACGTCGCCGGTCGACTCAAGGAACTGACCACGCGCCTGGGCATCCCGTTCGTGTTCAAGTCGTCCTACGACAAGGCCAATCGCTCATCGGCCAGGAGCTTTCGTGGCCCGGGCATCGCGGAGGGCCTGCGCATCCTCGCCGAGGTCAGGCGCCAGGTGGGCGTGCCGGTGCTCACCGACGTCCACGAGGACACGCCGTTCGCGGAGGTCGCAAGCGTGGTGGACATGCTGCAGACGCCCGCGTTCCTGTGCCGGCAGACGAACTTCATCGTCAATGCCTGTTCGCAGGGGCTGCCGGTGAACGTCAAGAAGGGGCAGTTCCTGTCGCCGTGGGAGATGCAGAACGTCGTCGACAAGGCGCGCTCCACCGGCAACGACCAGATCCTCGTCTGCGAGCGCGGCTTCACCTTCGGCTACAACAACCTCGTTGCCGACATGCGCTCGCTCGCGGTCATGCGCGGCACCGGCGCCCCGGTGGTGTTCGATGCCACCCACTCGGTGCAGCTGCCCGGCGGGCAGGGCACCTCGTCCGGCGGCCAGCGCGAGTTCGTGCCGGTGCTGGCGCGGGCCGCCGTGGCCGTCGGCATCGCCGGCCTGTTCATGGAAACCCACCCCGATCCCGCCCGGGCGCTGTCGGACGGTCCGAACGCCTGGCCGCTTGAGCGGATGGAGTCACTGCTGACGACCCTCGTCGAACTCGATCGCACGGCCAAGCGCGGGCCGTACGAGGAGGACCTGCTGGCCGCGCCCGACCGGAGCAAGTAGAGCTATGAGCGCCATCACCGACATCCGTGGACGCGAGATCATCGACTCGCGCGGCAATCCCACCGTCGAGGCCGACGTGACGCTGAAGTCCGGCGCTCGCGGTCGTGCCGCGGTGCCCTCGGGCGCCTCCACCGGCACCCGCGAGGCGGTCGAGCTGCGCGACGGCGACCCGGCCCGCTACCTGGGCAAGGGCGTGCGCAAGGCAGTCGGCCACGTCAATGGCGAGCTTTGTCGCGCGCTGCTCGGCACCGACGGTTGCGACCAGGCCGCGCTCGATGCACGCATGATCGAGCTCGACGGCACCGAGACCAAGGGGCGACTCGGTGCGAATGCGCTCTTGGCCGTGTCGCTGGCCGCGGCGCACGCCGCGGCCGCCGAGGCGGGCAAGCCGCTGTGGCGCCATCTGGCGGCCAACGCTGTGGAGCCTGCGCTGCCGGTGCCGATGATGAACATCATCAATGGCGGGGCGCACGCCAACAACAGCCTCGACATCCAGGAGTTCATGATCCTGCCGGTCGGCGCTCCCACCTTCAGCGAGGCGATCCGCTGCGGCGCGGAGATCTTCCATGCGCTGAAGAAGATCCTGAACGCACGCGGGCTGTCGACCGCGGTCGGCGACGAGGGCGGCTTCGCGCCGGACCTGCCCTCCAACGCCGCGGCGCTGGAGACGATCCTCGAGGCGATCGCGAAGGCCGGCTACGCGCCGCGCAAGGACGTCTGGCTCGGCCTCGACGTCGCCAGCTCCGAGCTGTACGCGGACGGACGCTATACGCTCGAGTGCGAGGGCAACAGCTACGACTCGGAGGGCTTCGCGAGCTATCTTGCGCAGCTGGCCGACAACTACCCGATCATCACGATCGAGGACGGCATGGCGGAGGGCGACTGGAAGGGCTGGATCCACCTCACCGAACGGCTCGGCTCGCGCCTGCAGATCGTCGGTGACGACCTGTTCGTGACCAACACCAAGATCCTCGCCGAGGGCATCGCCCGCAAGGCGGCCAACTCGATCCTGATCAAGCCCAACCAGATCGGCACGCTGACCGAGACGCTGGCGGCGATCAAGATGGCGACCGACGCCGGCTTCTCGGCCGTCGTCTCCCACCGCTCCGGCGAGACCGAGGACTCGACCATCGCCGACATCGCGGTCGCCACCAGCGCGACCCAGATCAAGACCGGCTCGATGTCGCGTTCCGACCGCATCGCCAAGTACAACCAGCTGCTGCGCATCGAGGAGGCGCTCGGCAGTGCCGCCCGCTACGCCGGGCGCGCCGCGCTGCCGGTTCCCGTGCCGCTGGCCTGACGGTGGGTCGGGGCTTCGCAATCCCATGGCATCGTGCTAGCGTCCCACGCTCATGAGGTTCTTCGCCGCCGTCCTGTTCGTCGTGCTGCTCGGCCTGCAGTACCGGCTGTGGATCTCCGATGACGGCCTGCGCTCGGTGCTCAACCTGAAGAAGAGCGTGGCGGCGCAGCGCGTCGAGAACGCGACCCTCCTGCAGCGCAACGGCCAGCTCGCCGCCGAGGTCAAGGACCTCAAGGGCGGCACGTCGGCGCTTGAGGAGCGCGCGCGCAATGACCTGGGCATGGTCGGCAAGGACGAGACGTTCTTCCAGGTCGTCGATCCGGCCGGGTGGCCCGCCGCTCCCGAGGCCGTCACGCCGGCGCCGGGCGCGCTGGCCGCCCAGAAAACGGCGCGCTAGCGCCCGCACGCCGTGGGCCGCACTCTGTACTGGCTGGTGATGCCGGCCGCCGGCCACGGGCGCCGGATGAACGAGGCCGCGGGCCTTGCCAAGCAGTACCTGCCGCTCGCTGGCCGCTGTGTCATCGAGCACGCGCTCGCGCCGTTTCTGGCCGATCCGCACTGCCGGGGGATCGTGGTGGCGCTGGCCGCCGGCGATCAGCGGTTCGGTTCGCTGCCGCCGGCATCGGATCCGCGCGTCAGCACGGTCATCGGCGGCGCCGAACGGCGTGACTCGGTCGCGGCGGGGCTGGCGGCGCTGTCGTCCCGCGCAGCGGCCACGGACTGGGTGCTGGTGCACGACGCCGCCCGCCCGTGCCTGCCGGCGACCGATCTTGCGGCGCTGCTGGACGCGCTGCCCGGCTCACCGGCCGGGGCGCTGCTCGCCGTGCCGCTGGTCGATACCCTCAAGCGTGCCGACGGCGAAGGCGCTGTCCTTGCGACGCTGCCGCGCGCGGGGCTTTGGCGTGCGCAGACGCCGCAGGCATTCCGACACGGGCGGCTGCAGCAGGCGCTCGAGCGCCACCCTGCGGCCACCGACGAAGCCAGCGCCGTGGAGGCGCTGGGCGACCAGCCGCGTCTTGTCGAGGGCTCGCCCGACAACCTCAAGGTCACGACAGCGGCGGACCTCGTACAGGCGGCACGCATCATAGGCGGGAGAACGGTGATGTCCGCGCAGCGCATCGGCTTGGGAATCGACGTACATGCCTTCGGGCCGGGCGACCATGTCTGGCTCGGGGGCGAGCGCATTGCGCACAGCCATGGTCTCGTCGCGCACTCCGATGGCGACGTGCTCTTGCACGCGCTGTGTGATGCGCTGCTCGGCGCGATCGGGCTTGGCGACATCGGCCAGCATTTTCCCGACAGCGACCCGCAGTGGCGGGGCGTGGCCAGCAGCTTACTGCTGCGGCGGGTGCTCGGCCTCGTGCGCGAGCGCGGCTGGACGCCGGTCAACGTCGACCTGACGCTGCTGGGCGAGGCACCGCGGATCGCCCCGCACCGCGAGGCGATCCGCGCTCGGCTCGCCGCGGAGCTCGCGCTGCCGCCGGAGTGCGTCAACGTCAAGGCCACCACCACCGAGAAGCTCGGCTTCGCCGGGCGACGCGAGGGCCTCGCCGCGCAGGCCGTCGCACTGCTCGAGCGGGCGGGATGAGCGCCGCGGACGTCGCCGCCTGGCGCCGGCCGGCGCTCGGCCCGGCATTCGCCCTGGGCGGACCGGTCGGGCAGGGGACGCTGAAGGCGACCGCGGAGGACTTCCTCGTCGATGAGCGGCTGGGCTTCGCAGCCGACGGTGGCGTTGCCCACGTGCTGCTGCACGTCGAGAAGCGCGAGCGCGACACGCTTGCCATCGCCCGGCAGCTGGCGCAGGTCGCAGGCGTCCATCCACGCGATGTCGGCTTCGCGGGACTCAAGGATCGCCTCGCGGTCGCGCGCCAGTGGTTCACCGTGCCCAGTGCACGCTCCGCCGCCGAGTGGGCCGACGTCGAGGGCGACGGATTTGCCGTGCTGTCCGCCGCGGCGCACTCGCGCAAGCTGCGCCGCGGCGCGCTGTCGGGCAATGCGTTCACGCTGGTGCTGCGCGAGGTCGTAGCTGACCCCGTCGAACTGGCGGCTCGACTGGAGGCGGTCGTCACGCGCGGCGTCCCGAACTACTTCGGCCCGCAGCGCTTCGGGCGCGAGGGCAGCAACCTGGAGTCGATCGCCCGCTGGCTGCAGGGCGGCCGGCTGCCGCGCGGTCGCGAGGGGCGGGCGTTCGTGCTGTCGGCGGCCCGTTCCCTGCTGTTCAACGCGGTGCTCGCCGAACGCGTCTCCACCGGCAGCTGGGAGCGGCTGCTGGAAGGGGAATGCGTCAACCTCGACGGCCGCATGAGCTGGTTCGCCGCCGGCGCGATCGACGCGACGCTGCAGGAGCGCCTTGCGCGCCACGACATCCACCCGACCGGACCGATGGCCGGGCGCGGCGAGGGGCCGACCGGCGCGGCTGCGGCTCTCGAGGCGCGCCTCCTCGAAGGGTTCGGCGAACTGCCCGCGCGGCTCGCCGCCGAGGGGCTCGAGGCGGCGCGCCGGCCGCTGCGCCTGCGGCCGGCGGAGTTCCGCGCCGACCCCGGGCCGGGTACGCTCACGCTGCACCTGCGTCTGCCCCCCGGCGCCTACGCCACGGCAGTGATCCGCGAGATCCTCACGACCGACGCCACGCCGACGGAGTTCGATGATGCTTGAGATAGAAGATCACGGCCCGATCCGCACGATCCGGCTCGCCCGCCCGCCCGTCAACGCCCTCGACGTGGGCCTGATGTCCGCGCTGGACCGCGCCGTCACCGCGGCCCCGGCCGAGGGCGTGCGTGGCATCGTGCTCACCGGCGCGGGTGGCCGCTACTGCGCGGGCCTGGACGTCGGCGTGCTGGCATCGCTCGACGAGGTGGGACTCGAAGACTTCGTGCGCACCTTCTTTCGCTGCGTGAAGACCCTCGCGCGCTCGGCCGTGCCGATCGCCGCGGCGATCAACGGCGCGGCCCCCGCGGGCGGCGCCGTGCTCGCCCTGTACTGTGATCGGCGCGTGATGCAGTCGGGCAGCGGACCGATCGGTCTCAACGAAGTCCAGGTCGGGCTCTATCCGGGGCCGTTGATCCATGCCGTGCTGACACGGGTGGTCGGCGCACGCCTCGCGGCCGAGTTCCTCACCAGCGGCGCCCTGCTCAGCCCGGCCCAGGCGCTGCAGAGCGGCTTCGTCGACGAGCTGGCCGAGCCCGGCGCGGTGGAAGCTGCGGCACGTCGCTGGCTTGAGCGCATGCTGGCGCTGCCGCCACACGCGTACCTGGCGACGCGCGCGATGGTGCGTCGGGACCTGGTAGAACTGCACGAGCAGGGCGCAGCTGCGGATGGCGCGGAGCTGATCGCAGCCTGGTCCACGGCCGAGACACGTGCCGCGCTGCGTGCGCTGATCGCCCGTCTGCAGCGCCGCTGACCTTCAGTTGCCGCCCAGCAACACGTAGATCGCGCCGGTACCGCCGTCGCGGCGGGGCGCCGAGGCGAAGGCCAGCACCCGGTCGATGCGCCGCAGCCAGACATTGACGGCATGCTTGAGGACCGGCCCGCGAGGGCCCGAGCGCAGCCCCTTGCCGTGCACTACCCGCACGCAGCGCAGCCGGCGCTGCAGTGCCTCGGCGAGGAACTCGCGCAGCGCCTCCCGCGCCAGCACCGCCGTCAGGCCGTGCAGGTCGATCTGCTCCTCGACGGCGTACTCGCCGCGGCGCAGGCGTTCCAGCACCGCCGCCGGCACCTGCGCGCGGCGGAACAGCAATTCGTCGCCGGTCTCCACCAGCCACTCGCCGGGCCCCGGCGCGAGGCTCTCGGCGAGCACCTGGCGATCGTCGGCACGGCGGAACCGCGCCCGGGGCTTCGGTCGGGGAGGCCCCGGTACCACCGGTTGCGGCGGTAGCGGACGAACATCGCCGATCGCGTCGCGAAACACGGTATCGTCGGTCGCGTTGTCTGCGGGAGGTCGGCGCTGCACGGGCGTGGCTCAGATCGGCGCGCGGGCATCCAGTATAATTACGAGTCCGCGCTCATGAACATCCTGCTCAGCAATGACGATGGTTGGCGGGCCGACGGCCTGAGGGTCCTGGCGGACGCGCTGTCCGGGCTTGGCACGCTCACCGTCGTCGCCCCGGACCGCAATCGCTCCGGGGCGTCCAATTCGCTGACCCTCGAGGCGCCCCTGCGCGTCGTCGAGCGTCGTCCCGGCTGGTATGCAATCAACGGCACGCCCACCGATTGCGTGCATCTGGCGATTTCCGGCCTGCTCGGCGCCGAACAGCAGCTGGTGGTCTCCGGCATCAACGACGGCGCCAATCTCGGCGACGACGTGCTGTATTCCGGGACGGTGGCCGCCGCGATGGAAGGGCGCTTCCTCGGCCTGCCTAGCATCGCGATCTCGCTGGTCGGCGGCGGCGAGCGTCACTTCGAGACCGCCGGCCGCGTTGCCCGCGAACTCATCGAGCGACTGCTCGCAGCGCCGCTGCCGGCGGCGACGCTGTTCAACATCAACGTGCCGGACCTGCCGTACGACCAGCTTCGGGGCATGCAGGCGACGCGCCTTGGCGTACGTCACCGCTCGGAGCCGGTGGTCAGCGGCTCCGACCCGCGTGGCCGCGCGATCTACTGGGTCGGGGCGCCCGGCCTCGGCCAGGATGCGGGCCCCGGAACGGACTTCCACGCGATCGAGCACGGCTACGTGTCGATCACGCCGCTGCAGATCGACCTGACTCGCCATGTGGCGCTACCCGGGCTCAAGGCGTGGCTGACGGCGGCCGATGGCTGACCAGCGCCATGCAGGCATCGGCATGACCTCGGCGCGCACGCGCGAGCGCCTGGTGCTGCGGCTGCGCGAGCAGGGGATCAAGGACGAGCGCGTGCTCGATCGGGTGCGCAACGTGCCACGGCACCTGTTCGTCGACGAGGCGCTGTCCAGCCGCGCCTACGAGGACACCGCGCTGCCGATCGGTTTCGGCCAGACGATCTCGCAACCGTATGTCGTCGCGCGCATGACCGAGGCGCTGCTCGCCGGTGGCGAGCTGTTCAACGTGCTCGAGGTCGGCACCGGCTGTGGCTACCAGACCGCCGTGCTCGCGCCGCTGGTGGGGCGGATCGCAAGCGTCGAGCGCATCAAGCCGCTGATCGACCGCGCGCGTGAGCGGCTCAAGGAACTGGCCATCAAGAACGTGCGCCTGCGCCATGCC
>JANXQL010000168.1 GCA_025356815.1 Pseudomonadota bacterium
CCGCGTCCAGCGCGTAGACCCGCCCCCAGTTGCCGGAGGTGTACATCACGCCGTCGACAACCACGGGCGTGGCCTCGAGGCCACGCTTGGTGCCAAGCGGGCGCTCCCACGCGAAGCCGAGGCGAGCGACGGTCGCGTCGCTGATGTCCTGCAGGGGCGAGTAGTAGCTGCCGCCCGCGTCGCGTCCCGGCGTAAACCACTGGTCCGGCTCGCGGTCAGCCGCGATGAGTCGTGCCTCGTCGACCTCGGCAAAGCGCGCGGGGCCCGTCGCGACCGTCGGCGCGGGACCCTTCGAGCAACCAGCGAGCAGCACCAGGGCGGCCGTGCGCAGAAATTGCCTAGGGGTCATAGCCACTCCTGGACGCATGTGGTTCGAAGGCAGAGAGCGGCGCCTCGGGGTCCCGGCGACCCGGCGGTCAAACGGCCGCCGGGCATGCTCGTCAGAATGACTTGCGCACGTCGATGCCAATGGTACGCGGCTGGTTGGTGACGATGCGCGGCCGGCCCGGCATCTCGACCGCAATCGAGCGGTTGTCCGCGAGGTTCGCGTGCTCGTTGGTCAGGTTCTTCGCGACCAGCGACACGTCCCAGGAGCCGACGCTCAGGCCGACCTTGCCGTCAATGATCGAGTAGGGCGCGCGCGTGCGCGGGTTGAACGGGTCGTTGTTCGCGCTCTTGCTGCTGCCAACGTAGCCGTAGGTGAGGTTGTAGACGGCCGAGTACCTGGCGTTCAGGGTCTGGCTGTACGTCAGCGACAGATTGCCGGTCCAGTCCGGCACCTGGTAAACGCGATCCCCGACCTGTTGTGGCGAAATCGCGCCGCCGGAGCTCGCCTTGGTGATCTCCGCCTTCTGGTAACCAATGCCGCCGGAGACGTCCAGGCCGCGCACCGGGCGGGCGTGCACCTCGAGCTCCGCACCCTGGCTCTTCGCCGCGCCGACGTTCGCGCGGAACTGGAATCCGCAGGGCAGCAGGATCTGCTGCTGAAGGTCTTTCCAGTCGATGTAGAACACAGCGCCATCGACGGTCAGGCGGTTGTCGAGCCACGAGGTCTTGGAGCCCACCTCGTAGTTCCACAGGCTGTCCGACTTGTAGCGATGGGCCTGGGCCTGCGTGACGCCGATGTCCTGTAGGTTCACGTCGCAGCCGAGGGCGCTCGGCACCGACGGCGTGATGCCGCCCGGACGGAATCCCTTCGCCGCGGTCGCATAGACCATTGCATTCGGCGTGACCTTGTAGTCCGCCTGGAACTTCGGGTTCATGCCGACGTTGGTGAGCGTTGACGGCGGATCGATCAGGTCGACGCCGGCGGCGGCGCCGGCCTCGATGCCGGAGCTTCGAGTCTTGATCTCGTACCAGCGCGCCCCAGCCGTCAGCTTCAGCTTGTCCGTGGCCTGGTACGACAGCTCGCCGAACACTGCGGGTTCGCGAATGGTCGATGGGTAGTTCTGGTAGAAGAAGAGATCTGAGCCGTAGCCGGAGATCGCCCCGAGACCTGGCACCGAGTTCGGCGGGTAATAGCCGGGGTTGAACTGGCCGTTGGATTCCGACAGGTAGACGCCGGTGACGAACTGCAGCGGGCCCTTCAGCGCCGAGGCGAAGCGCACCTCCTGCGTGAATCGGTGCAGGGGCTTGATCTCGGTAATCTGCGAGGCTACCGGGGGATCCAGGCCGAACAGGAACGACACAACATCCGACTGATCCTCGCGCTCGACGATCAGGCGATCGAAGTAGGACGTGGATGAGACGAGTTCGCCGAAGCCCGTGTCGTACTTCACATTGAGCGAATAGAGCGTCCAGCGGTCGCTGCCGCCTTCCGGAATGTCGAACAGGCGCGTCTGCACGAAGTTGTCCGGCTTGAGATTTGTCGGCGTGCCGTCCGCGAGCGAGAAGCCGTTGTACGTGCTCTCCTGGCGCATCAGGCGTGTCGTCACCGACAGCGCGTCGGTCGGCTTCCACAGCAGCGACAGGTCGCCGCCGACGAGTTCATTGCGACCGATATCGCGCAGCGTGGTGAAGTCGCTGCCGCCCGGAACCGTCGGGAAGCGACGCGAGAAGTAGCCCGCCTCTCGGTCGTAGAACGCGCTTGCGCGCAGCGCGAGGCGGTTCTGCACCAGCGGCAGGTTGATCGTGCCATCCCCGATCCAGTTCGGATCGACGGTGTTCTCGGTGCTAGATACGCCGCCATGCAAGGAGGCTGAGAAGTTGTTGAGGTCGGGCTGCTTCGTAATCAGCCGGACGGTGCCGCCCATCGAGCGCGCGCCATACAGGGTGCCCTGTGGGCCGCGTAGCACTTCGATGCGCTCGATGTCGATGATATGAGGATCAAGCGAGTCCGGCAGCGGGGTCTCATCGAGGTAGAAGCCGGTGGTATTGTCGCCGCTGACACCGCGAATGGAGATCGTGCGCGAGTTCGCCGAACCGTCGCCGGTCGCGCCGAAGCCAAGGTTCGGCACGCTCGTGGCGTAGTCGAAGAAGTCTTTGACCGCGCGTGTCTCAAGATCTGCCGCGCTGAATGCGGTGATCGAAAGCGGGACGTTCTGCAGACTCTCGCTGCGCTTCTGGGCGGTGACGACCACCTCCTGCAGCTCGCCAGAGGAGTCGGCGGCGGCCGTCGCGGCGCCCGCGCACAGGACGACCGAGGCCATCAGCACGGCCGGGCCGCGCAGCGTGTTCTTCATAAGCAGATCCCCAGGAGCTGGATTGGGAGGCAGACCTGCAATTAGGCACGACGCCGCCCGGCACTGTCAAAGCAACGGCAGGCGCTGGCACGGCGTTGGAAGATCTCGACCCTTCCCGTGGCGACGCCCGCCAGCAGGTCCGGCTATGCTGTCGTGTCGCCGCCTGCCGATCTGCAGGCGGGCCTGTCCTGGTCAGGAGGAAACCCCGTGCAGACCCGTCTCGCCGCGGTCATTTTCGGTGCGTGTCTCGTGGTCGCAGCGCCGGGCACGGCGCCGGCGTCGAACGCGCCGGCGTCCTGGCGGACGTTGCCGCCGACGCCGACCCTGCCATCGCCGTTGCGCAGTGGCCGGGCTGCGGTACGCGGCGTGAGCCTCTACTACGCCCAGTTCGGCGCCGGCCGACCGGTCGTGTTGCTGCATGGCGGACTCGGAAATTCTGACTACTGGGGCCACCTCGTACCGGCGCTGGTTGCCGCCGGCTTCGGCGTGACGGTGATCGACAGCCGCGGCCATGGTCGCAGCACGCGCTCGGCCGAGCCATTCGGTTACAGGACGATGGCGGACGACGTGCTGGCGGTGCTTGACGAGCTCGGGCTGCAGCGGGTGGATCTAGTGGGCTGGAGCGACGGCGGGATCATCGGCCTGGACCTCGCGATGCGCCATCCTGAGCGTTTGCGACGCATGGTGCTCTACGGCGTCAACAGCGATCCTTCCGGCGTCTACCCGGGCGTGGAGACCAAACCGGTGTTCGCCGCCTATATCGGGCGCGCTGCGCAGGAGTACGGGCGGCTGTCTCCCACGCCAGGCGAGTTCGACGGGTTCGTGACGCAAATCCAGGCGATGTGGGCCTCGGAGCCAAGGTACACGCGAGCGCAGCTGGCGCGTATTCCGACGCCGTCGCTCGTCTGCGATGGTCTGCATGAGGAAGCGATCAGAGTCACGCACACGCGCTATCTGGCGAAGGCGATACCCGGCGCCCGGCTGCTGCTACTGGCCGGGGCGAGTCACTTCGGCATGCTGCAGACGCCGACGAAGTTCAATCGTGCCGTGGTGGAGTTCCTCAACGTGCCGTGACCGGTTTGCCGCGCTATTCGCCCTCGGCGCTGTCGTCGACGCCAACCCGCGCACGCAGGAAGCCGCGCCGCCCACCGCCGTAGAACTCCAGGAAGCGGCGCGCCTCATCGGAAGCATACGTGCCGCTTGCCAGCGCGGCAGCGGCAAGCTCCCGCGGGTTACCGGCTGATCGGCACACCTCGCGGAAGGCGCGCTTGATCTCGCCGATCGCGGCAGGCTTAAGGCCGCGGCGACGCAGCCCGACGATGTTCAGGCCGACGAGTTCGTCGCGCTCTGTCGCCATCGTGAACGGTGGAATGTCTCGGGTGATCCGCGCCAGCCCCCCGACCATCGCGCTTTCGCCGATCCGGCAGAACTGGTGGATTGCCGCCGCGCCACCGACGAACGCACGTTCACCGACCGCGACGTGGCCGGCAAGCAGGACGGTATTGGCAAGGATCACCCGCTCACCGAGGCGGCCGTCGTGGGCCAGGTGGCTGCCCGCCATCAGGTAGCAGTCGGCGCCGATCTCGGTCGAGCCACCTGCCTTGGTCGCGCGATTGACCGTGACGTGCTCGCGCAGCACGGTGCGCGCGCCGATGCGCACGTAGCTCTCGGTCGCCGGATTGAAGCCGAGGTCCTGCGGGTCGCCGCCGATGATCGCGCCCGGGTGCACTACGACGCCATCGCCGAGCGTACAGTGGCGCGTGATGACGGCGTGGGCGTGGATCACACATCCGCTCCCCAGTGTGGCGCCGTCCTCGATGATCGCGGTTGGATGGATGCTCATGGCCAGTCGTGTCCGTGCTTCGGGGCAGACGTCATCGTAACGCGCGGCGTCCGCGGCGGCATCTTCGGATGCTCCGCCGGTCGCTGACGCGGCATCGGCTACGATGCAGGGGGCAACGAGGAGTGCGCGATGGCGAGGGTCGTTGACGACGTCGTGATTGTCGGCGGGGGCGTCATGGGCTCGGCCCTGGCCTACTGGCTGACAAGATTGCAGCCGGGAATCGCGGTGACGGTGGTCGAGCGGGATCCGACCTACCGGCAGGCCTCCTCCGCGCTGTCCGCGGCGTCCATCCGCCAGCAGTACACGACGCCCGTGAACATCCGCATTTCGCAGTGGAGCCTTGCGTTCCTGCGCCAGACAGCCGAGCACCTCGAGGTGGAGGGCGATCGGCCGGACGTCGGGTTGCACGAGGGGGGTTACCTGTACCTCGCCGGTGCAGACGGCGCGCCGGTGCTGCGGGAGGCGCATCGGATTCAGCGCGATTACGGTGCGGACGTCGTGCTGCTCGAGCCGGCAGCGCTCACTGAGCGCTTCCCGTGGCTCGCGGTGGGGGAAGTGCAGCTCGCCTCGCTGGGCCTGAGCGGCGAGGGCTGGTTCGACGGCTACCGCCTGCTCACGTCGTTCGCCCGCAAGGCTCGCGCGCAGGGCGCGCGCTACCTGCGTGCCGAGGTCGTTGGCATGAAGCGAGCGGGGGATCGCATCGATGCGGTGCTGCTCGACGATGGCCGCCGCCTGCCCTGTGGCGTGGTGGTCAATGCCGCAGGCCCATGGGCGGCTCGTGTAGCGGAATTCGCCTGCATCGACCTGCCGGTCCGCGCGCGCCGCCGGACGGTGTTCGTGATCTCCTGCCCGACGCCACTTGCGGACTTCCCGCTGCTGATCGACACGTCCGGGTTCTGGATCCGTCCGGAAGGCGGGCGGTTCATCGCCGGGATCGTGCCGTCGGAGGATGCCGACGACCTGCCGCTGGAGCCGGACACCGCGCCGTTCGAGAGCCAGTTCTGGCCCGCCCTCGCGGCTCGGGTGCCCGCCTTTGAGGCAGCGCGGCTGGAGCGGGCGTGGGCGGGGTACTACGAAATGAACACCTTTGATCACAATGCGATCGTCGGACCGCACCCGGACGTCGTGAACCTGCATTTCATGAACGGCTTCTCGGGCCACGGCATCCAGCAGGCCGCAGCCGTCGGCTGCGCGCTCGCGGAGCGCATCACGACTGGGCGCTATGCGGCGGTGGATCTTTCCGCGCTGGGCTTCGAGCGGATCCTCGAGGGGCGCCCGCTGCTCGAACTCAACGTGATCGGCTAGACCGGCGCGAGCCGCCGGCACATGGCGCGGCGCAGCGCCACCCCGCTCGCGGCGACGAACGTCGACGCCTGCAGCAGGTCGCCCTCGCGGCCAGCGAAGTCGCTGACGGAGCCGCCCGCCTCCCGCACGCACACGACCAGCGCGGCGATGTCCCAGGCGCTCATCCGCGGATCGATCGCGGCATCCAACTCACCGCGGCACAGCAGGGCGTACTGGACGCAGTCGCCGACGAGCCGGACACGTCCGATCGTGCCGATGAGCCTGGACACCCGCCACGGGCCTTTCGGCCGGTACAGGTCCGTCTGCTTGTAGCTCGTAAGCCCGGTGTTTGCCGTCGCGTAGGGCCGCGGTGCCGCGACGTGCACCCGGCGCGGGCGCCCGCCATCGCGCCGCAGCCAGCAGCCGTGACCAACCGCCGCATAGGTCGTCTCTCCCATCGCAGGCAGGTGGATGCAGCCGAACACCGGTATGCCGTCGACGACCAGCGAAAGCAGCGAGCCGAAGGTACCCAGCCCGAGGACGTACGACGCCGTGCCGTCGATCGGATCGATCAGCCAGGAGCGGCCGCGCGCGACGATGGCCCCGCCGTATTCCTCACCCAGGATCGCATCGCCCGGCCAGGCCGCCGCGAGACTGCTGCGCAAGAGCCGTTCCGCGGCGCGGTCCGCCGCGGTAACCTCGCTGCCGTCGAGCTTGCGTTGGATCGCGATGCGGCGCTGGCGTGAGATCGTGAGCTCGCCGGCGGCCGTCAGCGCGGGCATCACGACGGACAACAGGTGCCGCAGCTCCGCGACGGAGAGCATGGGGGAGGGGCGTGCTTTCATGGACACAAATCTACCACCAGCGACCCCGCCTGCGCAGCGGAACGCCGTCCGGTCCGCCGCGGTTTACGCAAGGTCGAACAGCAGCACCTCCGCGCCGTGCGCCGACTCGAGCTGCAGCGTCGGCTCCTCGGCGATCGCCACGCCATCGCCGGCCTTCAGCGCCTGACCTTGCAGCGTCGCCGAGCCCTGCACGATGTGGAGCCAGCCGTAGCGCTGGTCTGACACGCTGATCGGCAGCGTGGTGCCGGCGTCCAGCGTGCTTGCGTATAGGCGGACGTCCTGGTGGACGCGCACGGCGCCCTCGCTGCCCTCGTGGTCGGCGACGAGTCGCAGGCGATTCACCCGTTCGGAGGGTGCAAAGGCCTTCTGCTCGTAGCTCGGCGCGAGTCCGGCCGCCTCCGGCAGAATCCAGATCTGCAGGAAGTGAACCGACTCGGTCTTACTCGCGTTGTACTCGCTGTGACGGATGCCTGTCCCGGCGGTCATTCGCTGCACCTCGCCCGGTCGGATCACCGAGCCCGTGCCAATGCTGTCTCGGTGCTCGAGGCCCCCTTCGATGACGTAGGAGATGATCTCCATATCGCGATGGCCGTGGGTGCCGAAGCCGGCGCCCGGCGCCACGCGGTCGTCATTGATGACCCGCAGCGCGCGAAAGCCCATGTGGTTGGAATCGTGATACTCGCCAAACGAAAAGGTATGGTGCGAATCGAGCCAGCCAAAGGCGGCGTGGCCCCGGTCTTCGGCACGGCGTAGGGTGATCATCTGGAACCTCCGTTGCTTTGATGAATGCGGCGACGGTTTGGGATCAAAAGGTGCGTTTCGCGGAGAATCTTTCAACCGGAGGGCATCTGGACGTCAGGCGGTCGCTACATGCCTCCGTCGACGGCCAGCTGGGCGCCCGCGCACTTGTATGCGATGTCGAAGGCTTTGAGCTTCGGTGTCAACTTGGCATCCTGCGTTTGAAAGGCAAACTGCACCTGGAGCCAGGAATCGTTGACCAGGGTGTGATTGGTCTTGGCTTTATTCGGCTTGAGCACCGCGACGTGCAGGTCCACCGGCGAGGCCGCCGCGCCTTGCGTCCACATGCCCCATGAGGTGTCCGTCAAATCGTTGGTGTTGCCCGCGCGCGCCGTCATCGTGAGCGTGGTGTTCGG
>JANXQL010000170.1 GCA_025356815.1 Pseudomonadota bacterium
GCATCTTCGGATCAAGCAGTTCTACGGCACGACCGAGAACGCCGTGAAGACGCAGATCTGGACCGCAGTCTCGACCTACGTGCTCGTTGCGATCGTCAAGAAGCGATTGAAGATCCAAGCCAGCCTCTACGAAATGCTACAGATCCTGAGCCTGACCATGTTCGAGCAAACCCCTTTGGATACGCTGTTTGCTCAAATCCGGGCCGGTCAAAACGACGCCGATGCGCCCAACCAGATGAATTTGTTCCACTAACGTCCGGACACTACTGATGTATTATGTATGTATAACTAATTAGCCGTTTTCCATGACCATGTCGCTGCCTTTCGAACATGAACGCATGGCTGTTGCCAGCGCGTTGCGCAGGCTTGAACGTTCTCTTGCGCAGTTGAGTGCGGCGCTCGCACACGATCAGGGGTTGTGGCTGCGGTTGGAAGGCGAACCTCAATGCGGTCTTGTGATTCGACGCGTCTGTGAAGCGTACTCGGCGATCGAACTCCAGGCCGATGACACGCCGGGCAAGTCGGTGGTGCGCCTCGGGGTTGTCGGGGCAGGTCCGGACACCATCGCACTTGCTGAGCACGTCAACGAATCTAAACTCGCGCTAAAAGCCGTGTGCGCCCCATTGCAGCGGGTTCGTACGAGAATTCCGGAGGGATCGGGCACGCGCGCGTTGCCGTTGATCCGCGTCATCCTGCGCAGCCTGCAGCGCAGTGACCTGAACCTGCTCGCCGCCTATCGGCGCATACCAATCCTCGGCGCCGTTCCGGCCAGCGTCGCTTACACGCGGGCCCGTACCCGAAGTGTCTACCGCAAAACTGTCGAGGCGCTTCTGGCGGCCCTGGAGCACTCTGATTCACCGCGTGCCATTGCCGATCGAGCGCGTCTTGTGGCCTTGCCAGCGGCCGTCACGCACCTCGCGTTGGTCAGGGACCACTACGAAAACATCCGGGCCAATGTCACCTACGACGGTCTCGACCGGCGAGGACGCGGCCGCACCCAGATCGCTGCCGAACTGCCCCTGCTCTATCCGTTGCGCAGACAGACCATGGCGCCCCGCGTGACCTTTCCATTGCCACTGGACGAACAGCGCTTGACCGCACTACGCCAGCGACGTTCCAAGTTGGAGCCCCGGCCTTTCCTCGAGGCATTGCCCGTCTTTCGATACCTGCCGGATGCTCGCTAGGCATTTCGCTCAGACCGATAAGGGCTTTCGCGTAGCGACGGCCGCGATTGGAATCCTTAGTCTCTCTTACTGCGCCGCTGCATGGCGCTGCGGAGGGCTTGGTTTGGCGACATACACTACGGCGACCGTCACGGACGTTCGCCATTGGAGCGAAAAGCTCTTCAGTTTCAGGACCACCCGCGAGCCGGGGCTGCGATTCGAAAACGGTCAGTTCATCATGGTCGGTCTCGACGTTGACGGGCGGCGAATCGTGCGCGCCTACAGCATTGCCAGCGCCAACCATGAGGAACAGCTCGAGTTCTACAGCATCAAGGTGCCAGACGGCCCACTGACCTCGCGCCTGAAGGAAATCCGCCCAGGCCAGACGTTGCTGCTGAGCGCAAAGCCGACCGGCACCCTCGTGGTGCGGGACCTGCGGCCCGGCAAGCGGCTGTTCCTGTTGTCGACCGGGACGGGCTTCGCGCCCTTTGCCAGCGTGATCAGGGATCCCGAGGTCTATGAACGATTCGAACAGGTCATCCTGGTCCGCGGTGCCCGTCATATCGGCGATCTTGCCTATGGAAACGCGATCGTGGACGGCGTGCGCAACGATCCCTACATGGGCGACATCGCACGCGCGCAACTCGTCGACTATTCGACCGTCACTCGCGAGGCGCACGCCCACACCGGGCGCGTGACGGCTGCGCTGGAAAGCGGTCAGTTGTATGCGGACCTCGACATCACGCCGTTGGACGCCTCGACCGACCGGGTGATGATCTGCGGCAGTAAGGCCATGCTCCACGACTGCTGCCAGCTCCTAGACGCGCGTGGCTTCGAGATCTCGGCTCATATCGGCGTGCCGGGGGATTACGTAATAGAGCGCGCGTTCGTCGACTCTTGAGGGCAGCCGACGCCGTCAAAGCGCCGGCAGCGGCATCAGGCTACGGAAACAGCGCTTGACGCCGCTGATCGGATCGACGAACTCCAGGCCCCTCGCGACCAGGCCGAGCGGCCGCGCCGGGTCGTCCGCCGTCTCCGGCCTTAGCGACGGATACCAAGGATCGTTGCGGATCGGGGCGCCGAGCGCCGCCATGTGCACGCGCAGCTGGTGCTTGCGCCCGGTGACCGGCTCCAGTCGGTACCGCCACCAGTCGGCACCGCGCTCGATGACGTCGAACCGCGTAATGGCGTTCTCGTCGCCGGCGATTTCCGTCATGCGAAAGAACGGCTCGCCCCGCGCAAGGTGGCTGCGACGCTCGACGGGGAAAGCGATGTGCGGCAATGGCGCGGCTATCGCCTCGTAGAACTTGACGATCCGCCGCTCCCGGAACAGGGCCTGATAGCGACCGCGGGACGCGGGGTTGACCGCCAGCAGCACGAGCCCCGCAGTGCCGCGATCAAGCCGGTGCAGGGGTATGAGTCCTCCGAGGCCAAGCCGTCGCTCGAGCCGCGCCTGCAGCGTCTGCTCGACCCACCGACCCGTTGCCATCACCGGCAGGAAATGCGGCTTGTCGGCGACGAGAAGATGCTCATCGCGAAAGAGCACCTGTTCGGCCGCATTGAAGGCGACCTCCGCGGCCACTTCCCGAAAATAGCGGACCTCCAGCCCGTGCACGAACGGCTCGTCAAGGCCGAGCCGACGACCATCAGCGCCCTGTACCCGGCCAGCCAGGAAGCGCGCCCGCCAATGGTCCGCCGGTATCGCGCCGAAATGGCCACAGAGGCACTCGAACACTGTCCGCCACGGTCCTCGCGGCAGGAACAACCGACTCGGGCGACCCACGGCAGTCATCTGCCCCCGGCCGCAGCGGTGACGCAGGCCTCGCGCAGCGCAGGCCAGGCGAGCTCCAGATGACGGTTGGCTGCCGCGCTCAGCGGCGCGCCGAGCTCGAACGAATCACCACGCACGCAAAGCACGCGAGCTGCCGGCAGGGGGTGCCCGCTACAGCGAAGGCAGGTGGCAAGTACCGCACCGGGTGAAAGCGCGTGACTGGTATGGGTGTAGTCCTCCACCGGCTGGATCTCAAGCCATGAGTATGGTGGCGCGATGCCGGTTCCCGCGTCGACGAAAATCACGGTCGCGCGCCCCTCCAGGTCCAACGCGTGCTCGACCTGAAGTTGGAAGTCGACCAGAACCTCGACGCCGCCGAGCGCTGCCTGCTCGAGCCGCTCGGCCAGCAGTGGTCCGAGGGCGTCGTCGCCGCGGCTCGGGTTGCCGACGGCGAGAACGAGCACTGGCGCGCGGATCATCAGTGCCTCAGCAGGCGATCGACGAGACTTCCATCGGCCGCGAGGAGTTCGATCGCGAGCGGCATCTGCCCGAGCGCATGGGTCGCACAGGACAGACACGGATCGAACGCGCGAACCGCGACTTCGATGTGGTTCAGCAATCCCTCGGTCAGCGTGCGGCCGTCAAGGTAGCGGCGGGCCACCTCCCGGATTGCGATGTTCATCGACTGATTGTTGTGCGTAGTCGATACGATCAGGTTTGCGCGCACCACCATGTCGTTCTCGTCCACGCGATAGTGGTGGATCAACGTGCCGCGCGGTGCCTCGATGACCCCAACGCCGCGCTGCGCACGCGTGCCGCGCACCACCAGCTCGGTTCCGGATACATCGTCGTCCTCGACCAGCTCCGCGATCACCTCCGCTGCATGCAGCATCTCGATCATGCGCGCCCAGTGGAAACCCAGGGTCGCGTGTGCCGCGCAGCCGTCGTCGAACTCTACGAACGCACGGCGCTCGAACTCGGCGAGTGGTGTCGGGATGAAATCGCAGCTGGTGACACGGCTCAGTGGTCCCACGCGATACCAGCCGTGCTCCGGACCGATGCGCCGCAGGAACGGGAACTTCATGTAGGACCAGGGCTTTACCTCCTCGAGGATGTGCTCCCAGTACTCGGCGTAGTCCGCGCCATCGAGCAGCATGCCGCCCGTGGCATCGCGCGCCCGAAGGTCGCCGTGGTAGAGATCCATCGCGCCGTCGGCTCGCACCAGCGACAGCGTATTCGCCTCGAAGGTCGCGAATTCGCGGTAGAGCGGCAGGTTCTGTTCGAAGAGTTCCCGCACCAGCTGCACCGCTTCGCGGCTCCAGCGGATCGCGTCGGGGAGCATCCCACGCAGCTCCTGGCGCTCGACGGCGCTCAGGTTACGGTTGACGCCACCGGGGATCGCACCTGTGCCATGCACGCGCTTGCCGGAGGTCATTCGGATCACTTCCTGGCCGACCTTGCGCAACAGCACGCCCCGGCGCGCGAGCTCGGGATGGGCCGCCGCGAGGCCGACGATATTGCGACGGCCCGCGTCGCTGTCAAAGCCGAACAGCAGGTCGGGCGACGACAGGTGGAAAAAGTGCAGCGCGTGCGACTGCAGTATCTGGCCGTAGTGCATCAGCCGGCGTAGCTTCTCGGCCGCCGGGGTCAGTGTCGTCGCCCCGACGATCATGTCGCACGCCTTGGCGGCGGCGAGGTGATGGCTTACCGGGCAGATGCCGCACAGCCGCTGCACCATCACCGGCACTTCCCAGTAGGGACGGCCCTGAATGAACTTCTCGAATCCGCGAAACTCGACGATATGCAGTCGCGCCTGCTGTACGCGGCCCTCGTCGTCCAGCAGCAGGGTCACCTTGCCGTGGCCCTCGACGCGTGACAATGGATCGATCGCGACTCGCCGCAGTTCGCCGCTGCGCGCAGTCTCAAGCTCGGTGCCGGCGGCGGAGGAGGGAAAATCAGTCATAGCGGATCAGCCGCTCCGGTAGATGGGGCGTATGCCCCGCCAGCAGGTCCGTCAGTACCTTCCAGATCGTGTCGGCGGACGGTGGGCAGCCGGGGATAAAGTAGTCGATCCGGACGATCTCGTGCAGCGGATACACCTTGTCCAGTGGCAGCGGCAGCTCCGGGTCGTTCGGGATCCCGCCAGTCGCGAGGCTGGGCTCGGTCAGATAGACCTCCTGCAGGCAGAGGCCAAGATCGAGGTGGTTTCGCTGCGCGGGCAGACCGCCGGTGATCGCGCACGCGCCGAGCGCGATCAGCACCTTGCAGCTCGCCCTGAACTCGCGCAGAACGTGCACGTTCTCCGCGTTGCAGACCCCGCCCTCGATCATGCCGATGTCGCACGCGCCGCAGTGTTTGATGTCCGTCAGTGGCGAGCGGTCGAAGTCGACCCGTTCCAGCAGCGGAAACAGCCGCTCGTCGATGTCCAGCAACGACATGTGACAGCCGAAGCAGCCCGCGAGCGAAGTCGTGGCCAGTCTCACTCGCGGCAACGGGGCGTCAGACATCGCTTGCTCGCGGCAGGCGCGGCGCATCGTCCAGCGCCTGCGCGCTGACCGGTCGAACGTCGTAGCGCCGTGAGCCGATGGGCACCGCGAACCCGACTCGCTTGGGCAGTATTGCCCCCACCGGGCAGACGCTCATCGCCTTGTCGGTCACGGCGAAATCGGTGTCCCCGAGCCGACCGGATGGCGCGTTGACGATCAGGCGCTTCGATAGCCCCCGCCCGGCGATGGCGAAGACGGACTTTCCATCGACTTCGGCGGAGGCACGCACGCACAGCTCGCATAGCACGCAGCGATTGAAGTCGATCCACGCACCGGGATGGGACGCATCCACGGGCCGGTCCGGAAAATAGTGGCGAAAGCCGGCTGTGGTGACGCCGAGATCCGAGCCCAACGCCTGCAACTGGCAGTTGCCGCTCTTCTCGCAGCACGGACAGAAGTGGTTCCCCTCGGCAAACAGCATCTGCACCAGCGTACGGCGGATCTCGAGCAGTTCCTCGCTGTCGCTGCGCACGACCAACTCCGCGGATGCCGGCGTCGTGCAGCTCGCCACCAGCCGCCCCTGCACCGTCGCAGTGCACAGCTTGCAGCTGCCGTGCGGGCGAAACTCGGGGTGGTAGCACAGATGAGGAATGTAACGGCCCGCCGCAAGCGTGGCCTGCAGCACTGACTGGCCCGGCAGGAAGGGCACCGCGACCCCATCGAGGAGGAACGACTGGCTCACGAGGCGTCCCCGAGGTGTGCGGCGGCATCGTCGCGCCCGGTCATCCGTCGTGCCGATGCCAGCGCGGCGTCAAGGTCGAACCCGGGCGCAAAATCAGTCGATGCCAGCCGTCGCTCGTAGGCCGGCGCGAATCTGTGCAACGTATCGCGTACCGGGTTCATCGCCGTGTGACCCAGGCCGCAGTGTGCACCCTTGGCCATGGCCTCGATCAGTTGCTCCAGTTCGGCCAGTTCGTGACGGGTGCCATGGCCGGCGTGGATCTTGTCGACGACCCGGGCGAGCAGGCTCGTGCCGACGCGGCAGGGCGTGCAGAAGCCGCAACTTTCGTGCGCGAAGAAGTGAGTGTAGTTGCGCGCGACCTCGAACATGTCGCGCCGCCCGTCGAATATCGTAAACGCCCCGCCGGTCGCGAGGTCCTCGAACGCGATGACCCGATCGAACTCGTCAACCGAGATACATGTCCCGGAGGGACCGCCCACCTGCACGGCGATCGCATCCTCGCCACCGCAGGCGCGCAATACCCCGCGCACCGTGACGCCAAACGGAAATTCGTAAATGCCTGGACGTGCGCAATCCCCGGCGATCGACAGCAACTTGGTGCCGGTGGACTGGCGGGTCCCGACGGCGCGATACGCATCGGCGCCATGCATGACGACGAGCACAGCGGCACAAAGCGTCTCGACATTGTCGACCACGGTGGGTCGATCCAGATAGCCGTGCGTGACCGGATAAGGAGGCCGGTTACGCGGGATGCCGCGCCGCCCCTCGAGCGACTCCAGCAACGCGGTTTCCTCGCCGCA
>JANXQL010000179.1 GCA_025356815.1 Pseudomonadota bacterium
CGCGGCGAGCGAGTTCGACGAGTCGCTGCAGCCGAAGTTCGACGAGCCTGCCGCCGAGCTCACGACCCAGTCGCTGTCCGCCGCCGAGTCGCGCGGCAGCCAGGCGCGCGACGCGATGCTGGTCGAGGAATCCGAGGACGACGGCAGCGGCGAGTACGTCCCGCCGCCGTTCACCGCCTCCGAAACGCAGTCGATGGCCCGGGCACCGTCGCTGGAAGGCGTGCCGGTCGACAGCCGCCTGATGGCCGAGTCGTCCATCGGCCTCGACCAGGCTGATCCGCTCGCCGAAGCCGACTTCCACATGGCCTACGGCCTGTACGACCAGGCCGCAGACATCGTCAAGCAGGCGATCGAGCGCGAGCCCGGCCGGCGCGAGCTGCAGTTGAAGCTGCTCGAGGTCTATTTCGTCTGGGGCAACAAGGACGCCTTCATCGAAGTCGCCCGTGCGCTGGCGCGGGGTCGCGACCAGGCGCCCGCGGCCGAGTGGGACAAGGTGGCGATCATGGGCCGGCAGATCGCGCCGGACGATGCGCTGTTTGCAGGCCAGGCAGCCCCGGCGAGCCATTCGAACATCGACTTCGACCTGGATGCCTCCGGTGCGCAGGGTGTCGATCTGGAACTGCTGGGCGACCCCAGCATGAATCCGGCCAGAGTTGCTGCGAGCCAGGCCGGTGCCGCTCACGGGGCCATGGACCTGGATCTTGGCAGTGCGCTCGCCGGTAACGATTCGGCCTCCGAGACCGGCGAGTCGCCGACGATCGACCCCGACCGCTTCGACCTGCTGCTCGAGCCCGAGCGCCCCGACCACAGTGGCGCGACGACTCGCGAGATGACCGCGCGCGCCGACGCGCCGACCGTCGAGCAGCCGGCGCTGAGTCACCATGCATTCGAGGAGAGCCCGACGATCGAGATGCCGGCGCACCACGCGCACGACGACGACGCCGCGCTGATGGACAAGCTCGAACTCGCCTTCAAGCAAAGCGCCGCCCGCGCCCCGGAGGCGACCGCCGAGATCTCCATCGAGGACCTCGGCTTCGAGGTCGAGACGCTCGGCGAGACCTCGACGGCGATGGAAGGGCTCAGCGCCACCGATCACCAGACCCTCGAGCCGACCGACGCGGCGACGCTGGTCGCAGGGCTCGACCCGCAGTCGCGCGCGCTGCTGGCGGGCGCCGACCTGGAACGCACCAGCGAGATGCCGTTCGCGCCGCGCGCGGACCTCGAGCCGACTCGCGAGACCCCGCGGCCGGCCGAACCGGCGGCGTCACCGCCCGGCGGCGCGACCGAGCTCGCCCCGCGGCTGGGCGACGGTGCCACCGAGCGGATGCCTTCGCTGGGGGCCGGCCACATCGGCGACACCTCCGAGGTCGAGCTGTCGAGCTCGGACCTCGACCTGGATCTGGACGAGCTCGCGCGGGCGCTGGAAAACGACACGGTCGCGCAGCCCAAGCGCGATGAAATCCGCTTCTCGACCGACGTGTTCGCGACCGGAATCCACAAGGTGCCAGGCAGCGGCATGGACCTGGATGTCGGTGCGCCGCTGACCGACCACCGTGAACCGACGGTGACCGAGCGCATGCCGCAGGATCTGGATCTCCCCGAACTCGAGCCGGTGACGCTGTCCGAGGTGGGCACCAAGCTCGATCTCGCCCGTGCCTACATGGACATGGGCGACCCGGATGGCGCGCGCAGCATCCTGCAGGAGGTGCTCAACGAGGGCAGTGCCTCGCAGAAGGTCGAGGCGCAGCGGCTGATCGAGACGCTGCCGCGCTGATCAAGCGCGGCGCGTGAGGTTCGCTGCAGGGATCGAGTACGCCGGCAGCGCCTATGCGGGCTGGCAGCGTCAGACCTCGTCGCCGTCGGTGCAGGCCGAGGTCGAGCGCGCGCTCAGCTTCGTTGCCGACCATCCCGTTGCCGTCGTCTGTGCGGGCCGCACCGACACCGGCGTGCATGCGCTCGGCCAGGTCGTCCACTTCGATACGCAGGCCGTTCGGCCACTACGCGGCTGGCTGTTCGGCGCCAACACGAACCTGCCGCAGGACGTCGCGCTGCGCTGGATCGTGCCGGTCGCGGATGACTTCAGCGCGCGCTACTCGGCGCTCGCGCGCACCTACCGATACGTGATCCTCAACTCGCCGACCCGCGCGCCGCTGCTGCGGGAGCGGGTCTGCCTGTGGCACGCGCCGCTCGACGCCGAGCGTATGCACGCGGCGCTGCAGCCGCTGGTCGGCCAGCACGACTACTCCGCGTTTCGTGCCGCCGAGTGCCAGTCGAACAGTCCGGTGCGTCAGCTGCAGCGGATCTCGGTCGAGCGCCACGGCCCGTTCGTGGTGCTGAGCGTCACCGCCAACGCCTTCCTGCACCACATGGTCCGCAACATCGCAGGCTCGGCGCTCGCCGTTGGCGAGGGTGCCCGGCCGGCCGACTGGATCGCAGGCGTTCTCGAAGCTCGTGACCGGGCCGTGGCCGGCATGACCGCCCCGGCGGGTGGCCTGTATCTCGCCGCGGTGCGCTATCCGGGCGACGCGGGCCTGCCGGCCGAGGCGCCGGCCGGGCTTTCCGCTATCATCGGCGCCTCGCAGACTCTGGAGGGCCCCGGATGACCTGGTTCGAGAAGATCATGCCCTCGCGGATCAAGACCGAGCGCCGTACGCGCTCGGTGCCGGAGGGTCTTTGGATCAAGTGCGAGGCCTGCGACGCGGTGCTCTACCGCGCCGAGCTCGAGCGCAATCTCAACGTCTGCCCGAAGTGCTCGCACCACATGCGCATCGACGGGCGCGAGCGCCTCAAGCGTTTCCTCGACCCGGGATCGGCGAGCGAGCTTGCCGCCAGCGTGCAGTCCGAGGACCCGCTGCGCTTCAAGGATTCCAAGCGCTATCGCGAGCGCGTCGCCGCGGCGCAAAAGGAAACCGGCGAGCGCGACGCGCTGACGGTGATGGCGGGCACGCTGACGGGCCTTGAGATCGTCGCCACCGCCTTCGAGTTCAGGTTCATGGCAGGTTCGATGGGCTCGGTCGTCGGCGAGAAGTTCGTGCGCGCGGTGGAGCACTGCCGCACCTTCAGCATGCCGCTGGTCTGCTTCTCGGCCAGCGGCGGCGCGCGCATGCAGGAAGGCCTGTACTCGCTGATGCAGATGGCCAAGACCAGCGCCGCGCTCGGCCGCCTCGCCAATGACCGACTGCCGTTCGTGTCGGTGCTGACCGATCCCACCACCGGCGGCGTGTCGGCGAGTCTTGCGATGCTCGGTGACGTCAACATCGGCGAGCCGCGCGCGCTGATCGGATTCGCGGGCCCGCGGGTGATTCAGCAGACCGTGCGCGAGACCCTGCCCGATGGCTTCCAGCGCAGCGAGTTCCTGCTCGAGCACGGCGCGATCGACATGATCGTTGACCGGCGCGACCAGCGCGAACGCATCGCCAACCTGCTGCGCCTGCTGATGCAATCGCCGCCACAGGCGGCCTGATCGTGTCCGGGCGGACGCTCGAGCAGTGGCTGGAGTACCAGCAGCGCGTGCATCCGCGCGCCATGGACTTCACGCTCGATCGCATGCTCGCGCTGCTCGCGACGCTCAAACTCGGCAAGCCCGCCGCGCGGGTGATCACCGTCGGCGGCACCAACGGCAAGGGCTCGGTGAGCGCGACGCTGGAGGCGGTGGCGCGCGCCGCGGGCCTGTCCGTGGGCGTGTACACCTCGCCCCACCTGAGCCGCTACACCGAGCGCATCCGCATCGATGGCGTCGAGATCGACCCGGCCACGCTGGTGGCGTTGTTCGAGCGCATCGAGGTGGCGCGCGCCGGGACGACGCTGACCTATTTCGAGTACGGCACGCTCGCGGCGCTGGCCGCGTTCGCCGATGCAGGCGTCGAACTCGTCATCCTCGAGGTTGGCCTCGGCGGGCGCCTGGACGCCGTCAATGCGATCGATGCCGACGTCGCCGTCGTGGTCTCGATCAGCCTGGATCACACCGAGTACCTTGGCGGTACGCTCGAGGCGATCGGGTACGAGAAGGCCGGGATCTTCCGCGCCGGCCGCCCGGCGATCTACGGCAGCCTCGAAATGCCGGCCTCGATCGCGAGCGAGGCGGCGCGCCTCGGCGCCCGCCTCGAGCGGTTCGGTACCGACTTTGGCGTCGAGGTCGGCGCCGACGGGTTCACCTTCGAGCGTGGCGCGACGCGCCTCGCGGGACTGCCTGCGCCCGCGCTCGCCGGCCGCGCGCAGTACGCCAACGCCGCCACCGCGCTTGCGGCACTGGATGCGGCGGGCCTGCTGCCCGCGCCGGCCGCGGTTGCCCACGGGCTCGCCGCGGTGACACTGCCCGGCCGCTACCAGGTGATCCAGGGCGCGGTCGAGTGGGTGTTCGATGTCGCCCACAACCCCGGTAGCGCCGCGGTCCTTGCCCAGACGATGGCCGAGCGGCGCGGCACAGGCCGCACGCTCGTCGTTGCTGGCCTGCTCGCGGACAAGGATGCCACGGCGGTCGGGCGCGAACTGGCGAGGGCCCTCGGCGCACGCGACATGGTCTGCGCCGTTTCGCTCGAAGGCGAGCGCGGCCGTACGGCGCAGGCGCTTGCGGCCGAGTGGGAGCCGCTGTTGGGCCGGACGCTTGCGACCGCCGCCTCAGTCGAGGCGGGCTGCGCGTTCGCCGCGCACGCGGCTGAACGCGGTGATCGGGTGGTCGTGTTCGGTTCGTTCCATACGGTCGCGCCGGCGCTCGAATGGCATCGTCTATACTCGTCCCCGCGTCCCGCCTGAGCAAGCCTATGGACACCCGCCTCAAAGAACGTTTGGTCGGCGCGGCCGCGCTGGTGCTGATCGTCGTGCTGGTCGTGCCCGAACTGCTGACCGGCCCGAAGCGGGCCGAGGCCCCGGCGCCGACTGAGGCGATCGCGCCGGTGCACACCGTCGTGATCGACCTTGCAGCCTCCGGCCACGCACCGCTGGACCGCCCGGCAGCCGACGCCCCCGACGCCAAGCCCGTGGATGCACCCGCGGTCCGGATCGCACCGCCCGTGCCCGGGACGTCCTCGACCCCGGTCGCGGCGGCGTCACCTTCGGCCGCGGTCCCGGCCCAGGCCGCGGCGACGCCGGCGGCAGCCCCGCCCTCGGCGCCCGCGACGACGAGCACGCCGGCGCCGAGCGTCGCGCCGACGCCGACGCCAACGCCGACCGCCACCGCGAAGCCGGACAGGGCGCCCGCAGCCACCGCCGCCCCGCCCGTCGCCGTCGAGCCGGCACCGAAGCTGGCCGCCAAGCCCGTCACGCGTCCCACCGGCGAGGCCTGGGTGGTCCAGCTGGGCAGCTTCGCCAGCCGCGAAAACGCCGAGAAGCTCGCCGTCACGCTGCGTGCCAAGGGCTACCGCGCGTTCGTCAGCGAGTTCCACGGCAGCAGTCGCACGCTGTACCGCGTGAGGGTGGGTCCCGAGCAGGATCGCGCACGCGCCGAGGCGATCGCCGCGCGACTGGCGCGCGATGGCCACAAGGGCTCGGTCGCGCCGCGCTAGGCCGCCTGCCGTGCGCCGTTGCCGACGGCGTCGTGTGACGGCGGGTGGTTTCGGATAAAATGTCGGGCTTACGGCTGCACCCTCGCAGTCGCCGCCAGGGGTAGGCCGGATGCAAGGCGCGGACTACATTATCTTCGCCGTCATCGGCGCTTCGGCCATCTTCGGCGCCGTGCGCGGATTCATTCGCGAGGCCACCTCGGTGGTCACCTGGTTGCTCGCGATCTGGCTCGCGTGGCACTTCTCCGGCTTCCTGCACCCGTACCTCGGTGGCGTGCTCCAGACGGCCGCGCAGAAGGCGTGGCTCGCGCGCGGCATCGTCTTCATCGCGGTGCTGCTGCTCGGCTCGATCGCCGGACACGTGCTTGCGTGGCTGTCGCACACCGCGGCCGGCCTGGGTTTCGTCGATCGCCTGTTCGGCCTGGTGTTCGGCATCACGCGCGGCGTCGTGCTGGTCGGCTTCGGTGCGCTGCTGGGCGTGACGCTGCACCTGCAGCGCGAGCCGTGGTGGGCCGACTCGCATTACGCACAGTACGCGGTGCACGTGGCGAGCTGGCTGGAGAGCTTCGCCGGCGAGTCCAAGGCGGTCGTGCGCCGCGCGCTCGGCACCGACGCGGAGTAAGGCCATGTGCGGCATCGTCGGAATCGTCGGCCAGTCGCCCGTCAACCAGCGCATCTACGACGCGCTGACGGTGCTGCAGCACCGCGGCCAGGACGCGGCCGGCATCATGACGTGCGAGGGCGAGCAGCTGTTCCTGCGCAAGGACTCCGGGCTCGTGCGCGACGTGTTCCAGCAGCGCCACATGCTGCAGCTCAGGGGCAACGTCGGCATCGGCCACACCCGCTACCCGACCGCGGGCTGCGACGCCGCCGCCGAGGCGCAGCCGTTCTACGTCAACGCCCCCTACGGCATTGGACTTGCCCACAACGGCAACCTGACCAATGCCGCGGAGCTCGCCGAGGCGCTCTGGCGCGACGAGCGGCGCCACCTCAACACCAGCTCCGACTCCGAGGCGCTGCTCAACATCCTGGCCAGCGAGCTGCAGCGCAGGGGCGCGGCGCACCTCAAGCCAGACGAGCTGTTCGCGGCGCTCGCCAACGTCTACAAGCGCGTGCGCGGCGGCTACGCGGTCGTCGCGCTGATCATCGGCCACGGCGTGGTCGGCTTTCGCGATCCGCACGGCATCCGCCCGCTGGTGCTCGGCCGGCGCATCACGCCGCGCGGCACCGAGTGGATGCTGGCATCGGAGTCGGTCTCGCTCGATCTGGTCGGCTTCGAGCTGGTGCGCGACGTCGAGCCTGGCGAGGCGGTCTACATCGACCTTGCCGGCGGCCTGCACAGCGCGCGCTGCGCCGAGGTCACCGTCCACACACCTTGCGTGTTCGAGTACGTCTATTTCGCGCGGCCCGATTCGATCATCGACAACATCTCGGTCCACAAGGCGCGCATGCGCATGGGCGAGAAGCTGGCCGAAAAGATCCGGCGGCTGCGCCCGGACCATGACATCGACGTGGTGATCCCGATACCGGACACCAGTCGGACGAGTGCCATGCAGCTCGCGCTGGATCTCGACCTCGAGTACCGCGAGGGGTTCGTCAAGAACCGCTACATCGGCCGCACGTTCATCATGCCCGGGCAGGAACAGCGGCAGAAGTCGGTGCGCTCGAAGCTCAATGCCATCCCGCTCGAGTTCCGCGGTCGCAACGTGCTGCTGGTCGACGACTCGATCGTGCGTGGCACGACCTCGGCGCAGATCATCGAGCTTGCCCGCGAGGCGGGTGCGCGCAAGGTGTACTTCGCCTCGGCGGCACCCCCCGTGCGCTACCCGAACGTCTATGGCATTGACATGGCCGCGGTCGGCGAACTGGTCGCCGCCGGCCGCACCGAGGACGAGGTGGCCACGCTGATCGGCGCGGACTGGCTGATCTACCAGGACCTCGAGGACCTGGTGAGCGCGGTGCGCCACGACAAGGCGCGCGTGGAGTCCTTCGACACGTCCTGCTTCTCCGGCACCTACGTCACCGGCGACGTCACGCCCGAGTACCTCGCCGCGCTCGAGCGCGAGCGCTCGGACGCCGCCAAGGCCCGGCGCCGCGACAGCACCGACGGCGAATCCGCGCTCGGACCGAAGCCGCGGGCCGTGCGGGTCGTCTGACCGGCGCCGTGCGCGATCCCAGCGGAGTCGGGGCCGACCCGCGCCGTCGCGCGCTGCTCGCGCTGTACGCGGCGGCAGCCGCCGCGATCGACGGCCGCCGCGCCGTCGCGCGCGCGCTCGCGGGGCCGCCGTCCGACGAGCCGCTGTCGCTGATCGCGATCGGCAAGGCGGCCTCCGCCATGGCGCTGGGCGCCTGCGACGTGCATGGATTGCGCATCCGCCGCGGACTTGTGATCACCCGCGCAGGGCACCTCGACCCCGGCCTCGCGGCCTTCGCGGCGCTGCGCTGCATCGAGGCGGACCATCCGGTCCCCGGCGCCGCCAGCCTCGCCGCCGGCGGTGCGCTCGAGGCGTTCGTCGCCGCGACTCCGCCCGCCAGCCGCGTGCTCGTGCTCGTCTCCGGCGGCGCCTCGAGCCTGGTCGAATCGCTGCCGGCCGGGGTCACCGGGCACGAGCTTGCGCGCCTGAACGAGTGGGGCCTGGGTTCGGGCCTTGCGATCACCGCGCTCAACGACCTGCGCCGGCGCGTGTCGCGCCTCAAGGGCGGCAGGCTCGCGCGCCTGCTCGACGGGCGGTGCGCCGAGGCGCTGCTGATCTCCGACGTGCCCGGCGACGATGCGGCGCTGATCGGCTCGGGGCTGGTCGCCGCGGGTCCCGCGGGCGCGCTGCCGACGGACCTGCCCGACTGGGTGCGGGAGCTGGTCACGGCCGAGCACGAGCTGCCCGCGGGCGCGACGCTGCCGGCGCGGGTGGTCGCGCGTCTGGAGGATGCCTTCGTCGCCGTCGAGCAGGCCGCCGACGCGCTCGGCCTGGTCTGCCGCCGGTTGCAGCCGCGCGCGGCGGGCGAGGTGGAGCCGGCCGCGAACCGCTTCGCCCACGAACTCGCGCTCGGCATGGAGGACCTGCTCGTCTGGGGTGGCGAGACCACCGTGCGTCTGCCGCCGGTGCCCGGTCGCGGCGGGCGCAACCAGCAGTTCGCGCTGATGGCGGCGCGACTCTTGGAGGGTCGCCACGACCTGCTGATTCTCGCCGCCGGCACCGACGGCAGCGACGGCAACTCCAGCGAGGCCGGCGCGATCGTCGACGGCGGCACGCTCGCCCGCGGCCGCGAGGCCGGGCTGGATCCGGAGCAGGCGCTCGCCGCCGCCAATGCGGGCCCGTTCCTCGAGGCCTCCGGCGACTTGCTGTATACCGGTCCGACCGGCACCAACGTCGGTGACCTCATGCTCGGCCTGCGCCAGGTCGCCGGGGTCCTGGACGAGGAGCCGACCGCCGCCACCGGCGAAGGCAAGGAGGCCTGAGCGATGCGCGTGCTGCTGATCGACGACGACCCGGACTATCGCAAGCTGATCCGCCAGCACCTGGCGACCGGCCTTGAGGAACTCGTCGTCGTCGAGCATGCGCCTGCGCGCCTTGGCCCGCTGCCGGCGGAGTTCCACGCCACCGGCTACGATGTGGTGCTGCTCGATGCCAGACCCGCGGGACAGGAGGGCCTCGACTGGCTCGTCGATGCGCGCACCCGGCCGTTGTTCCCGCCGGTGATCTACCTGCTGCAGGGGCCTGACGACGCCGCTGCCGCCGCCGCGCTCGCCAAGGGCGCCTACGGCTGCATCGCTAAGACCAAGATCGGCCACCGCCAGTTCCTGGGTCTGGTCAGGGACGCCGCCAGCCTGCAGCGGCGCGCGCTCGCGAGCTTTCGCGCCAGCCCCGCCGCCGCGCAGACCTACCGCTTCGGCCAGCTCTCGATCAAGGGGCTGCGCTGCATCCGCGCGCTCGCCACCAGCACGATCTCCACCGTCTACCTCGCCGAGAGCGAGCGCGAGGCGCGACTGGTGGTGCTCAAGCTGCTGCGCCAGATCCCGGACCTGACGGACAAGCCCGGCATGTTCGACCGGTTCTTGCAGGAATACGAGATCATCCGTCAGATAGACCACCCGAACGTGGTGCGGATCTACGAGCTGGGCGTCGCGGACGATCACGCCTTCATCCAGATGGAGTACTTCCCCGCGGGGGACCTGCGCGCGCGCATGCGCCGCGGCATCACGCCGATCGACGCGCTCGGCATGCTGCGGCAGATGGCCGCGGCGCTCGCCGCGATCCACGACGCGGGGGTGCTGCACCGCGACCTCAAGCCCGGCAACGTGATGCTGCGCGTCGATGGCACGATCGCACTGATCGATTTCGGGCTCGCCAAGCAGCTGTCGCTGGAGGCGGAGATCACTGCCACCGGCGAGATCTTCGGTACCCCGTACTACATGAGCCCCGAGCAGGGACACGGCCGCGAAGTGGACGCGCGCAGCGACCTGTACAGCCTCGGCGTGATCTTCTACGAGATGCTCACCGGCAAGAAGCCGTTCCTCGCGCCGACGCCGATGGCGGTGATCTACAAGCACAGCCACACGCCGATTCCGCTGCTGCCGGCGCAGTTCGCGCACTGGCAGGGGCTGCTCGAGCGGATGCTCGCCAAGGACACGCGCGATCGCTACCAGTCCGGCCGCGAGCTGTGCGCGGCGATCGACGCGCTGCCGCCGCCGCCGCCGCTGGTGCCGCCTGGCGTCGCGCCGGAGCCTGCGGCCGGATGACCGCCAGCACTGCCACGGGCCTGCTGGCCGCGACGCCGGCTGCCTGGTATGAGGCGGCGCTCGGCTCGCTCGAGGTGCTGCTGGTCGACCACGCCAACTGCGAGAAGAAGGCCGCCTCCACCGCCCTCGGGCTGATGTTCTCGTACGCCGATGATGTGGCGCTCGGCCTGAGTCTGGCGCGCCTCGCGCGTGAGGAGCTGCGCCACTACGAGCAGGTGCTGGGGCTGATGGCGCGCCGTCAGGTGCGCTACGCGCGCCTGCCGCCGGGCCGCTACGCCGCCGAGCTGCGCCGCGCGATCACCACCCACGAGCCGGGTCGCCGGCTGGACCTGCTGATCGCGGGGCAGCTGATCGAGGCGCGCTCCTCGGAGCGCTTCGAGGGACTGATCCCGCGCCTGCCGGAGGACATCGCACGACTTTACGCGGGGCTCGAGGCCGCCGAGGCGCGCCACCGCAGCCTGTACCGGGGCCTTGCCGAACGGCACGCGGCGGCCACGGGCCTCGACTACGCGGCGCGGCTCGCGGCGCTGGCGAGCGTCGAGGCGGAGCTTGCGACCCGGCCCGACCCGCTGTTCCGGTTCCACTCGGGGCCGCCGGGTTAAGGCCGCTCAGCGCGGGCGCGTCTCCAGGCGCAGGCCTGCGTCGTCCCAGCACAGCACGCTGCCTTGCGTGTACCAGTCGCCGGTGACAAAGCGCGTGCAGGTGCGTCCGTCCACCTCGAGCGTGTGCACGCCCGGCCGATGGGTATGGCCGTGCACCAGCGTGTCGACGCCGGATGCACGCAGCAGCGCCTCGACGGTCGCCGGGTTCACGTCCATCAGCATCGTCTGCTGCTGCGCGGTGTGCGCGCGACTGCCGCTGCGCGCCTCGTCGGCCAGCAGCTGGCGCGTCGGCCGGCCAAGCCGCAGGAACGCGCTCTGCCACGCCTTGTCGCGCACCAGCGCCCGCAGGCGCTGGTAGGGCACATCGTCGGTGCACAGCGCGTCGCCATGGGCGAGCAGCGCGCGCCTGCCGTGGCGCGACACGATCACCGGGTCCGCGAGCAGCTCGCCGCCGGTGTCGCGCTCGAAGCGCGCGCCGTAGAGGAAGTCGCGGTTACCGCACTGCAAGTACAGCGCCACCCCCGAGTCGCTCAGGGCCCGCAGCGCGGCGATCACCGCGCGCCGGTGCGGGTCGTCGTCGTCGTCGCCAATCCAGCTCTCGAACAGGTCGCCGAGCACGTACAGCGCCTCGGCGCCGCGGGCTTCGCCTTCGAGGAAGCCGATGAATTGGGCGCCGATCTGTGGCTGGGCCGCGTCGATGTGCAGGTCGGAGACGACGAGCGCGGTCACGGCGGGATTTAGTGAGCCGCGGCCGGCGCGGCTGCCGCGGCGCCGACGATCTCGGCCTTCTTGATCACGATCACGTCCAGCGGCGCGTCGCGGCTCCAGGGGCCCACCGAGCCGGTCGCCGAATGACCGATCTTTTCGACCACGTCCATGCCCTCGACGATCTTGCCGAACACCGCGTAGCCCCAGCGCAGCGGCGTCGGGTCCAGGTCGTCGTTGTCGGTCAGGTTGACGTAGAACTGAGCATTGCCGGAGTGCGGCGACTCACCGCGCGCAAGGCCGACGGTGCCGCGCTTGTTGGACAGGCCGTTGCCGGACTCGTTGGCGACGGTCACGGTGGCGGTCTTGGCCTGGAACTTCTCGTCGTAGCCGCCGGCCTGCACGACGAAGTTCGAGATCACGCGGTGGAACACGGTGCCGGTGTAGTAGCCGGCGCGAACGTTGTTGATGAAGTTTGCGCACGTCAGCGGCGCGCGCGCCAGCGCAAGCTCGATCGTGAAGCTGCCAAGGTTGGTGTCGATGCGCACCTGGCTCGGCGCACCGTCGTCGGCGTGGGCGAGCGGCGCAAGGCCGATCAGTACCAGCAGCAGTCCCAGCAGGGCGAGGCGCGTGCGGCGGTCAGAAACGTGATGCGGCATGGGATTCCCGTCAAGGGTGGAGAGGGAGGGCATTATACTTCGCGCCCATGTCAGTACCGGTCATCACTCGCTTCGCCCCCAGCCCGACGGGCGCCCTGCACCTGGGCAACGTCCGGACGGCCCTCTTCAGCTGGCTGTACGCCCGCCGGCACGGCGGGCGGTTCGTGCTTCGGATCGAGGACACGGACCGGGCCCGCTCGGAACCGGCCCATGAGGCGGCCCTGCTGGCGGCGCTGCAATGGCTGGGGCTGGACTGGGACGCAGGTCCCGGCCGCGACGACCTGGCCGGCCCCTATCGCCAGTCCGAGCGTGGCGCCGCCTACGCGGCGGCCTACAGCCGCCTGGAGGCGGCGGACCGCGCCTATCCGTGCTTCTGCAGCTCGCTTGAGCTCGAGCTCGCCCGCAAGGCGGCGCTGTTGGCCGGTCGCCCACCGCGCTACGCCGGCACCTGCGCGGGCCTGGACGGCGCCGGGCGCGATCGGCGGCGCGCGGAGGGTGCCAGCCCCTCGCTGCGCTTTCGGGTCGCGGCGGGCCCGATCGAGTACACCGACCTTGTGCGCGGGCCGCAGCGCTTCGAGGGGGCGGACCTCGGCGACTTCGTGATCCGTCGTGCCGACGGCACCCCGGCGTTTCTGTTCTCCAACGCGGTCGACGATGCGCAGATGCGCATCACGCACGTCCTGCGGGGCGAGGACCACGTCGCGAACACCCCGCGGCAGCGGCTCGTGATCGAGGCACTGGGCGGCACACCGCCGGCCTATGGGCACCTGCCGCTGCTGATCGGCGCGGGCGGCGCGCCGCTGTCCAAGCGCGACGGCGCGGCGAGCCTGGCGAGCCTTGCGCAGGCCGGCTACCTGCCCGGGGCGGTCCTGAACCTGCTCGCCCGGCTCGGTCACCGTTACGCCGACGACGGCTGGCTGGAGGTCCCGGCGCTCGTCGCCGGCTTCGAGCTTGCAGCCCTTGGTCGCGCGCCGGCGCATTTCGACGAGGCGCAGCTGCGCCACTGGCAAAAGGAGGCCGTGCAGCACGCCCCCGCAGGCGTGCTGGAGGCCTGGGCGAAGGGGCGGGTGCCGCCCGGCGCCGAACAGGCGTTCGTCGCCGCGCTGCGCGCGAACCTGCTGCTGCCGGCGGATGCCGCCGAGTGGGCGCCCATCGTCTACGGCGAACTCGCCTGCCCGCCGCCGGCGCTCGGCGCGCTGCTGGCTGGCGCCGGCACCCCGTTCTGGGAGGCGGCGCTCGCGGCGATCGCAGCCGGCGCCGACTACGAGGCGCTGGTGGCGGCATTGAAGGCCACCGGCGCCAAGGGGGCCGCCCTGTTCAAGCCGCTGCGCGCGGCGCTGACCCACCGCCTGGACGGCCCGGAACTCGCGCGCCTGCTGGAGGTGATGTCACGATCCACCCTGACGCTGCGGCTGGAGGCCGCGCACCGGCTCGCCGCCGGCGCTCCCTAGACCCGAGGACACGACGTCGATGATCGAAATCCACAACTCGCTGACCGGCCGCAAGCAACCGCTGCAGACGCTCGAGCCCGGGCACGTGCGGATGTACGTCTGCGGGATGACTGTCTATGACTTCTGTCACGTCGGCCACGCGCGCTCACTGATCGTGTTCGACGTCGTGCGTCGCTACCTGCGCCACCGCGGCTACCGCGTCACCCACGTGCGCAACATCACCGACATCGACGACAAGATCATCGCCCGCGCCGCCGAGAACGGCGAGCCGATGGGCGTGCTCACCGAGCGGTTCATCGCCGCGATGCATGAGGACTGCGCGGCGCTCGGCGTCGAGCGCCCCGAGCACGAGCCGCGCGCAACCGAGTACGTGCCGCAGATCATCGCGATGATCCAGCAGCTGATCGCGAACGGCTACGCCTACGTCGCGAGCGACGGCGACGTGCTGTATGCGGTCGCGAAGTTCGAGGGCTACGGACGGTTGTCGGGCAAGCGGCTCGCCGACCTGCGCGCCGGCGCCCGAGTCGAGGTCAACGAGGGCAAGCGCGACCCGCTCGACTTCGTGCTGTGGAAGATGGCAAAGCCCGGCGAGCCCGCCTGGGAGTCGCCGTGGGGCGCGGGCCGCCCCGGCTGGCACATCGAGTGCTCGGCGATGTCGGTGGCGCTGCTCGGCGGCCACTTCGACATCCACGGCGGCGGCATGGACCTGAAGTTCCCGCACCACGAGAACGAGATCGCGCAGACCTGTGGCGCGTGCGGCACGCCGTTCGTGAACACCTGGATGCACAACGGCTTCGTCAACGTCAACGCCGAGAAGATGTCGAAGTCGCTCGGCAACTTCTTCACCGTGCGCGAGGTGTTGCCGCACCTTCGCCCCGAGGTGATGCGCGCGTTCGTGCTGTCCTCCCACTATCGCGGCCCGATCAACTACTCCGACGACAACCTGCGCCAGGCGGATGCGGCGCTCGAGCGGCTGTACGTCGCGCTGCGCGGGGTGACGCCGGCGGCGAGCGTCGTGCCGGGCGCAGCGACCGGCAAGTTCGAGGCGGCGATGGACGACGACTTCAACACGCCCGAGGCGCTCGCCGCGCTGCAGGCGCTGGCGCGCGAACTGAACGTCGCCAAGGGCGCCGGTGACGCGGCCAAGGCGTCGCTCTTGGCGGCGGAACTGAAGGCACTCGCGCAGGTGGTGGGGCTGCTGGGCCTGGACCCGGAGCTTTGGCTGCAGACCCGCCCGGAGCGGATGCCGGGCGAGGACGGCGCTGCGGACGCGAGCGCAGCGCCCGATGCCGCCGCGATCGAGGCGCTCGTGCTGGCGCGCAGCGCGGCCCGTCGCGACAAGCAGTTCAAGGAGTCCGACCGGATCCGCGACGAACTGCTTGAGCGCGGCGTCGTGCTCGAGGACGGGCCGCAGGGGACGAGCTGGCGCTACCGCTGAGGTGGTCGCGCCGCGGGGCGCCCGTCAGGCGCCCTTCAGGCCCTGGCGCAGCTGCGCGCTTTCGAGCGTGTTCTGCATCAGCGCCGCGATGGTCATCGGGCCCACCCCGCCAGGGACGGGCGTGATCCAGCCGGCGCGCTCCACGGCGGTCGCGAATTCCACATCGCCGCAGAGCTTGCCGTCCGGCAGGCGGTTGATGCCGACGTCGATCACCACCGCGCCCTCGCGAATCCACGCGCCGGGGATCATGTTCGGCTTGCCGGTGCCGACGACCAGCACCTCGGCACGGCCGACCTCGGCCTTCAGATCGCGCGTCTTGCTATGGCAGACGGTGATCGTCGCCGACGCCATCAGCAGTTCCAGCGCCATCGGCCGGCCGACGATGTTCGACTGGCCGACGACCACCGCGTCCTTGCCACGCACGTCGATGCCCATCTTCTGCAGCATGATCATCACGCCGTAGGGCGTGCACGGACGCATCAGCGGCTGGCGGGTCGCGAGCCGGCCGACGTTGTACGGGTGAAATCCGTCCACGTCCTTGCGCGGATCGATGCGCTCGATCACCGCGTGCTCGGAAATGTGCTTGGGCTGCGGCGACTGCACCAGGATGCCGTCGATGGTCGGATCCGCGTTCAGGCTGTCGATCAGTGCCAGCAGCTCCGCCTCGCTGGTGCTCGCCGGCAGGTCGTGGGCGACGGAGTGGATGCCGGTCTCCTGGCAGGCGATGCGCTTGTTCCTGACGTAGATGCCGGAGGCCGGGTCGCTGCCGACCATGACCACCGCAAGACCGGGGCGGCGGGCACCGGCGGCCACCATCGCCTCGGTCGCGATGCGCACATCGGCCTTCAGGGCCTTGGAAATCGCCTTGCCATCGATCAGTTTCGCGGTCACTCGCCATACCCCCGGGACAGTGTTTGTGCGGTCAAACCCCTATTCTCGCACGGCCCTGCCGTCCCCGGCAGCCGGTCGGGTTTGACGGGGGAGGGGGTCGCCCGTAATATTGCGCGCCCGTGCGATGCGGACTGGCGGGGCATAGCGCAGTCTGGTAGCGCATCTGGTTTGGGACCAGAGGGTCGGGGGTTCAAATCCCTCTGCCCCGACCACTGATTCCTGGAAGGCGAATAAGGGCCTTGGTGTCGCGCGGGGCCGGTAGGAAACTCGAGTCGGGAGCACGAGCGCCCGTAGCTCAGTTGGATAGAGCACCGACCTTCTAAGTCGGTGGTCGCAGGTTCGAATCCTGCCGGGCGCGCCAACCGATCGAGGTGGGTGCGAAGGTCGTGTCGATGGCGATCGCGGTGAGAGTTCTTGAGTTTTCGGTGGTGGACGTAGCTCAGCTGGTAGAGCCCCGGATTGTGATTCCGGCCGTCGTGGGTTCGAGCCCCATCGTCCACCCCATCCCTTCCTGCGATGAGCGTTCGCGCTGATCGCCAACTGCGACGATGCAGTGGTGAGCGTCACCTGCGTGCCGCGAATCGGGAGAGCGGCGAGTCGTCAGGTGTGGAACCTCGGCCGGCCGCAGGTTAGAATGAAGAGATTGGGCCGTTAGCTCAGCTGGTAGAGCAGTTGACTCTTAATCAATTGGTCGTAGGTTCGATCCCTACACGGCCCACCAATTTTCCCCACGCCTGATACTGATACCCGCGCCGGCCGCGTCCCTCACGATGCGCCGGCCTGTGCCTGCGGCGACGTCGTGCGCGCCGAGCGCAGCATCGCGATGGCGGCGTAGGTGATGATTGCCGTGACCACCCAGCGCATCAGCGTCAGGTGGTCGCCGAGCACTCTCACGACCGGAAACGCGGCGAGCGTGCCGACGATGCCTCCGAGCGTGAGGCCAAAAGCGACCGCCGGCGCGAAGCGTCCCGAGCGCACGAAGCCGAGGCTCGCCACCGGGATCAGCACGCCGTCGCTCGCGATCATGATCGGGTACGCCGCCATCGGGTGCATGCCGAGGAACGCGAGCAGCGCCATCGACGGCGCGTAGTTGCCGATGCCGACGCACATCAGCGCGCCGAGGATGAAGTTCGCGGCGACCGCCAGCCCGAAGCGCCAGCCGGCGAGGCCCATGCTGGTCCCGGTCGGCGGCAGGATGCCGAGGTTCGTCATCGTGAAGAACCCGGCGGCGATCAGCAGCGCGACACCCATGAACAGCTGGATCGACCGGCGTCGCATGCGACTGACGATACCCGAGCCGACCCACGCGCCGGCCCCGGCGCTGAGCACCATCGCCAGCAGCAGCACCGGCTCGACCTGGACCGCCGTGATGAACAGTCCCGCGCTGAACAGGATGCCGACTGCATTGCCGACGTTGAGCGTGCCCGGGATCAGTTCGTCCGGTGGGTGGCCGCGTAACTTGAACGCGGCGGTGATCTGCGCGTAGTTGCCGATGCCGAGCGTGTCGAGAAAGCTCGTGACCCCGCCGATCACAAGGTCGCTGCGCGACGGGCGAATCGGCCAGCGATGGCGGCGCGAGGCGCGGATCCAGGCGACGACCACGGCGACCTCGACGCCGACGAGGCACGCATAGACGAGGACGAGCGCGGGCGACATGCAACACTCCTGATCGATCCCCCGCCGAGCTTCATGGCCGTGTCTTGCTGGCCCGGCAGCCGGGGTGCGCCTGGCGCGTCGGTTCGCCGATGGTCGACTGGTCGATCCTCCCACCGCTCCCCGCCGGGAGCAAGCACATCCAGACGGCCGCTCGTTCCGGGGGGATTCAAGCGGCCACGGATCGGCGTACGCTTGGAGCGGTACGGGAGGCGGACGCACGATGACGACCCGCGGTGAGGCGCAGCAGAGAGTCGACCGGGTCCGCGCGTTCCAGCGCGAACTCGAGGAACTGCGCAGCGGCGGCGTGCTCACGCTCACCGACGATCAGCGCGCCAAGGTCGAGCGCTACCACGCCGCGCTCGACGCCGAACTTGCCGAGGAACACGACGTCGACGCCGATGATCGCGGCAAGCAGCTGTCGCTTGGCATGAAGATCGCCTCGCTGCTCGGCGCGATCTCGCTCGCGGCCAGCGTGTTCTTCTTCTTCTACCGTTACTGGGGCCGCCTCGACACGACGCCGCAGGTCGTGCTGCTGGTCGCGGCGCCGCTCGTGACGCTGGCGCTGACGGCGCTGCTCGCAGTGCGCGATGGAAGTGGCTACTTCGCCCGTCTCGCCGCCATGGTCGCCTTCGCCTGCTTCGTGCTCGATCTGTCGATGCTCGGGCAGATCTTCGACATCACGCCGTCCGACAAGGCGCTGGTGGCGTGGGGTGCGTTCGCCGCGCTGCTGGCCTACGGCGTCGAGTCGCGCTTGCTGCTGGTGAGCGCGATCCTTTGCCTCGACGCGTTCGTCGCGGCACGCTTCGGCACCTGGGGTGGCGCCTACTGGATCGACTTCGGCCTGCATCCGGAGAACTTCCTGCCTGCTGCGGCGCTGCTGTTTGCGATCCCGCGCTTCGTCGACCATCGCCGGTACGATCGCTTCGACGCGACCTACCGGGTGTGGGGTCTGCTGACGCTGTACCTGCCCATGCTCGTGCTCGGCAACTGGGGCGCCGGCAGCTACCTGCCCCTGCCGGCATCGCTGATCGAGGGCGGCTACCAGGTGGCGGGGTTCGTCGTCGCCGCGCTGGCGATCGGTTATGGCGTGCGCCAGAACCTGGCCGACGTCATCAACACGAGCGTGTCGTTCTTCATCGTGCTGCTGTACACGAAGTTCTACGACTGGTGGTGGCAAATCATGCCCAAGTACCTGTTCTTCCTCGTCATCGGTCTCACCGCGGTACTGTTCCTGTTCGTGCTCCGGCGTCTGCGTACCACCGGGCGCGCGGTCTCTGCGGAGGCGCTGTGAACGCGGGCCGGGGCCGCTGGCTGCTCGTCGCCGCGCTCAGCGTGGTGGCACTCGCCAACGTCGCGGCGCTCGCAGGCGCTGCGTACAACCGCGGCGGCACGCCGGAGTCGACGCTTGACCTCAGCGAGCGCGAGCTCGGCATGGGGTTGGGGTCGGGGGACGCCGAGGACAGCGCGCTCGCAGTCAGGCTCGAGTACCTAGTCGCCAACGGCGCCGACCTCGACTCGCCCGCGCTGCCCTCGATCGTCGGTTGGCTCGACGCGGCCAAGCTCGCTGAACTTGGCATCCGCGGGCCGCGTCCGCGGCCCGCTTCGGTCCGCTACCCGATGCCATGGGCAAGTGCGAGCCACGAGGTGCTGCTGGTCCTCGAATTCGACGGCCCCGCGTACCGGCAGGCGGTCGAGAATGCGTGTGCGCCGCATGCCGCGGAGGCGGCGATGGCGGCGGCGGGCGTGTCGCCGCGGCCCGACCGATCCGAAGTCGCGGCGCGACTCGCGGAACTCGGCGCGCGTCGCTGTACACAGGCGCGCGAGCGCGACAGTCGATTGTTCGTCGTCGATGCCGGTCGCGACCCGACCGCGCTGCGCGCGCGCTATCCCGATCGCGCCCACTATGCGATCGCGCGCGGCATGATCGAGGTGTCGAGCAGGCTGGAGGGCGGCGTGGCGCAGGTGTCGGCGCGCGTCGGGCGACTCCAGGCGACCACGATCCACGTGCCGCGGTCGCTGCGAGCGGTGTTCGAGACGGCCTCGGCTGGCGACCGCGGGCGCCAGGCCGGGCGCACGGCGGCGCAACTCGCGTTCGGGCGTCGCCTTGAACCGTGGCTGCTCGAGGCGCGCGCCGTCGACTAGCGAGCGGCATGCACCGGCGTCGCCGGGGGGGGCTCGCAGCGCGCCGGACGGGCCGGTCTCGGAGACCTCGATCGCCGCCACACGCGACGAGAAACAGGGAGACCTCCAATGCGCCCGCCTGCTGCCCTGCTGCTCAGACGAGAGGCCGTGTGTGCTGCGGCGCGCCGCTTTCGCACCGCGAACCCGCGAGTAAAGGCTCCGCCTTCGAGCCATCTTTAGCGGGCTACCGGAGCGCCAGTGTCCGGCTCGATCACGACTCGACAAGGACGCAGTTGTGGCGGGTTCGAGGCGACTATTCGGCAACCGGATGGCCATCAAGAGTGAGGGATGCGCCGGCCTGTGCCCGCCGCAGGGCACAATTTCCAGGCTTGGGTGACTGCAGCTCGCCGCGGACCCAAACAACTGCGCGCGGCCGGATCTCGATCGGCCGCTGGATCTTCAACGGCAGGGAAGAGCTGACGATCTTCGTCAGCACCCTTGCAGTGACCCCCTGTACGTGCCATTCGGCCTGCGCTCTTTCGCGGGCAAGCGAGGGTCCTCGGGCCGGTCCGGCGGCGACCGGCCGCGTCTACGGCGGCGCCAGGTCGCGCAGCAGTTGGGCGGCCATCTCGCCCGCACCATCGCGGATTCGCTCCTGCACGAGCCCCATGCCCGCGTCACCGCACCAGTCGCTGCGCTGCGCGGCGACGGATCGCTTCTCAAGCAGACGCTGGTACAGGCGAGCGCCCGCCTGCGACGGCTCCACGGGAGGCAGATCGCCCGAGTACAGCAGCGTGCTGTCGTACAGAACCTCGCCCGAGGCGGACGCTAGAAGGCGCAGGCGGGTCTCAAGCTCGAGGCAGAAGCTGTCGGGGCCACCGCACTGGCGCAAGGCGATTCGCTGCGTGGTCGCGGTCAGCGTCAGCGCTGGCGCCGCTTCCACGACCGGCCGATCGGAGTGGGTTTGCTCGACCTGCAGGCCGCCGGCCCGCAGGCCGGCGGCGATCGCGGCGGAAAACAACGCCGCCGTGTCCACGACCTGTAGCTGCGTGGACAGCGCATCGACGCAGGGTTGCAGCTGTTGTGCGCCGCGCTTTGCGTCGGCGCGGGCGGCAGACCGTGACAGCTCGCCCGTGGCCAGCGCGAGCAGGTTAAACAGGCCAATCTCTGCGGTCGCGCCGTGGATCAACGGCACGACAGAGGGCGCAGCCCCGCCGAACGCCGCTGGCCCAAGAGCGCCTGGGGCCGCGACCGTCAGCGCGAGCGGCCCTCGAAGGCGCGCGCTCGCCTCGGGGGCGGGCATGCCGTTCGGGACCAGTCGCGATGGCCTGACGGGTCCACCAGCAGGGTCCGCCGCCGCCGCGACCCGCGCCGCCTCGTCGTCGGCGCTGCTCACCGAAAAGTCGCTGCAGCTGTCGATAAGATTGCCGAACAGGCCCTTGCCTGTCGTGCAGCTCACCTCGATCGATCCCAGCCAGACCAGCGGTGTCCGCGGCGGCACGACGAACCAGAATCCCGACAGTTCGCGGAAGTCGTCGGGGCGCGCGCCAGCCAGCACGAACAGACCGGCGCCGGCGGACCAGGATCCTCCCCGGCCGGGTTGCAGCCGGTAGCGGATCAGCCGCCCGTAGCGGGCACTGGGCGCGTGGAACACCACCGCGGGCGGGTTCTGGTCCAGTCCCGGCGGCAGCGCCAGCAGGTAGTACGTGCCCGGTGTCAGCTTCAGGCAGAGCCACCCCTCGGCTGCCGACGCGGCGCAGCCGGTGTGCGGGCCGAGCACGGCCGGCGACTGCTGGCTGTCGATGCGCGCAAGGTAGACGGGCAGCTGCGCGCTGCGCTTGGCGCGATCGAGCTTGCCGTCGGTCCTGCTGCGAATCTGCAGCACCACGACTGCGGTGCTGCTGTCCCCGGCACCATCCGGCAGCGGCCCCGTGGATGGCGCGCAGGTGGCGGCCACCGGCCACGCGCCGAGCACCAGCAGCGCCATCGTCGCCAGCAGCGCACCAGGCGCTCGGCGTGCTGCGCCGCGGCGCTGTACGCGCGTGCCGGCACCGGCGGCGGTGCCTATGGTCGTGTTCATGGCCGTTGTGCCTCGACCTGACGGGCCGCAAAGGCTAGCGCGCGCGGGCGCGCCGCGAAATTCGTGGCAACGCCTACGGCCCGGGTCCTAGTGCGTAGCGCGGCTGCGGGGGGGCGCCGAGCGTCGGTGGTAGGGCGGGGACGCGCCCACCGCTGTGCCGGTCAGCGGTCAGGCGCGAGCTCGCCGGTTCCTGCGCGCCGATCCGCCACGCCGCCGCGCGCCCGCGCGCTCGGCTACGATACGACCCCCGCGGCCGGACCTTGCAGATGCCCCTCGACATCCCTCGTATCGGCCTTGTGCTGTTGCTCGCGGCGCTCGTCACGCTGCTGACGCGCCGTGTCGGCATGCCGTACGTCGCCGGCCTCGTGCTCGCTGGCCTTGCGCTCGCGCTGTCGCCGCTGTCGCTGCAGTTCTCGCTGTCGCGCGAGCTGGTGTTCTACGTGTTGCTGCCACCGCTGGTGTTCGAGGCGGCCGTGCACCTGTGCTGGCCGGCACTGCGGCACGAACTGCTGCTGGTGACTGTGTTCGCGACGGCAGGCGTTGCGCTTGCCGCGACTCTGACCGCCGCCGGGATGGTCGCGATCGTCGGCTGGGGACTACCGGCGGCAGTGGTGTTCGGTTTTCTGATCGCGGCGACCGACCCGGTGTCGGTGATCGCGACCTTCCAGGACGCCGGCGTCGGCGGGCGACTGCGGCTCCTGGTGGAGGCGGAGAGCCTCGCCAACGACGGTACGGCGGCGGTGGCGACGGCGGCCGCGCTTGCCTGGGCAGCCGGTGAGGCAACGACGCCGGGCGCGATCGGCGCTGCCCTGGTCGTCACGGTCGGTGGCGGACTGCTGTGCGGGGCGGGGGTCGGTGCGCTGCTGCTGTGGGTCGCCGGCCGGGCCCGCGACCCGCTGGTGGAGATCACCTTGACGATGGTGGCGGCCTACGGCTCGTTCCTGCTGGCGGAGCACTGGCATCTGTCCGGCATTCTCGCCACGGTCGCCGCCGGCGTCGTGGCCGGCAACGCCCCGGGCCTGGGCCGCGCAGGCGACGCCGCCCGAGCGGCGATCCAAGGCTATTGGGACTACGTCGCCTTCACCGCGAACTCGGTGATCTTCCTGATGCTCGGCAGCCACGCCGCGCGCGAGTTGCCGACCCTGTGGGTGCCGGCGCTGGCGGCCATCGGCCTTGTGACCGTCGGGCGGGCGGTGGCGATCTATCCGTTGTGCGCGCTGTTCGCTCGATCGAGGCTCGCCGTCGAGCGCCGTCACCAGCACGTGCTCGTCTGGGGCGGCCTGCGCGGCGCGCTTGCGCTTGCGCTCGCCCTGGGCCTGCCGGCGTCGCTGCCCGGACGCGAGGCTGTGGTGACCACCACCTTCGCGGTCGTGCTGTTCTCGATCGTCGTGCAGGGACTGACGGTGACGCCGCTGATGCGCAGGCTCGGCCTGCTCGCCGGTCATCGCCGGCCGCCGCTGTGAGCGACCTGCCCGCGAGGCGGCGTGGCGATTCACCTTCGGGGCAATCGGTGGGACCATAGGCGATCAGGACCGGTGGACGATGCCGCGGGGCGCGCCCGGCAGGGAGACGGCATGATTCTGGTGACGGGTGGCGCGGGCTTCATCGGCAGCAACCTCGTGCTCGAGTGGCTCACCGCCGCCGACGAGCCGATCGTCAACGTCGACCTGCTGACCTACGCCGGCAACCTCGAGAGCCTGGCGAGCCTCGAGGGCGACGCGCGGCATCGGTTCGTGCACGGCGACATCGGCGACCGGGACCTGATGCCGCGACTGCTCGCCACCCACCGGCCGCGTGCGGTCGTAAATCTCGCTGCGGAGAGCCACGTCGATCGCAGCATCCATGGGCCGGCCGACTTCATCCAGACCAACATCGTTGGCACCTTCCGACTGCTGGAGGCCGTCCGCGCGCACCATGCCACGCTCGAGGGCGCCGAGCGCGCCGCGTTTCGCTTCCTGCACGTCTCCACCGACGAGGTATACGGCTCGCTCGAACCCGGGGCGCCGGCCTTCGCCGAGACCCACCGCTACGCGCCGAACAGTCCCTACTCCGCAAGCAAGGCCGCGAGCGATCACCTGGTGCGCGCCTACCACCACACCTATGGCCTGCCGGTGCTGACGACCAACTGCTCCAACAACTACGGCCCCTACCAGTTCCCCGAGAAACTGATCCCGCTGGTCATCCACAACGCGCTGGCCGGCAAGCCGTTGCCGATCTACGGCGATGGGCTGCAGGTGCGTGACTGGCTGTACGTGAAGGATCACTGCAGTGCGATCCGGCGGGTGCTCGAGGCCGGCCAGATTGGCGAGACGTACAACGTCGGCGGCTGGAACGAGCTGCCCAACCTCGAGGTCGTCGGTGCGATCTGCCGGCTGCTGGACACGCTGCGGCCGCGCGCCGACGGCGCGTCCTACGCCACGCAGCTTGCGTTCGTGAAGGACCGCCCCGGCCATGATCGCCGCTACGCCATTGACGCGACCCGCATCGAGCGCGAGCTCGGCTGGCGCCCGGCCGAGAGCTTCGCCTCGGGGATCGGCAAGACCGTCCGCTGGTACCTGGACAATCCCGGCTGGGTCGGCAACGTGACCAGCGGCGCGTATCGCGAGTGGATCGGGCAGCACTACGCCACGGGCACGCCCGAATGAGGGTGCTGCTGTTCGGCGCGGGGGGCCAGCTTGGGCACGAGCTGGTGCGGGAGTTCACGCCGGAGGTGGAGCTGGTCACGCTCGACCGGCACGGCTGCGACCTCGCGGTCGCAGCCCAGGTCCGCGCCGCGATCGGCGACTATGCGCCGGACGTGATCGTCAACGCCGCCGCCTACACCGCGGTCGATCGCGCCGAGACCGACGTCGCGCTGGCCGAGGCGGTGAACGCCGTCGCGCCCGGCATCATCGGCGCCGCCGCCGTCCCGCTCGGCGCCACGGTCGTGCACTACTCGAGCGACTACGTGTTCGACGGCGCAGGCACCGTCCCGTACACCGAGCAGGATGCCACTGCACCGCTGTCCGTCTATGGCCGCACCAAGCGCGATGGCGAGCGTACGCTCGCCGCCTCCGGCGCGCGCCAGCTGACCTTGCGCGTCAGCTGGGTGGTCGGCTCGCATGGCGCGAACTTCGCGCGCACGATGCTCAGGCTCGCTCGCGAGCGCGACTGGCTCACCGTCGTCGCCGACCAGCATGGCGTGCCGACGCCGACGCCCCTGATCGCGACGGTGACCTCGCACCTGCTGCGCCAGCTCGAGCGCGACGGCGCCGCCTCGTTTCCTTTCGGCCTCTACCACCTCGTCCCCAGCGGCGAGACGAGCTGGTTCGAGTACGCGCGCTTCGTGCTGGCCACGGCCGAGCGCGCCGGCATCGCGCTGAAGGTGCGCGCCGACGCCGTCGAGCCGATTCGCGCGGCCGACTACCCGAGCGCTGCGCGCCGGCCGGCCAGTTCGCGACTCGACACGCATTCCCTGCGCACGACCTTCGGGGTCGCGCTGCCGCCATGGCAGGATGCCCTGCGCCCCGTCCTCCTCGAGATTCTGGACAACCCATGACCACTCGCAAGGGCATCATCCTCGCCGGCGGCTCCGGCACCCGGCTGTACCCGGTGACACTCGCGGTCTCCAAGCAGCTGCTTCCGATCCACGACAAGCCGATGATCTACTACCCGTTGAGCACGCTGATGCTCGCCGGCATCGCCGACATCCTGGTGATCTCGACCCCGCAGGACACGCCGCGCTTCCAGCAGCTGCTCGGCGACGGCGCGCAGTGGGGGCTCCACTTCCGCTACGCGGTGCAGCCGAGCCCGGACGGGCTCGCGCAGGCGTTCGTCATCGGGCGCGATTTCGTCGGCCGCGACTCGTCGGCACTCGTGCTCGGCGACAACATCTTCTACGGTCACGAGTTCGCCGACGACCTGCGTGCCGCCGACGCCACGCCCAAGGGCGCGACGGTGTTTGCGTACCACGTGCACGATCCCGAGCGCTACGGCGTGGTCGAGTTCGACCGCGCGCGGCGCGCGGTCAGCCTGGAGGAGAAGCCCGCCCGGCCGAAGTCGAACTACGCGGTCACCGGGCTGTACTTCTACGACAACCAGGTGCTGGACATTGCCCGCGACCTCGTGCCCTCTGCGCGTGGCGAGCTTGAGATCACCGACGTCAACCGCGCCTACCTCGAGCGCGGCGAGCTCGCCGTCAAGGTGATGGGTCGGGGACATGCCTGGCTCGACACCGGCACGCACGAGAGCCTGCTCGATGCCGGCCAGTTCATCGCGACGATCGAGAAGCGCCAGGGTCTGAAGATCGCCTGCCCCGAGGAGATCGCCTTTCGCAGCGGACGCATCGACGCGGCACAGCTGGAGCAGCTCGCCGCACCCATGCTGAAGAACCCCTATGGCCAGTACCTGCTGGGACTGCTGCGCGAGCAGCCGCTGCCATGAAGGCGACCGCGACCGCGCTTGCCGGTGTGTACGTGATCGAGCCGAAGGTGTTCGGCGACGAGCGCGGCTTCTTCTACGAGAGCTTCAACGAGGCGGCGTTCCGGCAGATGACGGGGGTTGCGCTGCCGTTCGTGCAGGACAACCACTCCAGGAGCGCGCGCGGCGTACTGCGCGGGCTGCACTACCAGCAGGCGCCCAGGGCGCAGGGCAAGCTGGTGCGCGTGATCGCAGGCGCGGTCTGGGACGTCGCACTCGACATCCGGCCGGGCTCGCAGACCTTCGGGCGCTGGATCGCCGAGGAGCTCAGCGCCGCGAACCGCCGCCAGCTGTGGATCCCGCCGGGACTCGCGCACGGCTTCCTGACGCTGATCGACGGCACGGAGTTCCTGTACAAGACGACCGACTACTGGTCGCCGCCGCACGAGCGCTGCATCGCGTGGAACGATCCGACGCTTGCGATCCCCTGGCCCGTCGAGGGCGCGCCGAGCCTGTCCCCGAAGGACGAGCAGGGCGTGCCGTTTGCGAGCCTCGCCCGCGGCTGAAGCTGCGGCTACTTCCAGCAGTCGGTCGACGGCGCTGGCGTCTGCTGGCCCTGGTCGTTGATCGTAAGCGTCAGGCACGCCGACTTGTCGTGGGTCTGGTTGCCGGTCGCGGTGGCGGTGGCCGCGTAGGAGGTCGCGATGCTGCCGGTGCTGCCGGCCGCGACCGCGAGCGTGTACATGCCGCTGGGCGAGGTCGCCGCGATGCCAAGCCCGGCCGGCGGGGCCGACGCAAGCGTGGTCGTGTAGGTGTTGTTCTGCAGGAAGAACTTCTCCTCGGCGACCTGGATCTTCATCAGCACCGTTTCCGCCTCGATGCGGTTGGCCCGATACGAGTAGGAGCGATAGCTGCTGACGGCGACGGCGCTGAGGATCGCAACGATCGCGAGCGTCACCATCAACTCGATCAGGGTCATGCCCGAATGGCGGTTCATGGCGCGTCAGCCTCGTTCCAGTAGGTCTTCATGCGGCTGTTGAAGTTGCGGCACGCGCCGAGAACCTCCACGCCGGACATGCACAGCACCGGGCTTTGCGAGTTGGTCGGCAGCGGGTTGCCGCTGGCATCCACCGCCGCGGTGGGCGCCGGGAACAGGAACGCGAGCGCAGGCGCGATGCCGGTCTGCGCAAGCGACATCGAGCGGTCGTCCAGCTGCGCGTTGTTGTGGTTGTTGAGGTTCGCGACCGGGCTGCCGTCGAACACGCTCACCGCGTAGAACTTGTTCAGTCCCAGCGACGGCTGGCAGCTCAGTGCGACGCCGCCGACGCCCGGCGTGTAGGTCGTGAACAGGATCTGGTTGTTGAACGTCGCGGCGGGCGAGAGCACCTTCTCGCCGACCCACAGCGGGCCGGCGTTGAACAGCGACAGCTTCCAGCCGTTGGCGACCTGCGAGATCGTCGGCGCGAGGATGCCGGCGATGTCGGTCAGGCTCGCGTCGGTGATCGGCGTCAGCGCGTTGTACTGCGCCTGGCTCATTGCCTCGAACGGCTTGAAGTCGCGGATGGCGTACATCCGGTCCTGGATCCCGGTGCTCAGCGGATGGCCGCGGTAGCCCGAGCCGATGGCGATGCTCATGAACGACGGCTGGCCCTTCTTCTGCACGACCGCGACGTCCGGCGTGTTGTAGAAGCGCCGCGACTCGGTCACGGCCGGGTTGCTGCCCAGGTCGTGCGCGCCGATCGAGGCGATCACGCCGCCGGTGACCAGCGTGCTCTTGGTCTGGCCATTCCAGATGTCGAAGCGCCACAGCTGGCCGGCCATGTCGCCGACGTACATGCGATCCGCGAAGCCGTCGCCATTGGTGTCGAGTACCGCGATGTCCGCGGCGATCGCGTGATCCATGCGGTTGAGCTGCAGGTCCGCGTTGCTGCCGTTGCCATTCTGACTGGCGCTCCACAGCAGGCTGCCCGAGACGGCATCGACCATGTAGATGCCGGTACCGACGGAGTCGTTCGACAGGTAGGTGCCCGGCGTCGTCTGGGTTTCCTCGGCCTGGTCGTAGCCGCCGCCGAAGATCAGCACCAGCTTCTGCACGCTGGTCTGCGTGCCGCCGCCGACGTTCACCCGCGCCAGGACCGGATTCGACCAGGCCTGGCCAATGCCCGCGAGCTGCGTCGGGCCGATCGACCACATGTACTTCGGGTTGTTGCGGTCGGTGACGTCGAGCGCGTAGTAGTTGCTGCCACCGCGGCCCTGGCCGAAGTAGATGATGACGCGGTCGCCCGCGGCGGAATCGACGATGCCGTCGCCGTTGGCGTCGTACTTCAGCACGCGCACCGAGCCGTCGAGGAAGTAGTGCTTGCCGGGGTAGGTGGGGTTGAAGTACACGCTCTTGATCGTGGCGAGGATGTCCTGCGGGATGAACGCCCAGAGCTCCTTGCCGTCCCGGGTGCTGATCGCGTGCAGGTAGCCGTCGTTTTCGGTGGCGTAGATCACCCCGTCGGTGCCGTCCGGTGCGCCGGTCGTGC
>JANXQL010000097.1 GCA_025356815.1 Pseudomonadota bacterium
ATCGACGAGCGGCCCGAGGAAGTGACCGAGATGTCGCGCACGGTGAAGGGCGAGGTCGTCGCCTCCACCTTCGACGAGCCCGCCAGCCGGCACGTGCAGGTCGCCGAGATGTCATCGAGAAGGCCAAGCGTCTGGTCGAGCACAAGAAGGACGTCGTGATCCTGCTCGACTCGATCACGCGCCTCGCGCGTGCCTACAACACCGTCGTGCCCAGCTCCGGCAAGGTACTGACCGGTGGTGTGGACGCGAATGCGCTGCAGCGCCCGAAGCGATTCTTCGGCGCGGCACGCAACCTCGAGGAGGGCGGTTCGCTGACGATCATCGCCACGGCGCTGATCGACACCGGCTCGCGTATGGACGATGTGATCTACGAGGAGTTCAAGGGAACCGGCAACTCGGAGATCCACCTCGACCGGCGCATCGCGGAGCGGCGGATCTTCCCGGCGGTCAACATCAACCGCTCGGGCACCCGGCGCGAGGAACTGATCACCTCGACCGAGGAACTGCAGAAGATCTGGATCCTGCGCAAGCTGCTTCATCCCATGGACGAGCTGGCGGCGGTCGAGTTCCTCATCGACAAGATGAAGGACACCAAGACCAACGACGAGTTCTTTGGCCTGATGAAGCGCTGACGGCGCACGCGAGGGCTCGACCGGTGACCGAGTCGGCGGTTCGGGCTCTCGCGGCCCTCGATCAGCGGCTGGCGGCCGCGATCGAGGTGATCGGCCCCTGCACGCTCGCTCGTGGACGGGGCTCACCCTACGAGGCGCTGCTGTCGGCCATCGCGCACCAGCAGCTGCACGGCAACGCCGCTGCCGCGATCCTGCGGCGACTGAAAAGCCTGTATCCAGGTGTCCGCTACCCGACTCCTGATGAGCTGCTCGCGACCTCCGAGGCGGAGCTGCGCGCAACGGGACTGTCGCGCGCCAAGCTGCTCGCGATGCAGGACGTCGCCCGCCGCACCCTCGACGGCACCGTGCCCGAGCGGCGCAAGATCATCCGGCTCGACGACGCGGCCGTCATCGAGCGCCTGACCGCCGTGCGCGGCGTCGGTCGCTGGACCGCCGAGATGCTGTTGATGTTCACACTGAACCGGCCGGATATCCTGCCGGTGGACGACTTCGGGGTGCGCGAGGGGTTCCGGCTGCTGTACCGCAAGCGCAAGCAGCCCACGCCGCGCGCGCTCGCGGCCTATGGCGCGCGCTGGGCGCCGTACCGCACGACGGCCAGCTGGTACCTGTGGCGGTATCTGGACTACGACCGCGCCCAGCGCCGCGCCGGCTGAGCGCCGGCCGCAGCGGCAACGCGCTGCTAGCGCGCCGCGTCGGGTGGCGCGTCCGGCGGGTGATGGCCGAAATGCCGACCCTCGCCGCGTTGCGCCTTTGCGTCGGCGCCGTGCATGGCCCGATGCTCCGCCTCGAGCTTCATCAGCTGGTCGCGCTGCGTCGGCGTGAGCACGCCGTAGATCCGCGAGCGCAGCTGACTGGCCTGCAGCACGAACTGTGACGCATTCTGGCTCGCCGACTGGCTCGCGCTGGCCACCACGCCCTGATAGGTCGCATCGTCCGGGCGCGTGCGTGCGAGCAGCTCGAAGTCCTGGCGCATCTGCTGGTGCAGGGCCTCCAGGCCCGGGCGGGCGTCGTCCATCGACTTGTGGATCGCCAGCTTCTGCTCGGCGGTGAGTCCCAGCCGCTGCGCCATGTGCGCCATCATCATCGGCGGCCACATGCCCGGCATCATCGCGCCCGGGCCGTGCTCGGCGCCCATGTGCGGCGGCTCCGGCGCCGGCGGCGCATCGCGGCCGGCGGCCATCGCGAATCCGGTGGCGGTGCCGGCCAGCACCAGCGCGGCACCGATGCCGGCCCAGGTGGCGAGAGTCTCTTTGCGTGCCATCGTGTTCACCTCGACAGCCCCCGGAGGAGCGTTGCAGCAGACGACAGGGTGAGCCGGTGGCGCGCCCTTGTGTCTAGCTAGACTGCAAAGACTGGGAAAAGTTTCGTCAAGCACGGCGCCGGCGCGTGACAGCGTTCGGCCGCGGCCGCACCATCGGGCCATGGCCGCTGCCGCCGTACTGCCCCGGATCCTGCTGGTCGACGACGATCGCGAGCTGACCTCGATGGTGTCGGAGTACCTGTCGCGGGAGTCGTTCGAGATCGAGGTCGTCCACGACGGAGACGCGGCGCTCGCTCGGCTGGCGACGCCCGGCCAGGCGGCTCCGGACCTCGTCATCCTCGACGTCATGCTGCCCGGCTGCAGCGGCCTGGACGTACTGCGCGTGCTGCGCACGCGCGAGTCGCCGCCGCCGGTGCTGATGCTGACCGCGCGCGGCGACGACGTCGATCGCATCGTCGGGCTCGAGCTCGGCGCCGACGACTATCTCTCGAAGCCTTTCAATCCACGCGAGCTGGTGGCGCGGATGCGCGCCGTGCTGCGTCGCGTCAGCGATCGCGGCCTGCCGCACGAGCCGTTGCTGCTCGGCACGCTCCGGCTGGATCCCGCGCGCCACCGGGTGACGCAGGACGGCCGTGCGGTGGAGCTGACCGGCGCGGAGTTTCGCGTGCTCGAGGTGCTGATCCGGGCTGCCGGTCGCATCGTCAGCCGCGAGCAGCTGACCGAGCAGGCGCTCGGTCGGCGTCTGGAGCTGTACGACCGCAGCATCGACACCCACATCAGCAATCTGCGTCGCAAGCTCCGGCTCGGATCCGCCGCCCAGCTCGAGATCCGCGGCATCCGCGGTGCCGGCTACCTGCTGACGCCGCCGGAGGAGGTCGTGTCGTGAGGAGCCTGTACGGACGGATCTTCCTGTCGTTCTGGACGGTCACGATCCTGGTCGTGGCCGGCAGCATCGGACTCACCTGGCTGGTGCTCGCCGAGCGCGCCGACGAGGTGCCGCGCATCTCGTCGGAGCTGATGCATGGCGCGGCGGCCGCGCTCGGCAAGGGCGGCGAGTCTGCGCTCGTCGACTGGCTGCAGCAGGGCCGCGCGACGATACCGGACCTGCGCGTGCTGGTTGTCGATGACCATGGACGCGAGCTGCTCGGTCGGCCGCTGCCGCCGACCGTGGAGCGCCTGCTGCAGGCGCCGGATGGCGGTTTCGGGGGGTATCCCGGCGTCACCGTCGTGCCGGCCCGTCCCTTGCCGCAGCTGGTGGCCACGAATGGTCGTCACTACGGCGTGCTGATCCAGCCGCGACGGCACGTCTCCGGACCGCTGGGAGTGCTGCTGGAGGCGCGCTTCGCAGTGCTGCTGCTGGCACTGGTCGTGACCGGCATCGCCAGCTGGCTGTTGACGCGGGCGATTACCCGGCCCGTGCGGGCGCTGGGCGCGGCGACGCGGGGACTCGCCGCCGGCGACCTCAATGCCCGCGTATCGATCGAGGTGAGCGCGCGGCGCGACGAGTTCGGCACGCTTGCGCGTGACTTCGATGCAATGGCCGCGCGTCTGCACGAACTGGTGCTCGGGCGCGAGCAGCTGTTGCGCGATGTCTCGCACGAGTTGCGCTCGCCGCTTGCGCGGATGCGCGTCGCGCTCGGGCTCGCGCGCCAGCCGGGCGGTGAAGTTCCCCGCGAACTGGACCGTCTCGAGACGGAAGTGGAACGGCTCGACCGGTTGATCGGGCAGATGCTGCAGCTGACCCGCCTCGAGGCCACATCCGCGCAGGCGCTGGCCGAGGACGTCGATCTGGTCGAGCTGCTCGACGCGATCGTCCGCGATGCGGCATTCGAGGCACAGGCGCGCGAGGTCCACATTCGCTGGCAGCCGCCCCTCACGCCGCGGATGGCGCGCGGCAACGCCGCGTGGCTTGCCAGTGCGGTCGAGAACGTCGTGCGCAATGCGCTGCGCTACGGCGGCGCCGGCAGCGAGGTCGAGGTGTGCCTCGGCAGCGGCCAGGGCGGCCTGCGCATCGAGGTCCGCGACCGCGGGCCGGGCGTGCCGGCGGCGGAGCTGGCGCGGATCTTCGAGCCGTTCTACCGGATCGCCGAGTCGCGCGCGCGCGACTGCGGCGGCGACGGGATCGGGCTTGCGATTACCGCGCGGGTGCTCGCCGCGCACGGCGGGCGTGCCTGGGCGGAGAACGCCGCGGGCGGCGGTTTGCGGGTGCTGTTGGAACTGCCGGCGGGAACGCCTGCGGCGGAGCCATCCGCGCAGGCCGACACCTGATGGTTGCTCGCCGCGTCAACGATCTCCCCTACAACCCTGCACGCCTGGCGCTGGACTTGCGAGCGTGACCGCAGCGCGCGCGGGGTATCCTCGGCCGGCCGGGCCGCAGGTCGTGAACTGCGGCCCGGCTGCACCGCTGCTCAGTGCTTGGGCTTGACGAAATTCAGCACGAAGTTGTCGGCCTCGCCGATCGCGACATAGCGCGCGCGATCCTTGTCCTTCTGCGACAGCGTCGGCGGCAGCGTCCAGACGCCGTCGACCCAGTCCTTGGTATCCCTGGGGTTCGCATTGATCTCGCTCTTGCCGGCCAGCTCGAAGCCGGCCTTCCTGGCCAGCGCGATCGCGTAGTCCTCGCGCACGTAGCCGTCCTTCGCCTTCGGGTCCTGCGGCTTGTCGGTGCGGCCGCGATGCGCCTCCATGCCCAGCACACCGCCCGGCTTCAACGCCCGGAACGCAGCCTCCAGCATCTTCTCGGCGTAGCCACCGTCCATCCAGTTGTGCAGGTTGCGGAAAGTCAGCACGAGGTCGGCGGAGCCGGCCGGGGCGATGTCGAAGTGGCCGGGACCGGCGAAGGTCTCCTTGACCGAGCCGATGCGCTCGCGTTGCGCCGCGATGCGCTCACGCCACTTGGCGACCACCGCATCTTCCTCGGCGTCGCCCGGCGCGCTCAGCGCGACGGTGTAGTGGCCGTGGTCCTTCAGGTAAGGGCCGAGGATCTCGGTCCAGTAGCCGCCACCGGGCCAGATCTCGACGACCGAGAGGGACGGCGACAGGCCGAAGAACGCGAGCTCCTCGGCTGGATGGCGTGCGCTGTCGCGGGTGATGAACGCAGGCGTCCGTGCCGGGCTTGCGATCGCGGCGGCAAGGTCCTTGTCGGCCGCGGGAGCGGCGAACGCCGGCAGGAAGGACAGGGCGCCCAGGGTCAGGGCAGCGAGGGTAGGGAGCAGTTTGCGCATGGGGGACCTCGGAGTGGAAACGCGGCGTCGCCCCGTCCGATCCATCGGCGGGGGGCATCAGTCTAGTGCGTGCACCAGCAATCGGTCGACCTGCGGTGCGCGGCCAAGCACGAACGTGTCGGTGCCGACGTCCTGGAACCCCATCTTGGCGTAGAAGGCCTGCGCGCGGGGATTGCGTTCCCAGGCGGTCAGCCACAGGGCACCAGCGCCCGAGGCGCGCGCAGTTGCGACCGCCTGCTGCATCAGCGCCACGGCGACGCCGCGGCCGTGCCACGGCCGGTCGACGTAGAACCGCACGACCGCACACGGTGCGCGAGCCGTGACCAGCCGGTGCGGCTCATTGCGCCGCAGCAACGCATAGGCCGCGAGCTGCCCGTCGACGTGCGCGAGCAGGTAGGTCATGGCGGGGTCGGCCAGTTCCGCCGCCTGCAGCGCCGGCGCGTAGGTCGTCGCCACGTGCAGGTCGATGTCGTCTGGATGGTTGTCCGGCAGGTACCAGTCGCTGAACACCCGCTCCGCGAATGCGCTGATCGTCGCGGCGTCTTCGGCGATGCCGTGGCGGAAGGAGGTCGTGACCGGGGTCATGGGCCGAACTCGCGCTCTAGGATGCGGGCGATCTCGCTTTCCAGTGAGCCGCGAAACAGCGCCAGTGCAAGCCCCAGCTTCGCCTCGACCACGACCGTGGTGGACTCGAGCGCGATGTGGCCGCGTACGCTGTCGTGCTGGATGTGCAGCACGTTGCCCTGCCAGCGGCAGGAGGCGCCGAAGCGCTCCGCCAGCCGGTCGGCGACGTGGCTGACGCGCTCGCGCGCCGCAGTGGGCGTCAGGTCATGGCTGCGACGAATCGTGATGCGGCTCATCGGCTCAGCCGCCGCCCTGCTCGCGGCGGATCGCGCGGTAGCCGATGTCGCACCGGATCTGCATGCCGGGGAAGCTGATCGCATCGACCAGCGCGTACGCCTCGCGGCACGCATCGGCGACGCTGCCGCCACGGCCGACCGCGCACAGCACCCGGCCACCGGACACGCGCACGCCGTCCGCATCGCTTTCGGTGCCGGCGTGGAAGACCTTGCCCGGCATGCGTGCGGCGGCATCCAGCCCCGTGATCCGTGCGCCCTTCTGCGGCCGGTCCGGATAGCCCTCGGCGGCGAGCACGACGCCGACCGCGGGCCGCGGGTCCCAGCGCGCGTTGACCTGGTCGAGGCGACCCTCGAGGGCGGCCTCGACGAGCTCGATCAGGTCCGACTCGAGCCGCATGAGCACCGGCTGCGTCTCCGGGTCGCCGAAGCGACAGTTGAACTCGAGCACGTTCGGCGTGCCGTCCGGCGCGATCATGATGCCGGCGTACAGAAAGCCCGTGTACGGCGTGCCTTCGGCGGCCAGTCCCGCGACGGTCGGCAGGATCACCTCGTGCATGATGCGTGCGTGCATCTGCGGGGTGACCACCGGCGCGGGCGAGTAGGCGCCCATGCCGCCGGTGTTCGGGCCCTGGTCGCCGTCGGCCAGCCGCTTGTGGTCCTGCGAGGTCGCCAGCGGCAGCACGTGGGTGCCGTCGACCATGACGATGAAGCTGGCCTCCTCGCCGGGCAGGAACTCCTCGACGACGATCGTGTCGCCGGCAGTGCCGAAAGCGCCGTCGAACATCTGCCCGATCGCATCGAGCGCCTCCTCGTGGGAGGCGGCGATGACGACGCCCTTGCCGGCGGCGAGGCCATCGGCCTTGACCACGATCGGTGGGCGCTGCGCGCGCACGAAGGCGGCGTCGAAGGTCTCGCGCGTGAAGCGCGCGAAGCCCGCCGTGGGGATGTGGTGGCGCACCAGGAATTCCTTGGTGAACACCTTCGAGCCCTCTAGTCGCGCGCAGGCGCGCGACGGACCGAAGCAGCGCAGCCCGGCAGACTGGAACGCATCGACCACGCCGGCCACCAGCGGCCCTTCGGGCCCGACGATCGTCAGGTCCGCGCGCTCGCGCTGCGCGAAGGCGAGCAGCTGCGCGATGTCGTCGGCGGCGATCGCGACGTTCTCGCACTTCGGCTCGTGGGAGGTGCCGGCGTTGCCGGGCGCGACCCAGACGCGTTCCACCCGTGCCGAGGACGCCACCTTCCACGCCAGCGCGTGTTCGCGCCCGCCACTGCCGATCACCAGTACCCGCATCGCTGCCGCCCCTGTCAGTGCCGGAAGTGGCGCATGCCGGTGTAGACCATCGTCATGCCGTGTTCATCCGCCGCCGCGATCACCTCGTCGTCGCGCATCGAGCCACCGGGCTGGATGACCGCCCTGATGCCGTACTCCGCGGCGACATCGAGGCCATCGCGGAACGGGAGGAACGCGTCCGAGGCCATCGCCGCGCCGTTGACGTCGAAGCCGGCGTCGGCGGCCTTCATCGCCGCGATGCGACTGGAGACGACTCGGCTCATCTGGCCGGCGCCGATGCCGAGGGTGAGGTGATTGCGGGCGTAGACGATGGCGTTGGACTTGACGTACTTGCACACGCGCCAGGCGAACAGCAGGTCCGCGAGTTCCGCCGCGTCGGGCTGGCGGCGGGTGACGACCTTCAGCTCGGCTGCCGAGATCACGCCGGTGTCGCGCGTCTGTACCAGCAGTCCGCCGGTGACGCTGCGGTACTCCGGTGCCGCAGCGCTCGGGCCCGAGAGCGTGCCGGTCACCAGCACGCGGACGTTGGCCTTGACTGCAGTTACCTCGAGCGCATCGACGGTCGCGTCGGGGGCGATGATGACTTCGACGAACTGCTGCTCGAGGATCGCTCGTGCGGTCGCCGCGTCGAGCGTGCGGTTGAAGGCGATGATGCCGCCGAATGCCGAGGTCGGGTCGGTGCGGTAGGCCTGGAGATAGGCCGTCTCGATGCCGTCCGCGAGCGCGACGCCGCACGGGTTCGCGTGCTTGACGATCACGCAGGCGGGCGCATCGAACTGCCGCACGCACTCGAGTGCGGTGTCGGCGTCGGCGATGTTGTTGTAGGACAGCTCCTTGCCCTGCAGCTGCTCGGCGCTGGCGACGCTCGCGCCCGCGGCGGCAGGGTCTGCGTAGAACGCGCCGCTCTGGTGCGGGTTCTCGCCGTAGCGCAGGTCGATTTTCTTCGTGTAACGCAGCTCGAGCGACTCGGGGTAGCCCGTGGCACCGTCGGCGCACTGCTGCTTCATCCATTTGGCGACCATCGCGTCGTAACGCGCGGTGTGGTCGTAGGCGCGCGCGGCGAGGCGTTGGCGGAACGCGAACTCGGTGCCGCCGGCCTCCAGCGCCGCGCCGAGTTCGGCGTAGTCGGACGGGTCTACGACCACCGTGACGTGAGCGTGGTTCTTCGCCGCGGCGCGCAGCATCGCCGGTCCGCCGATGTCGATGTTCTCGACGCCGTCGTGATAGCTGCAGTCGGGGCGCGCGATCGTTGCCGCGAACGGGTACAGGTTGACGACCAGGAGGTCGATCGGCGCGATGCCGTGCTCCTGCATCACCTGGTCGTCGGTGCCGCGCCGACCGAGCAGGCCACCATGCACGCGCGGGTGCAGGGTCTTCACGCGACCGTCCATGATCTCGGGGAAGCCGGTGTAGTCGGACACCTCGGTGACCGCCACGCCCGCGGCTGCGAGCAGCCTGGCGGTGCCGCCGGTCGAGAGCAGCTCCACACCGAAAGTGGTAAGCAGGTGGGCGAGTTCGACGGCGCCCGCCTTGTCGGAGACGCTCAGTAGCGCGCGCCGGATCGGCGTGCGCGAGACGGCGCTATTCGACAAGGTCGTAGTCCTCCAGCTTGCGTCGCAGCGTGCCACGGTTGATACCGAGGATTTCGGCGGCCCGCAGCAGGTTGCCTTCGGTGTAGTCCATCACGGCGCGGAACAGCGGCTCCTCCACCTCGCGCAGTACCAGCTGGTACAGGCCGGAGGGGCGGTGGCCGTTTAGGCGCTGAAAGTACGCGTCGAGGGCCGCTTCCGCGTGCTCGCGCAGCGGCATCTCCGATGCGGCGCTGGAGCGCGGAGCGCGCACCACGGTCTTGCGACGCGGCCGCGCCGTCTTCTTGGCGTTCACCATCTCGAATCCCCGTCGTCCCGCCGGTCGGTGGCGTCGGTCGCGTTCAGGCGACCTCGGCCTGCGGCCCCTCGCACCCATCTGTTGGCGCGAGCGGCGGCAATTCCGGCTCTTGTTGACCCCTGGCGAGCGGCTGTCCTGCGCCGATCGCATCGAACCACTCCCGCACGAGCAGCTGCTGCGCATCGATCGTCGCGGTGACGCGCAGCGCACTGAACAGCGCGTCTTCGGCGCCGCTGCGGGCGTCGGTAGGCGGGTCGTTCCGGTGGGATGCTATCGCGTGATCGCGATACCAGCCGAGATGCTTGCGCGCCACTCGAACGCCGGCATGCTCGCCGTAGAAGGCGTACAGCTGCTCCAAGTGCTCGAGCATGATATCACGGACCTCCGCCGCCTCCGGCGCCGGGAACGGCTCTCCGGTACTGAGAAAATGCCTGATTTCACGGAATATCCACGGCCGGCCCTGGGCTGCGCGCCCGATCATCACGCCATCTGCGCCGGTTTCTTCGAGTACTGCTCGCGCTTTCGCGCCGGAGTCGATGTCTCCATTCGCAAAAATCGGAATTGACACTGCTCGCTTGATCGCCTGGATCGTCGCGTACTCCGCCGCGCCGTCGTAGCGGTCGGCCCGGGTCCGCCCGTGGATGGCCAGCGCCGCGATGCCGGCGTCTTCGGCCATGCGCGCGACGGCGGGGCCGTTGCGGTTGGTCGGATCCCAGCCGGTGCGCATCTTGAGCGTCACCGGGATGTCGACCGCGCGCACCACCGCCCTGAGGATCGTCGCGACCAGCGGCTCGTCGCGCAGCAGCGCGGAACCCGCGGCCCGGTTGCAGACCTTCTTTGCCGGGCAGCCCATGTTGATGTCGATGATCTGCGCGCCGAGATCGCGGTTGCGGCGCGCCGCCTCCGCCATCATCGCCGCTTCGCCACCGGCGATCTGGACCACGCGCGGTTCGGGCTCGCCGGCATGGTCCATCCGCAGGCGCGACTTGTGCGTGTGCCACAGGCGCACGTCGGAGGTGACCATCTCAGAGGCCGCAAGGCCGGCGCCGAGGCGGCGACAGAGGAGCCGGAAGGGACGGTCGGTGACGCCGGCCATCGGCGCGAGCGCCAGCGGCGCCGCCAGCGTGTAGGGACCGATGCGCATCAGGTGCCCGCCGCGCGCGGATCGGCGCCGCAGGTCAGCACGCCATGGCGCTCGAGGCAGACATCGAGCTCGAACCCGACCGCCTGGTTGCCTGGATCGGCGATGCGCAGGTCGGCATCAGCGCGTGCGCCCGGCGACAGCGGGCCGCGCGGCCGGCTGTGGCCCGGCAGGTATTCGGCCGGCCTGAACTCGCGCCGGGCGACGGTACCGCCGAAGCGATCCTCGAGCAGTACCCGCAGCAGTGGATACGGTTGCCCGCGGCCGGCGTGATTGACGATGCTCGCGCGCAATCTCAGCTCGCCCGGCGCCTCCTCGCTGGCGGAACCCCACTGGCGGACCTCGTAGTCGCCAAGGTTCCAGCGCGGCTCGATCGGGGCGCCGAACGCCGAGTACAGGCCGGCGAGCGGTGAGCCGATGATCGGCTTGTCGATCAGCGTCTCGCGCTCGTGATGGATGAGCTGGGCGGCGAGCGCGAGCGCGAGCGCGACGGCTGCGACCCACTGCAGCGGCGCACGCGAAGGCGCCGGTCGCGCTGGCGGCTGGTTGAAGGCATCGGCGGCGAGCGCGGGCCCGGATTCGAGCGCAGGATGCTCGTACAACGGCTCATGCGCGTCGTCGATCGGTTCCGCGGCAACTGCCGTCGTCAGGATCGGCTCCTCCTCCTCGCGCGCGGCCGGCGCGTCCGCGCTCAGCGGCAGCTCATCCACGAATGGCAGTGGCACATGCGCGGTGAAGTCCTCGAGCCCGAACTCGTCCGTGTGGGCCGACGCGTCATCGGCTGCGGTTGCCGGCTCCCTCGGCGCCAGTAGCGCGAAGGCAAGATCGGCGTCCAGGTCGACGTCGACGTCGAACTCCGCTTCCTCCGGGGCGGTCGCGGGCGGCGGGGCATGCCCGAAGTCCACGCCTGCCCTCACGTCGGTCTCGGCGTGCGACTCGTCGTCGACCTGCTCCGCGGGCGCTTCGACGGTCGCCACCTCGTCGCTGCTCGCCAACGGCGGCGTCGGCCAATTCAGTTCCGGATCCGTCGGCAGTTCCGCGGCGACGATCGCGTCGCCATCGTCGGTGAGCAGTCGCGCATAGCTCAGCCCGACCTCCGCGGCGTTCACGTCGCCGGCGTTCGCCGCGTGCGGCGGCTCGGGCGAGGGCGCCGGCTCGACCTCGGCCTTGACCTCGGACTCGACCTCCGGCTCGGATTCAGGTGCAGGTGCAGGTGCAGGCTCTGCCTCTGCCTCTGCCTCAGGCGCCGGCCCGGCCGCCACCTCGAACTCAACCTCCGTCTCGGGCGTCAGCCCGGCCTCGGCCTCTGCGTCGTGAATCGGTTCGGTTGTAGGCGCGTCCGGCTGCACCAGCGCGGGATCGGTCGGCGGCTCGGCGGCGAGCAGAAACTCCGCCTGGTTCGGGTCACCGGGGTCGGCGCGCGTTGGCAGCAGGTTCAGGTCCAGCGCGAAGACCGGGGTCGCACTCTCCGCCGGCGTGAAGAAGCGCTCCCAGTCCGACGCGGGGACGTTGAACTCCAGCGAGGCGTCGGCGTCGTCCGTCGCTGCCGGCTCGTCCTGCAGCAGCGAGGCATCGACATCTTCAGGCTCGAGCACGTTGAAATCGGTCGTGGCCGCGGTGGGTCCCGCGGGCGGCGGTGCGTGCATGTGCTGATCGAGGGTTCGGAAGGCGCGCGCCTCGTCCGCCGACGGCGTGTGGCGAGTCGCGGGCGGGAACGGCGTGGGCTCCGCCGGCGCCGGGCTCGAGTGCGGCCGCAACAGCGCCGCATCCGCCGAGTCGCGCGCCGCCCCGGCATCGGCTTCCAGATCGTCGCTGAGGAACTGCAGCGCGTTGAAGTTGGCGTCGCAGACGCCACAGCGCACCCGTGCCTGCGCGGCGCGCAGCACCGCGGCCGTGACCCGGAACACGGTGCCGCATTCGGGACACTGTGTGTACACGCGATACCCCTAGCGACGGCGCCGGCCGACGAGGCCGATCCAGCCATCCCGCTCCCGCGGGACCTCCATATCAAACCACGGCAGATAGGCCGCCGTCACCGCGTCGGCCTGCGACACCAGCAGCCCCGACAGCACAACATGGCCACCGGGCCGTGTCGTGGCGGCGATCGCGGTGGCGAGTTGGATGAGCGGTTCCGCCAGGATGTTGGCAAGGACGACGTCGTAGCCTTCGCCCCACGGCGCGTCCGCCGCGGCGATCGAGATGGAAGAAGCGACCTCGTTGCGGGCAGCGTTGTCGGCCGTGGCGATCAGCGCCTGCGGGTCGATATCCAGCGCATGTGCGCTCGCCGCGCCCAGACGCAGCGCCGCGACCGCAAGGATGCCCGAGCCGCAACCGACATCGAGCACGCGCGCACCGGCAAGCGCCGCCCCGTCAAGCCAATTCAGACACAGTGCGGTGGTCGCGTGCGTGCCCGTGCCGAACGCAAGGCCCGGGTCCAGCCACACGATCACTGGCGCCGGCGCCGCGTCGGTCGGCGGGAGCAGGCCGCCCGGACAGATCCACAGCCGTGCGCCGAAGCGCATCGGGCGAAAATCCTTAAGCCACTCCCGTTCCCAGACCTTGTCGGCGATGGCCTCGAAGCGCAGCTGCAGCGTCGGCGACGTCAGCACCGCGCGCAGTGCGTCGGCAAGCGCGTCAGCCGGCGTGTCGGCTTCGTACAGCGCCGAGATCGCCGTGGCCGGCCACAGCGGCGTCGCGCCCGGCAGCGGCTCGAGGATCGGCGTGTCGCCGGCATCGGTCAGGGTCACCGAGACCGCGCCGGTCGCGAAGCAAGCTGCCTCGACCGTGTCCGGATCGAGCGCGTCGAGCGTCAGGTGGACTTGGAGGAACGGCACGGGCGACTGCTTGGTGGCGGGGGAGGGACGCGGCGGGGGACTCGCGGCCCCGCCACGGAATCACTTCAGGCCGAGGCGTCGCTCGAGGTAGTGGATGTCGAGGCCGCCCTGGCGAAACGCCGAGTGGCCGAAGATTTCCTGGTGCAGCGGGGCGTTGGTCTTGATGCCTTCGACGACCATCTCCGACAGCGCGTTGCGCATGCGCGCGATCGCGGTATCGCGATCCTCGCCATAGGCAATGATCTTGGCGATCAGCGAGTCATAGTACGGCGGCACTGCGTAGCCCGTGTACAGGTGGCTGTCGACGCGGATGCCCGGACCGCCTGGCGGATGCCACAGGCGCACAGGTCCGGGGCTCGGCATGAAGGTCTTCGGGTCTTCGGCGTTGATGCGGCACTCGATCGCGTGCCCGCGGATCTCGATGTCTTCCTGCCGAAACGGCAGCTTCTCGCCGCCGGCGATCCGGATCTGCAGCTTGACCAGGTCGATGCCCGTCACCAGCTCGGTGACCGGGTGCTCGACCTGAATGCGGGTGTTCATCTCGATGAAGTAGAAGTTGCCGTCCTCGTAGAGGAACTCCAGCGTTCCCGCGCCGCGGTAGCCGACCGCCGTCAGCGCGCGGGTGATGCTGGCCGTCATGTCCTCGCGCTGCCGCTGCGTGATGCCCGGCGCGGGCGCCTCCTCGACCACCTTCTGGTGGCGACGCTGCAGCGAACAGTCGCGCTCGCCCAGCACCACGACGTGGCCATGATGGTCGGCGACGATCTGGAACTCGATGTGGCGCGGCCGCTCGAGGAACTTCTCCATGTAGACCTGGTCGTTCGAGAACGCCGCCAGCGCCTCGGCCTTGGTCACGTTGATGGAGTTGAGCAGCGCGGCCTCCGAGTGCACGACGCGCATGCCGCGACCGCCGCCGCCGCCGGAGGCCTTGATGATGACCGGATAGCCGATCTTCTTGCCGATCGCGCGATTGGTGTCCGCGTCGGGGCCCAGCGGGTCGCCCGAGCCGGGCACGCAGGGCACGCCGGCTTCCTTCATCGTGCGGATCGCCGAGACCTTGTCGCCCATGATCCGGATCGTCTCGGCCTTGGGGCCGATCCAGACGAAGCCGGACTTCTCGACGCGCTCGGCGAAGTCTGCATTCTCGGACAGGAAGCCGTAGCCGGGGTGGATCGCGACCGAGTCGGTGACCTCGGCAGCCGCAATCAGCGCAGGCATGTTCAGGTAGCTGTCCTTGGACGCCGGAGGGCCGATGCACACCGTTTCGTCCGCCAGCAGCACGTGCTTGAGGTTGCGGTCGGCGGTGGAGTGCACCGCGACCGTCTTGATGCCCAACTCGCGGCAGGCGCGCAGAATCCGCAGCGCGATCTCACCGCGGTTCGCGATCAGCACTTTGTCGATCATGGTGGGGCGGCTACTCGATGACGAACAGCGGCTGGCCGAACTCGACCGGATCGCCGCTCTTGACCAGGACCGAAGCGACCTTGCCGGCCTTGTCGGACTCGATCTGGTTCATCATCTTCATCGCCTCGATGATGCAGAGCGTCTGGCCGACCTTGACCTCGGTGCCGATCTCGACGAAGGCCTTCGCGCCGGGGGCGGGCGACGAGTAGAAGGTGCCCACCATCGGCGCGGTCACCGTTGCGTCGGCGCGTGGGGCTGCATCGGCCTCCTCGGCCGGCGCAGTTGCGCGCGCGGCGGCGAGAGGCGCCGCGGCGGGGGCGGGCGCTTGGGCGGCCGGGGCCATCGGCGGCGCTTGGATGTACGTCGTGACGGGCGCCGCGCCGTGGCGGCTGATGCGGACGGACTCCTCACCCTCCTTGATCTCGATTTCGGCGACCCCGGACTCCTCGAGGAGTTCGATCAGCTTCTTAACCTTGCGTATGTCCATCAGTGGTCCTCGTCGGAAGGGGGTCAGCGGCCGAGCTTGCGCAGCGCCGCGTCGAGCGCGAGTTCGTAGCCCACCGGGCCACAGCCGACGATCACGCCAGACGCGATCGCGGACAGGAAGGACTGGTGCCGGAAGCTCTCACGTGCGTAGACGTTGGAGATATGCACCTCGTAGAACGGCACAGCGACCGCCGCCAGGGCGTCCCGCAGGGCGATGCTGGTGTGTGTGAAGGCGCCCGCATTCAGAATGATCGCGTCCGTTGCCGATGCTTTCGCGTCATGGATGGCCGCGACCAGTTCGTGCTCCGCGTTCGACTGCTGCGCCGTGAGCGTCGCACCGCGAGCGGTCGCGAGCTGCTGCAGGCGGTCGACGATGTCGGCGAGCGTGGCGGATCCATAGACGTCCGGCTCGCGCGTGCCGAGCAGGTTCAGGTTCGGTCCGTTGAGGACCAGAATGCGAGCCATCGGCCCTCCCGGTGCCGTAACGTCGGGGGCGGAGTCTAACCGGAAACGACGTCTCTGGCGCAAACGGCGCCAAATTGGATCAAAAAGACGCGATCTGCGGCCAAGAGGACCCTAAAGAGGGCGATCTGGCGGGTTAGTGCGCGGCCGCGGTGGGGGCTGCAAGGGCCGCAAGCAACGTCTTGATCTGGGTGCGTGCCGCAGCCGGGGTCAGGCCGCCGGCATCGACCCGGCTGACCACCCCTAGGATGGCGCGTGCCTGATCTTCATGCAATTCCCCCAGGTGCACCAGAAGCACGTGGCCGGCGGCATCGACGAATGCCGTAAACGGGAACGCCATCGCCTCGACGCCGAAGCCCCGCGCGGCCTCCAGACCGTCGTCCTCGCCAACCAGCAGCGGGTAGTCGATCGGAAAGGCCTTCTTGAAGGAGCGCACGTCCGCGGCGAAGTCGACCGCGATGCCGATGACTTCGAAGCCTTTGGGCGAAAATTCGTGCTGCAGCCGATTGAGCAGCGGGATCTCCCGCCGGCAGGGCGCGCACCAGGTGGCCCAGAAGTTGATGAGCAGCGGCCTGCCGTCCCAGCTGCTGATCGGATGCGGTTTGCCGTCCAGGTCACGCAGCGTGAAGTCCGGACGTCGCTCAGGCACGGCGCTGGAGGCCGCAGGGGTTGCCGGTGCGGCCGGGCCTGCCGGTCGCAGCACCGCGCTCATCGCCGCCACGGGCGCCGGCCGGGTACGCTCGTAGGTGAACGCGCCGAGCACCGCGGCGCCGATCACGCCGAAGCCGAGATAGGCGGCCTGCAGCGGAGTGGGCTTCACGGGCTCACCTCGAACTGATGCACATGGGCAACGAACGGCTCGTGCGCGACGAACCCGACCAGGCGCGCGTTTAGCCGCTCGCGGCCGTCGAGCGCGAAGAACGCCGTCGTCGGCGGCCCGAAGATGCCGAAGCGGTGCAGCAGGGCCTGGTCGGTCGCGTCGTTGCCGGTCACGTCCGCCTTCAGCAGCACGTAGTTGGCAAGCGCGGCACGCACGGCCGCGTCCCGGAAGGTCCGTGCTTCCATCTCCTTGCAGGAGACACACCAGTCCGCATAGAAGTCGAGCAGCGCGTGCTTGCCGGCGACACCGGCAGCCGCGAGTTCGCGGTCGAGGTCGGCGCTGCTCTTGATGGTCTTGAACGACAGACCCTCGACCTGCGCTGGCGCACCGAGCCAGCCGGTGCCGGCCAGCGGCCGCAGCGGATCGACGCCACCGCTTGCCGCGGAGCCGATCAGAACCACACCCTGCAGGCCGATCAGCGCGGCCCCGACCCAGCGCAGCATGCCGCGGCGGCCGCCCTTCAGGCCGACGGCGAGCAGCACCCAGACCGCGCTGAAGGCGACCGCGGCCCAGACCAGCATCATCAGGCGCGGCGCAACCACGCGGTCGAGCATCCAGGCCGCGACGCCGAGGAACACGACGCCGAAGATCGCCTTGACCGTCTCCATCCAGGGACCGGCCTTCGGCAGCAGCTTGCCGGCCGAGGCGCCAACCACCAGCAGCGGCGTGCCCATGCCGATCGACAGCGCGCCCAGCGCGAGCGCACCGCGGGCGACATCGCCCGCCTGGCCGATGACCGCGAACGCGGCCACCAGCGGCGGCGCGACACAGGCGGTGACCACCAGCGACGACAGCGCGCCCATGATCGCCGTGGAGACGAACTTGCCGCCGCGGATGCGGTTGCTCGCGGCCGCGAAGCGGGTCTGCAGGCCGGAGGGCATCTGCAGTTCGTACGCCCCGAACATTGCCAGCGCGAGCAGCACGAAGAGGCCCGCGAACAGCACCAGGATCCAGGTCTGCTGGAACACCGCCTGCGCCTGGCTGCCTGCCGCGGCGAACGCGACGCCCGCGATCGTGTAGGTCACCGCCATGCCGAGCACGTAGGCGACCGACAGCGCGAAGCCTCGACCCGGGGTCGTGCTCGCGCCGTCGCCTGCGATGATGCCGGCCAGGATCGGCACCATCGGCAGCACGCACGGCGTGAACGACAGCAACAGGCCGAAGCCCCAGAACGCGGCGACCACCAGCAGCAGGTTGCCGCTGCGGATCAGTGCGGCCAGGCGGTCCTGCTCGGACACCGGCGCGGCTCGCGAGTCGGTGCCGGCGGCGGCATCGGGCGCGAGCGACAGGCGCTGGGTCTGCGGCGGATAGCACAGGCCCTTGTCGGCGCAGCCCTGATAGACCACGCGCAGCGTCGGACGAGCGCCGGCCGTCTTGGTCGCGGTGTACGACACCGGCACGACCAGCTCGCCGCGATAGATCTGCTGCTCGCCGAAGTACTCGTCCCGGTGCGGCAGGCCCACCGGCCACTGCGGCGTGCCCAGCGCAAGCTCGGGGCTCTCCGACGTGATCTTGAAACGCTCGCGGTACAGGTAGTACCCATCCGCGATCAGCCAGCGCAGTTGCAGGCGGCCGGGGCCTGCGGTCTCGAGGGACACCCGGAACGCCTGCTCGGGCGGCAGGAAATCGTCGCCGCCGGCGCCGACGGACGCGGCGGGCGCGGCGCCGGCGGCGCCCAGGAACTTGCCGAGCAGGCCGCCGCCGGCCGCCGCCGCAGGCAGGCGCACCTGCGCATGCCAGCTCTGCGGCGGGTAGCACAGACCCGCGTCGGCACAGCCCTGCAGCTTGAGGGTCAGATCAATGGCGTCCGGCCGCGCGCCGGCCACGGCATACGGCACGCGAAAGGTGGCGGCGCCGCGGTAGATCTCCTGCTCGCCGAAGTACTCGTCGTGATGCGACAGCGCCTTCGGGAACTCGGTCGCACCGAGGGTGACACCGGGCGTCGCGGTCAGAAACGAGATTCGCTTGCGATACAGGTAGTAGCCGTCGCGAATGTTGTAGGTCACGTACAGCGCGTCGGCGCGTGCCTCGACGGCGTACTCATAGGCCTGCTGGGGCGGCAGGAACTGGTCGTCGCCGGGGGCGGCGAGCGCCGGTGCGCCGAAGGCCAGGGTCGCCAGGGCCAGTAACGGGACGGCCAGCCGGCGAATGAGGCGGGCGAGCAGGGGCGGGTGGGCGGTCACGGGGGCGGTACTTCTCGGCGGCAATCTGGCGGTGCGGCGGTCGGGCTCTAAATAGAGCCGTGCGGGCGGAATTGGTTCAGCGCGGCAGCCCGCGTCCGTCAGGACTCGGTCAGGCGTCACAAAAGTCCTTTTTTTTCATGTAGTTGAATTCGCCCTTGGGGTGAGAGGGCTCCCGCGCGCAGCAGCATAGCGGGGGCGCCCGAGCCTGTCACGACGCCACGTCGCGCAAATGATCGGGCCGTGACCCTTGCAATAAGGAACTTCGCCGCTATATTTAGCAGCCGATAGAGGCGAGTGCTAACAATGCCTCGTCCGGGGACCCGCCCACCGCGGGTCCGAGAATTTCAATGGCTCCCGTAGGAGGACTAGAGATGTCGACGAAGATTCGTCCGCTGCATGACCGAGTGATCGTCAAGCGCGAAGAAGAAGAGCGCAAGACCGCTGGTGGAATCGTGATTCCGGATTCGGCCGGTGAGAAGCCCAGCAAGGGCCGCGTCCTGGCGGTCGGCAACGGCAAGATTCTCGAGGACGGCAAGGTCCGCCCGCTCGACGTCAAGGTCGGCGACAAGGTGCTGTTCGGCAAGTACAGCGGCACCGAGGTCAAGGTTGATGGCGACGACGTGCTCGTGATGCGTGAGGAAGACCTCCTCGCCGTCATCGACGGCAAGTAAGCCCTCCCTACCCCCGACGCACACAGTTTTCAGAGGAAAAAGAAACATGGCAGCGAAAGAAGTCCGTTTCGGCGATGACGCCCGGTCCCGCATGGTCAAGGGCGTGAACATCCTCGCCAACGCCGTCAAGGTCACCCTGGGCCCGAAGGGCCGCAACGCGGTCCTCGACAAGAGTTTCGGCGCTCCTACCGTCACCAAGGACGGCGTCTCGGTCGCGAAGGAGATCGAGCTCAAGGACAAGTTCGAGAACATGGGCGCGCAGATGGTCAAGGAAGTCGCCAGTGCGACCTCCGACGAGGCCGGTGACGGCACGACCACCGCGACCGTGCTCGCGCAGGCGATCGTCCGCGAAGGCCTGAAGGGTGTCGCCGCCGGCGTCAACCCGATGGACCTCAAGCGCGGCATCGACCAGGCCGTACAGTGCGCCGTCGAGGAGCTGAAGAAGCTTTCGAAGCCCTGCAAGGACACCAAGGCGATCGCCCAGGTCGGCACGATCTCGGCCAACTCCGACGAGAGCATCGGCAACACGATTGCCGAGGCGATGGAGAAGGTTGGCAAGGAAGGCGTGATCACCGTCGAAGAGGGCTCGGGCCTCAACAACGAACTCGACGTCGTCGAGGGCATGCAGTTCGACCGTGGCTACCTGTCGCCGTACTTCATCAACAACCAGCAGAACCAGACGGCTGAGCTCGACAAGCCGCTGATCCTGCTCTACGACAAGAAGATCTCGAACATCCGCGAGATGCTGCCGATCCTCGAGGGCATCGCCAAGGCCGGCCGCCCGCTGCTGATCGTGGCCGAGGACGTCGAGGGCGAGGCGCTGGCGACCCTGGTCGTCAACACCATCCGTGGCATCGTCAAGGTCGCCGCCGTCAAGGCGCCGGGCTTCGGTGATCGCCGCAAGGCCATGCTGCAGGACATCGCGATCCTGACCGGCGGCACCGTGATCTCCGAAGAGGTCGGTCTGTCGCTCGAGAAGGCGACCCTGAGCGACCTCGGCGAGGCCAAGAAGATCGTCGTGGAGAAGGAAAACACCACGATCATCGACGGCGCCGGCAAGGGCGCGGACATCAAGTCGCGCGTTGCCCAGATTCGCGCACAGGCCGAGGAAGCGACCTCCGACTACGACAAGGAGAAGCTGCAGGAGCGTGTCGCCAAGCTCTCCGGTGGCGTCGCCGTGATCAAGGTCGGTGCCGCGACCGAAATCGAGATGAAGGAGAAGAAGGCCCGCGTCGAGGATGCGCTGCACGCCACGCGTGCGGCCGTCGAGGAAGGCGTCGTCCCGGGCGGTGGTGTTGCGCTGATCCGCGTCCTCAAGGCGCTGGAGAAGCTGTCGCACGACAACGAGGACCGCAACTTCGGCATCAAGATCCTCGCGCGCTCGATCGAGGAGCCGCTGCGCCAGATCGTCGCCAACGCGGGCGAAGACGCGGCTGTCGTGCTCAACAAGGTCAGGGACGGCAAGGGTACCTTCGGGTACAACGCCGCCACTGGCGAGTACGGCGACATGATCGAGATGGGCATCCTGGATCCCACCAAGGTCACGCGTCTCGCGCTGCAGAACGCCGCCTCGGTGGCGGGCCTGCTGCTGACGACCGAGGTCATGATCGCCGAGGCGCCGAAGGACGAGGATCACTCGCACGGCGGCGGTGGTGGTGGCATGGGCGGCATGGGCGGCATGGGCGGGATGGACATGTACTCCCGCGTTCGGCCGGGGGCGTCCCCGGCCGATCCTGCTCCCGACCGCAAGGTCAGCGAAGCCCCGCCCGTGCGGGGCTTCGTCGTTTGTAGGCCACGCGGTCGACCTCTCCGGAGAGGTCGAGTCGCGCGTCGCCGCCGTACTCGCGCTGCGCCCGCCCGGGAGCGTGCTCCCCGGGCGGCGGATCAGTCGCGCAGCCGCTGCGGATCGTAGGCGGGAAAGGCGCCGCGCTCGGAGGCGACCAACGCGCCGAGCTGTGCGGCGCGGCGCATCGCGAGGGTCGGCGCGCTGCCGCTGAGCAGTTCGGCCAGCAGCATCGCGAGGAAGGCATCGCCCGCACCGACCGTATCGACCACGGTGGCCGGAGCGGCCGGCTGGACGATGTGCTCGCCCTCGTGCCAAAGGCTGGCGCCGCGCGAGCCTTCGGTCACGCACAGCCAGCGGATCCCGAAGTCCACCCGCAGCGCCGACTGGACGGCGGCGGCGGTCGCCCTGATCCCGAGCCAGCGGGCGATTGCCTCGAGTTCGTGCTCGTTCAGCTTGACGAAGTCGGCGTGGCGGAGTGATCCGAGCGCGACGTCGCGCTGGTCGTGCGGGGGCCGCAGGTTCAGGTCGAGCACGCGCCAGCGGGCGGCGCCGACCAGCGTCAGCACGGCCGCCGTGCCGCGCACGTCGCGTTGCGCCAGTGTCCCGAACACGACCGTACCGTCGCGGGCGGCGGCCATTGCCTCGTCACTCGCGGCGAGCGCGTCCCAGGCGCAGGGCGCCGGGAAGCGGTAGCAGGCCGAGCCGGAAGGATCCAGCGTCGTCGCGGCGATCCCGGTCGGCAGCGTCGGATCGACCTGGACCAGCGACGTGTCGATTCCGCGGTCGCGCAGCGCCTGCAGGGCGCGTCGTCCCCGGGCGTCGTCGCCGACCCGGCTCACCAGCCGCGCCTGCAGGCCGAGGCGGGTCGCGTGCGCGGCGAAGTTCAGCGGGGCGCCACCGAGGTATTCACCGTGCGGCAGGACATCCCAGAGCGTCTCGCCGACGCACGTCACAGAGGTTGAAGCCACCGCCGAGCTCCTGGCCACCATGGCCGCGAGTGTAGCGGCTCGACGCCGCGGCGGCGCGGCGTCCGAACGCGGCAGCAGGCGCTGGCACCGCGCCGCGTTTTGGTATCAAGATGCATGCTTGCGGCAGGACTACAGGCTTGAGGCGTTTTCACGGTGCAGTCAGTCGAGTCGGGCGGGGCGGAATCCCCGGTGGATAGCGCGGCGGCGGCCGGCGGCCGCGCGCTGCAGCGTCTGCAGGACGCGGGGGCCGTCCCGGCGGTGCCCCCGCCGGTGCTTGCGCACGTGCTTGCCTGCAGCGATTTCGTCGCGGGCGCGCTGCTCGCTGATCCCGCCCTCGTCGCCGCGCCGGACCGCTCGGACGACGCGCCGTTCGCGTCCGCCGCGGCGCTGACCGACGAGGCCGGGTTCATGGCCGAGCTGCGCCGTACCCGCCGCCGCGAACTGGCCCGCATTGCTTGGCGCGACCTCACCGGCACGAGCGACACACGCGATACCCTCGCGGCGCTGTCGCGCCTCGCCGATGGCGCCATCCGTGCCGCCGACGCATTCGCCGAGCAGGTGCTGCGCGCCCGCTATGGCCTGCCGTGCGACGAGCGGGGCAAGCCGCAGCCGATGGTGGTCGTCGCCATGGGCAAGCTCGGCGGCGGCGAGCTGAACTTCTCGTCCGACATCGACCTGATCTTCCTGTTTCCGGAGGGCGGCGAGACCGATGGCCCGCGCCCGGTCGACAACGTCGAGTACTACCTGCGCCGTGGTCAGAAGCTGATTCAGCTGCTGGACGCAGCGACTGTCGACGGCTTCGTCTATCGCGTCGACATGCGGCTGCGCCCGTTCGGCGACTCAGGACCGCTGGTGGCGAGCTTCGCGGCGCTGGAGGACTACCTGCAGCAGCACGGTCGCGATTGGGAACGATACGCGTGGGTCAAGGCGCGCGCGGTGACCGGGACCGAGGCCTACGACGCGCTGTTCCGCGACGTCATCCGGCCGTTCGTGTTCCGTCGCTACCTGGACTTCGGCGTGTTCGAGTCGCTGCGCGAGATGAAGTCGATGATCGCGCGCGAGGTCGCGCGCCGCGACCTCAGCGACGACGTCAAGCTGGGCCGTGGCGGCATTCGCGAGATCGAGTTCATCGTACAGGCGCTGCAGCTGGTGCGCGGCGGCAGCGACGCGCGGTTGCGCCCGCAGTCGCTGTTGACGGTGCTGCCGCGCCTGTCGGGTCAGAAGCTGCTGTCCGAGCAGGCCGTACGGGAACTCGGTGAGGCCTACGACTTCCTGCGCCGGCTCGAGAACCGGCTGCAGATGTACGCCGACGAGCAGACCCACCGGCTGCCGACCGAGCCGCAGCGGCGCGCGCGCCTCGTCGTCGCCTGCGGTACCGCCGACTGGCGGGCGCTGGTGGACGCGTACACGCAGCGGCGCGACGTGGTCGAGCGGCACTTCGCAGCGCTGGTGCTCGCGGGCGCCGATACCGCGCCGCGGGCCGCTGCCGATTTCGACTCGGCGTTCACTGCCGCGACCACGGCCGATGCGCTCGTCGATGCCCTGCGGGCGCTGGGGCTCAGTGCCCCCGCCCCGGTCGCGGCGCTGTTGCTGGAGCTGCGTGGCGGCGGCTACTACCGGCGCCTCGGCGAGCCGGGGCGGCGACGGCTGCATGCGCTGCTGCCACGGCTGCTGTCGGCCGCTGCGCTGCACGCACAGCCCGACACGACCATGCGCCGCGCGCTGTCCGTGGTCGAGGCGATCGGTTCGCGCACTGCCTACCTTGCGCTCCTGAACGAGAACCCGCTGGCGCTGGCGCGACTGACGGACATCTGCGCGCTGGGCAACTTCCTTCCCGAACAGGTCGCTTCATTCCCGCTGCTGCTTGACGAGCTGATCGACCCGCGCCTGTTCGACCAGCCGTCGACGCGGGCGCAGTTTGCCGAGGAAATCGAGCTGCGCCTCGCCGACGAAGGCAGGGACGCCGACGTCGAGCACAGCATCGAGGCGCTGCGCCAGGTGCAGCGCGCGGCGATCTTCCGCGTCGCGCTATTCGACCTGAGCGGGCGGCTGCCCCTGATGCGGGTGTCCGACCGGCTCACCGACATCGCCGAGCTGATCGTGGAACGGGCGATGACGAACGCCTGGGACGCCATGCTGGCCCTCTACGGCGCCCCGTTCTGCGGCGCGCCGGGGGCGCTTCGCCCCTGCGGCGTCGCGGCAGTGGGCTACGGCAAGCTCGGCGGTCAGGAGCTCGGCTACGGCTCCGACCTCGACCTCGTGTTTCTGCACGACTCCGCCGGTGAAGTGCAGGAGACGCAGGGGCCGAAAGTCATCGACAACGCGGTGTTCTTCCTGCGCTTCGGCCAGAAGATCGTCCACTTCCTGACTACGCACACCGCCGCGGGGCGCCTGTACGAGGTCGACATGCGACTGCGACCGTCCGGCAAGGGCGGCCTGCTGATGACCAACATCGACGCGTTCTTCGACTACCAGCGCGGCGAGGCGTGGACGTGGGAGCACCAGGCGCTGCTGCACTCGCGCGCGGTCGCGGGGACCCTGGCGATCCGTACCAGGTTCGAGCGCGAGCGCGTCGACCTGCTGTGCCACCACGTGCGGCGCGACTCGCTGCGCGAGGACGTGCGCCAGATGCGCGAGCGGATGCGCCGCGAACTGTCGCGCGCAGGCACGGGGGAGTTCGACCTGAAGCAGGATCCCGGCGGCGTCGCCGACATCGAGTTTCTGGCGCAGTACTTCGTACTTCGCTGGGCGGGCGAGCATCCGCCGCTGGTGACCTTCGCCGACACCATACGGGCGCTCGAGTCGGTGGGTTCGGCGGCACTGATCGATCACGGGGTGATCGACGGTCTGGTCGAGGGCTACCGCACCTACCGCAGGCTGACTCACCGGCTGTCGCTGGAGCAGAGGCGGGCGGTCGTCCCTGCCGAGGGCCACGCCGCACGGCGGGCCTGGGTCACGGCGGTCTGGGATGCGGTGATGGTACGCGGCGAGGACCTGCCCCCCGGGTGCACGCCGCCGGCTCCCGCTCCGGTATAATCGCGCCTCCACAGGCAGCCACACAGGCTGCAGCGAGAAGCCTATGGCCGCCCCGGTCGTCAACGATCCGAAACTGATCCAGCCGAACGCCGAGCACCGTTACGAGGTGACGGCGGCTGACCTGCCGCTGTGCTGCCCGATGCCGGGCATGTACCTGTGGAACTCCCACCCGCGGGTCTACCTTGCGATCGAGGCCACCGGCGAGTCGAAGTGCCCGTACTGCGGCGCCGAGTACTCGCTCAAGGCCGCGCGCCGCGCCAGCTGAGCCGGCGCGGCGCCGCTTCAGCGGTAGGCGGCGTAGCTTTTTTCCTCGACGATCGTCGAGCCGAGCGCGGAATTGATGCGCTTCTTGATCAGCGCCCGCTCATCGTTCTCGATATAGACCGAGCGCGCCAGTTCGATGAACCGCACATCGAACGCCTGCGCCCGCTCCTTGTCGCGGATCCGGTCCTCGATGTCCCACAGTCGCTCGTTGACCGACTGCAGGGCCGCCTCGTCGGCGGAGATGTCCTTGCCGCCATAGGGCGAGTCGCGCCAGGTGCACTCCAGGATCGCGAGTTCCCGCGTCACGTTCGAAAGCTTGGCCGCATCGGTGATCCGGGCGGCCTTGATGCGCAGGATCGTGATCTTGTCGATCACCTCGCCCGGCGAGACCGGTACCAGTATCTCGGACATGGTCTGCTCCTCTTAGCGCAGGGCTACGGTGGCCGCGTCGAGGGCGCGGCGGTAGGCGTCCAGGGCGGCGGCGGTGCGGATCGTGTAGTCGGCGGCTTCCGCCCAGTGGCGCTCCTCGATCGCCTCGCGCACGCCGGGCAGGGTCTTGGCGCCGTAGCCGGTGTACAGGCCCGGCGCGTAGATCAGGTGGCGGTACCACGGCCGGCCCGGCAGGCCGTCGGCGCCGAGCAGCGACTGTTCGGCGCGACGCAGCGTCTCATTGACGGCGCCCACGCGCGCCGGGGTCAGCCGCGCGGGATCGGCGAGCGCCGCGGCATAGGCGGCATCGAAGGTCTGCGCGCTGGCCGAGAGCGCCGCGCTCGCGTTGCGCAGCGGCGCGAAGTTCAGGAACGGCACGTCCGCCTCGCGCGCCGGCGGGCCGACGACGTCCGGGCCGGTCGCGGCGAGTTCGTAGACGTGCTCATCCAGCAGTCGGTGCATGTCCGCCGTCTCGCTGCGCAGGCCTTCGGCATAGTGCTCGACCTCCTCGACGTAGCGGGCGACCGTTGTCGCGAAGTCCTGCGTGCGCAGCGGCAGCAGGTCGGCATCGGCCAGCCGCAGCATCGTGTGGCCGGCGACCTCGGCCAGCGCGACGCCGTAGCGCAGGTCCGGATCCTCGATCTTCACGTAGTGGTCGAACGAGTCGTAGATCGAGTGGTAGACGCCGCCGGGCTCGTCATCGGAGAAGCCGAAGTTCAGAGAGGGGACGCCGGCATGCTGCAGGAACGGCGTGAAGTCGGAGCCCGAGCCGAGCGGGTCGAGCGGCAGGTCGCCGCCGTCCAGCAGCGACCGCGCGAGGCGTCGGTCGGCATCGCGTCCGCCGCGGCGCGCGTCGAGGATGGCCGCGGCGCGTGCGCGCGCAAGCACGCTTGCGCTCGAGGACGGGTCCTTGACGCCGGCCGCGACCTCGTTGACCAGCCGCTGCAGCGAGTGGCTGCCGCCGGCGCCGAGCAGGCCGCTGCTGTTGGAGTCGGAATTCACATAGGCGACGGCCTTTGCGGCAAGTTCCTTCTCGTGCGTCTCGACCCACTCGGTCGAGCCGAGCAGCCCCGCCTCCTCACCATCCCAGCTTGCGTACACCAGCGTGCGCTTCGGGCGCCAGCCGCTGGCCTTGAGTGCGCCTAGAGCCTTCATCTCGGCCATCATCGCGACGTTGCCCGACAACGGATCGTCGGCGCCGAACACCCAGGCATCGTGGTGATTGCCGCGGATCACCCACTGGTCGGGATAGGCGCTGCCCTCGAGCCGGGCCACCACGTCGTACACCGGCCGCAGCGCCCAGTCGGACTGCACCACCAGGTGCACGCGCGCAGGTCCCGGGCCGATGTGATAGGTGAACGGCAGGCCGCCGCGCCAAGTGCCGGGCGCGCGCGGTCCGCGCAGCGCCTCCAGCAGCGGCCGCGCGTCCTGATAGGACATTGGCAGCACCGGGATCTTGAGCAGCGATGTCGCGGCCGCGCGCTCGAGCCGCGGGGCGTCCTTGGTCGCGCCGATGCCGGGGGTCAGCGGATCGCCCGAATACACCGGCATGTCGGCCACCGAGCCGCGCTGCAGGCTCTGCGCCGGACGGCCGGCACCGGCGGGGTAGGCGTCTGCCGCGCCATAGCCGTCGTCGCGAGGATCGCTGTAGATGATGCAGCCGACCGCACCGTGCTCCCAGGCGAGCTTGGGCTTGAGGCCGCGCCAGCCGGCGCCGTAGCGAGCGATCGCGATCCGTCCCTTGACCGACACGCCGCGCCGCGCCAGTTCCTTGTAGTCGTCGGGCATGCCGTAGTTGACGTACACCAGGTCGGCGGTGACGTCGCCGTCGGCGCCGTAGACGTTGTACGGCGGCAACGCGCCCTTGGTGCGCGCCGAGGTGCGATCACCCGCGATCGGCGGCTCGACCAGCAAGGCGTGGTAGGGGTGCGGGCCGACCAGGTCGACCGCGACGCGGCGCGGCGTCGGGTAGAGCACGTCGAAGGTCTCGATCGCGGCATCCCAGCCCCAGGCCCGGAACTGCTCCAGCATGAACTCGGCGTTGGCCTTGTCGTGCGGCGCGCCGATATGGTTCGGCTCCGACGACATGCGCTCAAGCCAGGCGCGCATGTCGCGCGCGTCCAGGAGCGCGTCGAAACGGCCCTCGAGCGCGGCCTCCGCGCCGACCCCCTGCGCCGCGAAGCCGATCATCGGTGGCGGTGCGTCGGCGGCGAGCGCGGCCCACGCCGGCAGCCAGGCGGCGAGGAGCAGAATCGAAAGTCGGCGCGGCAGTGAGGTCATCGGAGGTTCCTGAGTCGGGAAGGGGCGGCCGCGGGCGCCGGTCGCCGGTCTGCGAAGGATAGCGCGCGACGCGGCCGGGGTGGGTTCAGCCGGTCGAGGCGCCGAGCAGGGCGTCGAGCCGGGCGACGACCTCGTCGACCGTGATCAGGTCCATGACGCCGGGACGCTCGATCTTGGTGGTCCAGGCGAGCGTCGCGGGCTCGCGGCCGAGGAACGTCCGAGCCGCATCGCCATAGCGGTCTACGCAGTGAGCGCGGCTCAGGTAGGGACCGCTGCGCGCCGGGTTCGTGGCCGCGTACAGACCGATGACCGGCAGACCGACGAGGGTCCCCATGTGCGCAGGCCCCGAATCGGGGGTCACGATCGCAGTGGCCCGCGCCATCAGCGCGAGCAGCTCCGGCAGCGTGTCCTTGCCGACCTGATCGACCAGCGGCAGCGTGGCGGCGGTGGTGATCGCCGCGGCCATCGCCCGCTCGGTCGATCCCGGCCCGCCGCAGAGGATCACGCGCATGCCGTGCACCCGCTGGGCATGGTCCGCGACCGCCGCGTAGCGCTCGGCGCGCCAGTTGCGCGCCGAGTGGCTCGAGCAGGCGCTGACCAGCAGGGTCGGGCGTGTGTCCGGGATCAGGCGCCGCGCATAGGCGTGAGCGCTGGCCGGCAGCGGCAGGTCCCAGCGCGGTGGTGTCGGCGGCACGCCGAGCGCGTCGGCGAAGCCGAGCAGCCCGTCGAGCACGTGCTCGTCGCCGCGCGCGGCGATGCGGCGATTGGTGAACAGCCACTGCAGCTCGCGCGCTCGGCGTCGGTCGAAGCCGAGCTTCAGCGGCGAGCTGACTAGCGAGGCGATCATGCTCGCGCGAAACGCCAGCTGCATGTGCAGCAGCAGGTCGAAGCGCCGCCCGGCGAGCAGCCGGCGCAGCCGCCGCAGCTCGCCGAGGCCGCCCTTCTTGTCGTAGCTGATAAACTCGACTTCCGGCGCGAGCGACATCAGCTTGTGCTCGAACTTGCCGATGATCCAGGTGTGGCGGGTCGCGGGCCAGGCGGCCTGCAGGCGGCGCAGCACGGCGAGCGCATGGCAGGTGTCGCCGATGGCGGAAAGCCGCAGCAGGCAGACGCTGGCCGGGGGCGAGTCCAGAAGCTTGCTGAAGGAAGACATGCGGCTAGAGCGCATCCCGACTAAGTCCGGCGCGATCCTATACGACCCCTCGCGTATCGGCCATCCGCAGCCCGCGGATTTCGAGCCGCTCGCGCTCGCGGCCGACGGGCGGATCAGCGGCACCGCGCCGGGCCGTGGCAGCGCCTGGTTCCTGAGCGGTCGGGACGGCTCACCCGCGCAGGTGCTGCGCCACTATCGACGCGGCGGACTCATCGCGCGGCTGGTCGCGGATCGCTACCTATGGACGGGCGAGGAGGCCACGCGCGCCTTCCGGGAACTGCGGCTGCTGGCGCTGATCGAGTCGCTCGGGCTGCCCGCCGCGCGGCCGGTCGCGGCGCGCTACGTGCGCGACGGCCTGTGGTACCGCGCCGACCTCTTGACCGTGGCGATTCCGGCGGTGACTCCGCTCGCCGCGCGGCTCGCCGCGCCCCCCGACGATCCACTGTGGCCGCGGGTCGGCGCCACCGTGCGCGCCTTCCACGACGCCGGCATCCGCCACGCCGACCTCAATGCCCGCAACGTGCTGGTCGGGGCCGGCGGCGAGGTTCAGCTGATCGACTTTGATCGTGGCGCGCAGCGCCCGCCCGGGCGCTGGCGCGCGGCGAACCTCGCGCGGCTCGCGCGATCGCTGCGCAAGTTCGGCGGCCCCGGACCCGACTCGGCGCAGTGGCGTGCGCTGCTGGACGGTTACGCGCGCGCCGGCGCCTAGCCCCGCCGGTAGGGGTTGGACTCGCCGGCAGGCGGCCGGAAGCGCTTGTAGCTCCACAGGTACTGTGCGGGCGCCGTGCGCACCGCCGCCTCGATCAGCCCGTGGTAGACGGCGACGTCGGCCGCGCCGTCGCGGCTCGGGAAGCCCTCGATCGGGGCGAGGATGCGCATCCGGTAGCCGCTGCCATCGGCCAGCCGCTCGGGGAAGAACGGCAGCACCGTGCAGCCGGTCGCGCGGGCGACGAAGGTCGTGCCGGGATTGGACATCGCCGGCACGCCGAACAGCGGCACGGTCACGAAACCGTCGCCGTCGAAGTGCTGATCGGGCGCGTACAGCACGATGCCGTTGCGCTTGAGCACCTTCAGCATCTCGACGAACTTCTCGCTCGGGATCAGCCGGCCGCCGCGCCGCAGCCGCCCACGCAGGGCGAGCTGGTTCAGCAATTCGTTGGCGGAGCGCTTGTACATCACATCGAACGCCAGTCCCGTCTGCGGCAGCGCACCGGCGGCGATCTCGTTGGTGGTGAAGTGCGCGCCGAGCAGCAGTACGCCCTTGCCCTTCGCCTGCGCCGCGCGCAGGTGCTCCAGGCCCTCGACGCGCGTCAGCCGCTCCAGCCGGCCACGCCGGTCGAACCAGACCAGCGCGGTCTCAAACAGCGAGTAGATCAGCGACTGGAAGTGCTGGCGGGCGATCAGGCGTCGCTCCGATTCACTCTTGCCCGGGTAGGCGAGCCGCAGGTTCACAAGCGTGATGCGCCGGTCGCGGCGGGCGGCGTACCAGGCCACGACCCCCAGAGCGCGGGACAGCGCACTCAACGCCGGCCATGGCAGCGCGCCGATCGTCCGCATCAGCCCATAGCCGATCCAGGTCGGCCACCAGCGCGGCGCGAGGAACCCGGACAGCGGCTGCAGCGCGATGCCGCAGGTCGGATCTTCGATCGGCACGGTCGCGGTGGCGGTCATGGGCGGTATGATCTCAGGCTCATTGCCGGGCGGGCGGACGCTTGCGGTTACTTTACCTCTGTCTGGGCTACTGTCTGGTGCCGCTAGCCGTGCTGCTGGAGCTCGGTCGCGGCCTGACGGATCGACGTCACTGGCGCCACCTCGGCGAGCGATTCGGCTTCGGTCCGACGCTGTCGGCGTCGAGCCTGTGGGTGCACGCCGTGTCGGTCGGGGAGGTGCAGGCGGCCGCGACGCTGGTCCGGACCCTGCATGCGCGACATCCGACGCTGCCGCTGGTGCTCACGACCGCCACCGTCACCGGCCGGCAGCGTGCCGTCGACCTGGTCGGAACGGCAGCGACCATCCGCTACCTGCCCTACGACCTGCCCGGCGCGATGGCTCGCTTTCTCGACGGTGTCCGGCCACGACTCGGGCTGGTCCTCGAGACCGAGCTGTGGCCGAACCTGTATGCCGCCGCACGCCAGCGCGGCGTGCCGATGATGCTCGCCAGCGCGCGTGTCTCGGCGCGTTCCGTGCGGCGCTACCGGCGGCTCGGGCGGCTGATCGGCGACACGCTCACGGGCGTGTACGTGGCGGCGCAGACGGCTGCGGACGCCGAGCGCTTCGTCGCCCTCGGTGCCGATTCCGCCCGCACCGAGGCGATGGGCAACCTGAAGTTCGACTACCAGCCGCCTGCGGATATCGGCGCCCGCGGCGCGGCCCTGCGGGCGCTCCTCGGCGCCGGGCGCCCGCTGTGGGTGGCCGGCAGTACCCACGAGGGTGAGGAGGCGCAAGTGCTCGAGGCGCACGCCGCGCTGCGCAGGCGCCGCGCCGACGCGCTGCTGGTGCTCGCACCGCGCCATCCGCCGCGGTTCGAATCGGTCGCGACGCTGCTGCGCCGGCGCGGCGTGCCGGCGGTGACCCGCAGCAGTGGCGCGGCCGTGACGGC
>JANXQL010000118.1 GCA_025356815.1 Pseudomonadota bacterium
TGCCGAGGGTTTCGTTTTTGACGCGATCGCCGTCGCGGTAGCTGCGCCGAAGCAGATGGGTCTCGTACACACGGCCCTTGTAGGTGCGCCGTGTGGTGACGACATGCACGGCGCCTCCACGTTCTGACATGCCATAAAACATAGCACAATCACATAACATAGTCAACTGTTTAGTGACTACACTATGTACCCATCTAAGTCGTCCCAACTCGCCTCTAACACAGAAAAAATAGGGATCTGCTGACTACTCAGCCACTAAAATGGAGGGGGAACTTCAGGCTAGCGGGATGCGCCCTGGCGTGAGTCCATAGCTTCCAGCTGCCGCGATGCCCCCCCGGTGACCTGTCATGTCCCGAAAACGCAATCGATCCGCCTCCCCGGCCGGTGGCATTTCCCGGCGGGACTTCGTCAACGGTGTCCTGGTGGGTTCGGGAGCGGCGCTGCTGTCCGCCCCGGCGTTCGCGCTGCGGGCGGTCGGCGACCGGCCGTTGCAGCCCGTTCGGTTCGCCCTGGACCGGCTACGGTGGCGTCGGCGACTACGCCTGGTCGAACGGCAACACCGAAGCGGTCCGCGATGCCGCCCATGGCATCCGCGACCACCTCTATCCGGCGGCGAGGGATGCGCCGGTCGACGAGACGGTGGACCTGATCATCGTCGGCAGTGGTCTTGCGGGAACAACGGCGTTCTACGAAATCAGCAAGCGGCGCAAGCGCGGGCAGACCTGTGTCGTACTCGAAAAGCCATCCGATGTTCGGCGGCGAGGCGAAGCAGAACGAGTTCGACGTCGCTGGCCAGCGACTCGTCGGCCCACAGGGCTCCAACGGCGCATTGGTGGTTACCGGCGCCCCGGCTGGCGGCTCTGGCGGTGGTCGCTATCAGGCCTACGGCGAGTACTACCGTGAACTCTCCTGCCTGAGCACTACGACGTCGAACCGCTCGCGGGCGGGGCCGAGCAGTACACGCTGCCGAACGACCACAACGACCCTATGCTGCTGGAGTCGCGCTTCGCGACCGGCTACTGGTTCCCCGGTCATGGCTGCGCGAAGAACCCTATCGCGGCGCGTTTCACGAACACCCCCTGGCCTGAGGCGGTGCAACGCCAGCTCGACGACTTCGCAAACAATCGCCGCGATCGGATTTTGGGCGTACCCGATCCCGACCGCTGGCTGGACTCGATGACCTACTACGAACTGCTCGACCTGCTCGGCTACAGGGCCGAGGTCAAGCAGTACGTCGACCCGCTGATCGGCGCAGGCAACTTCGGGGTGTGCGGCGACGCGATCTCGGCATTCACGGCCAAGCGCCTGACTCTGCCAGGTACCATTCCCAGCCCGGAGGAGAGCCGCTTCGCGAAGGCCGAGGTCGTCTCCTTTCCCGGTGGCAACGCCGCGATCCTGCGCAAGATGGTCAAGCGCATCCTGCCGGATGCGATCGCAGGCGACGAGTCAATCGCTTCGGTCGCAAGCGGGCGGGTGAACTTTGCCGCGCTCGAGCGCCCTGGCACGGACTTGCGACTGCGCCTGAACGCGACCGTCGTGCGCGTCTAGCACGACGGCCCGGCGCATAGCGCGGGGAGCGTGCTTGTCAGCTACGCGAAGGGTGGGCGTATGCACCGGATCCGGGCGCGAGCCGCAGTCCTCGCCACTGGCGGCTGGGTCAGTCGCAGTATCGTTGCTGATCTGCCCGAGGCACAGACACTCGCCTATGGCGACTTCCGCTACGGGCCCATCCTGACGGTCAACGTGGCGCTGCGGAACTCGCGCTTCTTCGACCGGCTTGGCTTCACCGTCGCTCGCTGGTTCTCGGGCCTTGGCTGGCATGCCTTCGTGCGGCGCAACGTATTCCTCGGGGGCCATCGGCAGCCACTGATGCCGAGCAGGCTGATCGCGCTGACCTTCCATATTCCACTACTCTCGCCCGGCGCGGATCCAGCGTTGCAGGGCGCGCTCGGCCGCGCGCGCCTGCTTGCGACGTCGCGGGCGTTGCCCTCAATTGCTGGGAACATGCCTACTTCGCACCCCCACCCGGATTCTTCTTCCGGCGCGACGGACGGCCGCCTGAGCACGAAGCGCTAAGGGTGCCGCACGGTCGGATCGTGTTTGCGCACTCGGAGCTCCAGGGCAACATGAACGTGGCGCACGCGATGCTCGAGGGGCGCCGAGGCGCGACGCAGGCGATGGCGATGCCCTAGCGGCGGCCCCGCTATACTCAGCGTAACCCCCACGGAGTCGTACGTGTCCCACGATACCCGCGTAGAGCTGCTGGAATTCAAGGTGGCCCACCTGGAGCGCGCCCTGCAGGAGCTGTCCGACGTCCTGTTCCGGCAGCAACAGATGATTGATGCCCAGAATGCCCGCCACTTGCGGCTGCTGGAGCGACTGGAGAGTGCCGACGCCTCTGCAACGCCGGAGTCGCAATTCGAGGTCCCGCCGCACTATTGACGGCGCCACCCTGGGGGACGTCACCGCTTCGCTGCATTGCGGCATGTCCGGGTGCTTTCGTAACCGCAAAGGGCCATTGTCGGAGCGGGTGGTCGGGCGGGGTCCCGGCCGCAGAACCCGCGAGCGAACTGCTGGGCCCGGATGCCGTCAACCGCCGATACTGTTGCCCGCCTTGAGTCCGCGCTCCGATACTGGGGCGCCGAGGGACATCGCCTGCTGCAGATCTTGCGGGCGGTGCAGACGCCATCCGGCTACCTTTCACCCGACGCGCTGGGTGCGGTGGCCCATCGGCTGCAGCTGCCGCTGGCGCATGTGCGCGGCGTCGCCAGCTTCTACAGCTTCTTCTCGGCCCACCCGGTCGGGGAGTTTCGGGTGCTGCTGTCGGACTGCATCACCGACCGGATGGCCGGCAGCGTGGAACTGCTCGACCGGCTCTGCAGGCGCCTGTGGACTGAACCGGGCAGGCTGTCCGGAGACGGCCTGGTCAGCGTCGGGACAACCTCCTGCACGGGCCTGTGTGACCAGGGCCCGGCACTGCTGGTCAATGGCCGCGCGATCGCGCGACTCGACGCCGCCCGCATCGACCGGATCGGCGACCTGATCCTGGCGCGGATGCCGGTCGAGGACTGGCCCGCCGACCTGTTCGAGATCCAGAACGTCGCTTGCCGCAGCGACTTTCTTCTCGGGAACCCGCATGTTCCCGGGAGCGCACTCGCGGCAGCGGAACGAATCGGACCCCGGGGCGTGGTCGCGGCCCTGGACCGCGCCGGGCTGCGCGGTCGCGGTGGCGCCGGGTTTCCGACAGCTGCCAAATGGGCGGCCTGCGCTGCGGCGGCGGGAAGTGACCGGTACGTCGTCTGCAACGCCGATGAAGGCGAACCGGGCACGTTCAAGTACCGGCTGCTGCTGGCCGGGCATATCGACCTGGTCATCGAAGGGATGACACTGGCCGGCTACGCCGTCGGCGCGACTCACGGTTTGCTCTACCTGCGGGCGGAATACGGGTTCCTGAGCGAGCATATCGAGGCAGCGCTCCAGCGCCGGCGCCAAGCCAGACTTCTCGGCGACGACGCCAGGGTGCGCTTCGATGTCGAGCTGCATCTCGGTGCCGGGGCCTACGTCTGCGGCGAGGAAACCGCGTTGCTGGAGTCGCTCGAGGGGCGGCGCGGCATCCCGCGTAACCGGCCTCCTTATCCGGTCACGCACGGCTATCTGGATCGACCCACCGTGGTCGACAATGTCGAGACGCTTTGTGCCGCTGTG
>JANXQL010000120.1 GCA_025356815.1 Pseudomonadota bacterium
CTGATCGGCGCGGCCGAGGGCAGCACATTCCGGTTCGGGGCGAACGAACCCGGCGCCGATCAGGTGTTCGCGCCCGGCGTCGGCAGCACCACGGTGCTCGACCGCTTCTATCGTTCGCGCGGCTTTCCATTGTGGGAGTACCAGCAGCAGTATCCCGGCAGCTATATCTGGCTCACCGATGGCTCGCCCGTGGTCGCCGATCACCCGTTCGACGGCGCCATCTGGATGGGGCCGCTGCCCCCGCCGCCACCCATACCCGCCGCGAACGACTTCACCGGCATGGCCTGGCTGGTGTCGGAAGGTCTGGTGCCGGCCGATACCGCGGAGTTCGGCCCCGGCATTGCACCGGAACAACTCACCTGGTCGTGGTCCACGCGCGTGCTGACGGATCCCTTCGGCACCACCGATCAGGTGCCGGCACGGTATGCGGTGCTCACCGCGCAACTCGCGCCCGGTCAGTCGGTGGATTTCATCCTGCCACGTGGCGATAGTCCGCTGGGCAGCGGCGTCGAGCGCTTCCGCTTCGCCGATGGCACCGAGGTCGGCATGGCCGAGCTGTTGGCCACGCTGCCGGTGTTCGACCTCGATCCGTCCGACGGTCCGCTGACGCTCTCCGGAACCGCCGGTCCCGACACCTTGCGCGGTCTGCGCGATGACGATGTTCTGCTTGGGTTGGCGGGCGCTGACACGCTGGATGGTGGCGCCGGCGGCGACCTGCTCGACGGCGGCCCCGGCATTGACCAGTTGATCGGGGGCGAGGGCGACGACACCTATATCCTCGACGACAAAGGCGACATGGTCGTCGAGCTCGACGGCGGCGGCTGGGATCTGGTGCGCAGCTCGGTCGGGCTGACGCTGCCTGCCTTTGCCGACGCGCTCGAGTTGATGCCGGGCGCCACCTCCGGACGGGGCAATGCGCTCGCCAACCACCTCGTGGGGTCCGGCGGCAATGACACCCTGTGGGGCGGTGGCGGCAGCGATATCCTGCAAGGGGGCAACGGCAGGGATACGTTGGCCGACACCGGTGCGCTGCCAAGCCGCATCGTCGTGTCGGCCACGGCCGCCGGCGCGCCTTCGACTCTCATCCTCGGCCAGATTCGTGTCGACGGCATGCATCAGCGCTCTTTCCTGGTGCGGTCGGGCCGCGAATCGACCGTGGTCGTCGACCTGAACGCCGATCCCGGCATCACCCACCAGATCGACGTTGTGTTCGTTGGCAGCATCGGTTCGGGTGCGGCGGCGGACCGTGCCCTGGTCGTGCACGAGCTGACGCTCGACGGGATCGCGGTGCCGCTCTCGGGCAACGGTGCGACTTTCGACGCGGGCCGCGGCAACGGCGCCTTCGATGGCGTTGGCGTCACGGCCGCGCAAGGCGTGCTGGCCGAGCCCGGTGCGCTGCGACTGACGGCCGCGCCAACCGAAAGCAGCAACGACCTGCTCGACGGCGGACCGGGCGACGACACCCTGGTGCTTGGCGCCGGCAACGATTTGGCCGCGGGCGGCCCCGGCAACGACCGCCTCACGCTGCACGCCGGCAACGACGTGATCGCCTTCGATCGTGGCGATGGCACCGACTCGGTGTTCCTCGCGAGCGGTGCCACGCCGACGCTCTCGCTCGGGGGCGGCATCGGCATCGGCGACATCGTCCTGTCACGAGACCGCGACACGCTGATCGTCGATACCGGCGCGGCGGCCGACCGCATCCGCTTCGTCAACTGGTATGCCCGCGGCCTGGCGCAACGGGAGGTGAAGCTGCAACTGATCGACCCGGGCAGCATCGGCGGCGCGGGTGGGGTTGCCGATGCCACCGCCACGGTTTTCGATTTCGATGCGGTGGTCGGGGTGTTCGACGCTGCGACTGCCGTTGCGACTGCCGCCGCGACCGCCGCCGCGACGACTGCCAGCGGCTGGCGCGCGGCACATGCCTTGCTACACGACGGCAACGGGGAATTGCTCGATGACGCTGTGATCGGCGGCGCGCCGACGATGCACTATGCGCTCCAGCGCAGTTTCGGCGGGCTGGGGCAGGATGCGGTTCAGGCAACGCTGAACGCGCCGGCGTTCGGCAATAGCGCGCAGGCGGTCGGCAGCGGTGGTTCGGGCTCGGACCTGCAGCGTCGTTTGTTGTAACCGGATCCACTTGAGAAGGCTGGGGTTTCCCTCATCCCCAGCCCTTTCCCGGGGGAGAAGGGAGCGGTAGCTCTCTGCGCTGGGGAGCGGTAGCTCTCTGCGCTGGGGAGCAGTACACCTCCCTCTCCCCCCGAGAGAGGGATCGAGGGTGAGGGAGGCCGGGCAATGTCGCCAATCAGGAACCGGGTTGCCCCCGCGCCGCAAACTTCTTGTCGGCCGCTGCGCAGACGTGCAACGGCCTTCTGCAACTCTCACGGAGCTGTCGATGATTCTCGTGGTTGGCGGGGCGGGCTACATTGGTTCGCACATGGTCAAGCTGTTGCTGGCGCAGGGCCGCGAGGTCTGCACGCTGGACAATCTCTCCACTGGTTTTCGGGATGCGGTGCTGGGCGGCGAGTTCCACCAGATCGATCTCGCCGATGCCCCCGCGGTCGATGCCTTGATGGCCTCGCGCCGGTTCGACGCGGTGATGCATTTCGCGTCGTCGATCGTGGTCGGCGAATCGGTGAAAGACCCGGCCAAGTACTACCGCAACAACGTGGCCAACACGCTCAACCTGCTCGAAGCGATGGTCCGGCACAAGGTCGGGCGCTTCATCTTCTCGTCGACGGCGGCGATCTTCGGCGAGCCGCAGCGGGTGCCCATCGACGAAGACCACCCGAAGCAGCCGGTCAATCCGTACGGCGCCTCGAAGTGGATGATCGAGCGCGTGCTCGCCGATTTCGGCCATGCCTACGGACTGAAGTCGGTGTGCCTGCGCTACTTCAACGCCTGCGGTGCCGACCCCGAAGGACGCATCGGTGAGCGGCACGACCCCGAGACCCACCTGATTCCGCTGCTGCTGCAAGTGGCCTCCGGCCGCCGTCCGAACATCTCGGTCTTCGGCCGCGATTACCCCACGCCCGACGGCACCTGCATCCGCGACTACATCCACATCGAAGACCTCTGCACGGCGCACCTGCTGGCGGTGGATCATCTGGTGGCCGGCGGTGACAGCCGCGCCTTCAACCTCGGCAACGGCACTGGTTTTTCAGTTCAAGAAGTGCTCGAGACCGTGCGGCGCGTGACCGGCCATCCGATCCCGGTCGTCGACAGCCCGCGCCGCGAGGGCGATCCGGCCCGGCTGGTGGCCGATTCCACCCGTGTGCGGCAGCAGTTCGGCTGGACCCCGCGTTACGCCGACCTCGATCTGATCGTGCGCCACGCCTGGGCATGGGAGCAGAAGTGCGCCGGCATGCCCGCCCATCGCTAGAGAAACGTCCACCCCCAGGCTTCGCTGCGCCTTCCTCCGAGGGGACGAGCATCCTCGGGGGACTCTGCGGTTCTGCCATCCGGCTGAAATGCCCAAAAATAGTCCTGATTAGCGACATTGCTCAGCGTCCCTCACCCTCGGTCCCTCTCCCGGGGGGAGCAACTGTGTCTTGCTCCCTTCTCCCTCCGGGAGGGCCGGGGATGAGGGAAACCTGAGCGTTGATAGCGAGGTTGCGTTGTTGTGGGCCAGTCTTGTGGTTGTTGTGTTGCGGTCATCCGGAGGCGTAGTGGCTGAACTTCATCGCCAATCGGAAAAACAGTTCAGGTTTTCACACAAGCTGCCGTTAGCTTTTCCTGATAGCCCCGTACACGCCTGTCGCAATTCGGCGACAGGCGTGTAAGCTTTTGCCTGCTGCCTGCAGTCCCTGCGGGCTACTCGCAACGCGTCTTTTCAGGAGCAGCTTCCATGGCCATTCGCTTCGGCACCTCCGGCGACGATGTGCTCGTTGCCCAAAGTTCCACCGACACCCTGGTCGGTCTGGACGGCAACGACATCTTCGATTTTTCCCTGGTCGGCACGGCCATCGTCATCGAGGAGGCGGGCGGTGGCACCGACACGATCATTACCCCCGGCGACGCCGTGCTGCAAGACTTCGTGGAGAACCTCACGCTGACGCCGGGTGCGGCCGCCAGCGTGCTCACCGGCAACACCCTGGACAACCGCATCGAAGGCGCTGGCGGTGCCGACACTCTCGATGGCGGCGCCGGCAAGGACACGCTGGTCGGCGGTGGTGGCAACGACCTCTATTTCATCGACAATGCCAATGATGTCGTGATCGAAGCCGTGGCCGGGGGCACCGACGAAGCCCGTGCCACGGTCAGCATGATCCTCGCGGCGAACGTCGAGAATGGCACGCTGATGGCCGGGTCGATCGCCACGACGCTCACCGGCAATATTCTCGACAACATGCTCGTCGGCAACGAACTGGCCAATCTGGTCGACGGCGCAGCGGGCAACGACACGATCAGCGGCAACGACGGCAATGACACGCTGCGTGGCGGCGACGGCAACGACTCCATCAGCGGCGACGCCGGCAACGATTCGATCGACGGCGGCAATGGCAATGACACGCTGTTCGGCATGGCGGGCGACGACCGGTTGACGGGCGGCGCTGGTAACGATTTGCTGACAGGCGGCACCGGCCGCGATACGCTCATCGGCGGCACCGGCAACGACACCTATGTGCTGGCGGCGGGCGATGGCGCCGATGTGATCATCGAGGCCGTCGCCGGCGGCATCGACACGGTGCTGGTCGATGCGTCCATCCTGAGCTTCACGGCCGCCACCGGCATCGAGGCGGTGATCGTGAGCGGCGGCAACGATTTCACGCTGATCGGCAATGCTGCCGCCAACACACTGGTTGGCGGCACCGGTGCCGACCACATCGAGGGGCTTGCCGGCAACGACGCGATCGATGGCGGGGCTGGCGCCGACACCATGATCGGCGGTCTTGGCAACGACCAGTACACGGTCGACAATGCCGGTGACCAGGTGATCGAACTGTCGGGCGTCGGCAGCGGCAACGACCGCGTGTTCTCCTCGCTCGCCAACTACACGCTGCCCGCGAATGTCGAGCGACTGATGCTGGTCGAGCAGTCGGCCGCGCTGGTCGGCGTTGGCAATGCGCTCGACAACGTCATCGATGGCAACTCGGCAGCGAATCGTCTGGAGGGCGGCGCCGGCAACGACCTGCTCGACGGCCATGCTGGCATCGACACGATGGTGGGAGGCGCCGGCAACGACACCTTCGTCGTGGATGTGGCGGGCGACTCGATCGTCGAACTGGCCAACGGCGGCACGGACCTCGTGCGGGTCGCCGCCGACATCACCTACACCATGGCCGATAACGTGGAGACCGCCCAGATAACCGCGGCGCAGGCCCACGTGATCGGCAATCGCGGGGCGAACACCATCACCGGTGGCGCCGGGGCGGACATCCTCGACGGCGGTCGCGGCATCGACCGCCTGATCGGTGGCGCCGGCGACGACACCTACTACGTCGACAACGCGGCCGACACGATTGTCGAGAATCCGGGTGGCGGCATCGATACCGTGTACGCGTCGACCACATACACGCTTGCCGCGAACGTCGATCGCCTTATCCTGGTCGGCGCCGCTGGCGCGATCAACGGCATCGGCAGTGCGGGCAACGACACGATCACCGGCAATGGCAGCGCCAATACGCTCGACGGCCGCGCTGGCAACGACGTGTTGATCGGCGGCGCAGGCAACGACACCCTGATCGGCGGCGAAGGCAACGACGTGCTCGACGGCGGGACCGGTGTGAATGCCTTCGACGGCGGCAATGGCAACGACACCTACGTGGTCAGCGGCAACGCCGATACCATCGTCGACAGCGGCGGACACGACCTGCTGCTGTCCAATCTGTTCCAGGCGGATCTCTCCAGCTACACGACCGCACTTCCGCTCGGCGGTTTCGCCGTCGTCGCGATCGAGGATCTGCAACTGGCCGAAGGCGCCTTGATCCGGAACGGTTTCGGCAACGCGCTCGATAACCGCATCATCGGCAATTCGCAGGCCAACCTGCTCGACGGCGGCGCGGGCAATGATTTTATCGATGGAGCGGGCGGGAGTGATGTGATGCGCGGCGGGCTCGGCAACGACACCATGCGCGTGTCCGATGCCGGCGACAAGGTCGTCGAAAACCCGAACGCCGGGATCGACACGGTTCTGGTGGGCTTGGCCACCTACGATCTGTCGATTGCGCCGGCCGGCGGCGAGAATCGGTCCAACATCGAGAACCTGGTCTACGAAGGCACGGCCGATGCCACTCTCACCGGAAACGCACTGGCGAACAAGATCACGGGCGGCATCGGCAACGACCTGATCGATGGCAAGACCGGCAACGACACCATGATCGGCGGCGCCGGCAACGATACCTACGTGGTCGACAGCTTGAGCGACGTCGTCACCGAGGCGGCGGGCGGCGGCAACGACAAGGTGATAATCACAGCCAACAACACGCTGCCGCTGTCGGCGGTAGTCCTGGTCGACCTGACGGCGACGACCTCCACGGCGACGCGCTATGCGCTGCCCAATGTCGAGAACGTCACGATCCAGGGCACCGGGCTGTACAACATCACCGGCAACGCGGCCGACAATGTGCTTGTCGGCAACGGGTCCAGCAACACCATCCTGGGTGGCGCCGGCAACGACAGCATCGACGGCGGCGCCGGTCTCGGCGCCGATTCCATGGCCGGCGGCACCGGCGACGACACCTACATGGTCCGCAGGGGCGACGGCGCCATCGGCGGGCAACAGCCCAGTGACGACATCATCACCGAACTGGCCAATGGTGGGCACGACCTTGCAATCGTCAACACCATCGTCGCCGGCGACTACCTCCTGCCCGCCTTCGTGGAAGACCTGCAGGGAACCCTGGCCAGCGGCCACGTCTGGTCCGGCAACGGGCTGGACAATGCGATCGACATCATGGCTGCGGGCGGCGGCACGATCAATCCGGGCCTGGGCACCCACGACAGCGTCACGGTGCGCGGTCTGACGTCGGAAACGCTTACCGTGACCGATCCCGACGGCACTGATTTCGTTGCGCTCGTGCTGTCGGGTGGCACCAGCACATTGCATCTGGAAGGCGGCGGCGTGGATGACGTTCGCTTCAATCTCCTGAGCGGCACCAGTACCGAGACCGCTTTCTTCGCGCCTAGCGCAGCCGTTCTGGTCACCGGCGCCGGCTCGCTCGGCCTGAACGGTGTTGGCGTGACCAATGCCTACACGCTAAATGACTTCACCGGCACGTTGACGTTCGGCGCGACCGCGGCTGGCGCCAGCGATGCGCTTGCGCTGACGCTCGACAATGTGCAGGGTGCTCTGGCGACCACCAACACCGCCGTCGAACGTTTCGATCTCGATTCGCAAGGTGCGGTGGCCAATACCCTCGGCGTCGGTGGCGTGGGCCATTTGCCGGTGGTGGGTCTGCCCGGTCTGTCGGTCACCGGCGAGACCACGCTCGACCTCACCGGCATCGGCAACACCGGGTTCGATGTCCTGCTCCATGGTTTCACCGGCGCCCGGCTGGGGCTCGCCGCGCAGACCGTGGGCAGCATCCAGGACTGGACGCTGCGCACCGACGGCAGCGCGACGGAACTGGCGATCACAGCCGGTACTGACGCGAACTTCCTCACCGTGAACACCAATGGCACCGGCGGCGAGTCGGTGCTGACACTGACCGGTGAATCGACTGCCGGCACGGTCAACCTGGTGGGAAATCAGGGGCTGTCGCTGCTGGGTGTTTCCGGCGGGACGGTGAACTCGACCATGGATGGCATCGGCGTTGTGTTGCGCGCTGTGTTCGATGGGGCCACCAACTTTGTGGTGACGAGTGGCCAGGTCGATACCAATCTCACCGGCTCGTCGGGCGCGGATACCTTCGTGTACGGCGCGAGCCTCGATTCGAATGATGTCGTGGCTGGTGGCGGTGGCACCGATTCGCTGACGGCCACCTTTGCCGCGCCCACCCTGATGGACGCAGGGGCGGTGGTGACCGTTGCACCAACCATTGCCTCGGTGGAGGCGATCACCTTCAATGTGCTCGGCCGCTATCTGATCGATGCCACCGCGATGGATGCCAGCGTGGTCACCATCACCGGTGGTGGCGTCAATCCAGTGTTCCCGATTCCGCCTCTAGCCTTGGAAGTGCAGAACGGGCGCGGCGAATGGAACGCGTCGGCATACAACAAGGGCTTCACGTTCTCCGCGGCGGCGGACGCCAATGGCGTCACCGTGACCGGTGGCTCCGGCGTCGACAACATCACCGGCTCGGCGGGCAATGACGTGATCGACGCGAAGGCAGGGGCGTTGTCGACGGTGACCGGTGGCGATGGCAACGACATCTTTCGTTTTACGACCGCAGCCAACGGCATCAACGTGACCAACGTCACCGATTTCCAGAGTGGGGTGGACCACATTGAACTCGCGAATGAGACTATGGCGCTACTCGGCGCAAATGGAGCCCTGGATCCATCGGTATTCAAGGTTTACTCGGATTTCGCAGCGCTAGCTGCTGGCCCGGAAGCGCTAAAGTACTCGTCATCGGTAGGGCAGCTCTTCTATGACAACCACGATCCAAACGTGGCGCACCCGCATCTGTTCCAGATCATGACGCTCAACCTGAATGGCGGGGTGGCCACCCTTGCCGCCTCGGACATCACCGTGATCTGACCGCACCCGGGCGGGCGTTGGTCCACGCGCGCGATCAGAATGAAAAACGCCCGGCATGCGCCGGGCGTTTTTCGTTGCGGTTGATGCCTGAAGGGCTAGATCACATGGATGTCGCTTGCCGCCAATGTCGCTCCGCCGCTCAGCGTGGCAACCAGGGCCGCGACACCGGCACCAGAACCATCCGCGTCGTAGAACAGGTGGCCATTGGAGGTATCGAAGATCAGCCGGTCGGTTGCTGTCGTCGCCACACCGGTGAGGTTGGCTTCGAACGCGTTCGACGCCAGTGCCCCGACCGCGCCGAGCGCCGCGTAGATGGCGTGGTCGAAGTGCAGGCTGTCGGCTCCCGAGACGAAGTCGGTTACCACGACCGCGTCGGCCGGCAGGATCGATGTATTGAACTCGAACACGTCGTTGCCACCGCCACCGGTCAGCGTATCCAGCCCGCCGTTGCCGTTGATCGTGTCGTTGCCGAGAGCGCCGTCGAGCACGTTGTTGCCTTCGTTGCCGCTGATGACGTTGTCGAGTTCGTTGCCGGTGCCGTTGATGTTGCCGAAGGTGAAGACCAGTTGCAGGTTTTCGACATTGGCGGTCAGCGTGTAGCTGATGAGAGCGCCGACGGTATCGGTGCCTTGCCCTGCGCTTTCGACGACGACGTCACCGGGGTTGTCGACGAAGAACAGGTCGTCGCCGAGGCCGCCAATCATCGTGTCGTTGCCGGAGGTGCTGGAGAACGTGCCGTTGAACGTGTCGTTGCCATCGCCGCCGGTGAGGAGGTTGTTCGCGGCGTTGCCATCGATGGCGTTGTTGCCGGCGTTGCCGGTGCCGTCGATCTCGGCCGTGCCGTTCAGCGTCAGGTTCTCGAGATCGGCTCTGGTGGCAATGCTATAGGTGATGGATGAGATCACCGTATCGATGCCGCTGGTGTCGACAGCAATCACATCGCCGACATTGTCGATGACGTAGGTGTCATTGCCGGCGCCGCCGTCCATCGAGTCGGCGCCCGCGCCGCCGTCGAGCTGGTCATTGCCCAGGCCGCCGAGCAGCGTGTCGTTGCCACCACCCCCGGAGAGGGTGTCGTTGCCGCTCAGGCCGTTCAGCACGTTGTTGTCTGAATTGCCGCTCAGGAAGTTGGCCGCCGCACTGCCGGTGATGTTGAACAGGCCGGAACCTTGCAGGAATGCCCATTCGACATTGCCGCCCGATAGCGTGGTCAGGTCGATCGTCTGTGCCACGTTGGTCAGGTTCGAATACAGCACGAACAGGCGGTCGAAGTTGCCGCCACCGGCGAGCTCGACGATGGTGTCGGTGGGGCTGCTCACGAAGAACGAGTCGTTCCCCGTGCCGCCCACGAGGTGATTGGTGCCCTCGTCTCCGTACAAGCTGTCGCTGCCGGCGCCGCCGATGAGCGTGTCGTTGCCCAGGCCGCCGTGCAGCACGTTGGCGCTGCCGTTGCCGGTGATGATGTTGTCCGCGTCGTTGCCGGTAACGTCGTATAGGCCGGTGCCGGTGATGGTGACGTTTTCGGTGTTGAGCGCGCCGATGACCCCGGCCGACGAGTTCGCGGTCATGTCGATGAGCAGCGTGTTGATCGGGTCGCCGAAATTGGGGTTGGGATTGTTGAACAAGATGTTGACCGTGTCCGTTCCACCGCCCACCGCTTCCGTGACCACGTCGCCGACCGAATCCACGGTATAGGTGTCGTTGCCGGCGCCACCGACCAGGGTGTCGTTGCCGGCACCGCCATCCAGGGAATCGTTGCCGAGACCGCCATCGATCCGGTCGTTGCCGGCGCCGCCGTGCAGCGTGTCGTCGCCGGCATCGCCGAAGATCGTGTCGGCGCCGTTGCCACCGTCGATCGAGTCGTTGCCGTCGCCGCCGCTCACGGAGTCGTTGCCGTCGCCACCGTCGAGGGTGTCGTTGCCGTCGCCGCCGAGCAGGGTGTCGTTGCCGTCCGATCCGCTGAGACTGTCGTTGCCGTCGCCGCCGAGCAGGGTGTCGTTGCCGGCGCCGCCGTCGAGGGTGTCATTGCCGATACCGCCGTCGAGCTTGTTGGCCGAGAGGTTGCCGATCAGGACATTGTTGTTCTCGTCGCCGGTGAGGTTGACCGCGGCGACTCCGGTGAGCGTGGCGTTCTCGATGCCGTCGAACTTCGCCAGCGTGAGGTCGACAGCGAAGTCGGCTTCGACCGTATCCACGCCTCCCGCGCCGGTTTCGATGATGACGTCGGTGGCGTCGATGCGATAGACGTCGCTGCCGTCACCGCCGACCAGGGTGTCGGCGCCGAGACCGCCGATCAGGGTGTCGTTGCCTGCCCCGCCATCGATCAGGTTGGCGCCCGAGTTGCCGGTGAGGACGTTGTCGCCCGCGTTGCCGGTGAGTGCCGCGCCGGCCGCACCGAGGAGGGTCGCATTCTCGATGTTGGCGTAGTCGGCCAGATTGATCGAGAAGGTGGCCTCGACAGTGTCGATGCCGCTGCCGACGCCGCTGCCTTCGGTGATCGTGTCGCTCGCATCGATCACGTAGACGTCGTTGCCGGCGCCGCCGACCAGGGTGTCCGCCCCGAGTCCGCCGATCAAGGTGTCGTTGCCGCTGGCGCCCGTGAGCGTGTTGGCTGCGCTGTTGCCGACGAGTAGATTGTCGGCGGCATTGCCGGTCAGGTCGACCGCGGCCGTGCCGGTGAGGGTGGCATTCTCGATGTTCGCGAATGCGGCCAGGGCTAGGTTGATCGCGATCGCGGCTTCGACGGTGTCGATACCGCCGCCGACGGCTTCGGTGGTGATGTCGCCAGCGTTGTCGATGACGTAGGTGTCGTTGCCGGCCCCGCCGATCATGGTATCTGCGCCACCGAGACCGTCGATCCGGTTGTTGCCGGCGTTGCCGGTGATGATGTTGTCCTGCCCGTTGCCGGTGGCGTTGATATCGGTGGTACCAATCAGCGTGAGGTTCTCGACGTTGAAGCCGAGCGTGTAGCTGATCGATGCCCGGACCAGATCGGTGCCGCCCCCGGCGACTTCCTGCACCGAGTCGCCGAGCGAATCGACCACATAGGTGTCGTTGCCGTCGCCGCCGATCAACGTGTCGTTGCCCGCGCCGCCGTCGAGCACATCATTGCCGCCACCGGCGGTGATGAGATTGGCGCCGGCATTGCCGGTGAGCACGTTGTCGCCGGCGGTGCCGGTGAGGTTGGCAGCGGCCGCGCCGGTGAGCGTGGCGTTCTCGATATTGAGGAACTGCGCCAGGTTGAGGTTCAGCGAGAAGCCGGCCTCGACGGTGTCGTTGCCTGCGACTGGGCCAGCGCTTTCGGTAGTGACATCGGCCAGGGAATCGATGCGATAGACGTCGCTGCCGTCGCCCCCGACCAGGGTGTCGTTGCCGAGCCCGCCGACCAGGGTGTCGTTGCCGGCACCGCCGCTGATGTTGTTGGCCGCCCCGTTGCCGATGAGGAGGTTGTCGCTGCCGTCGCCGATGATGTTGTACTTGCCTGTGCCCAGGACGGTGACGTTCTCGACGTTCTGGGCGCCGATCACGTTGGCCGAGGACATGGCGGTGAGGTCGACGGTGATCGCGGTGGTGAGCGAAGGATTGTTGAACGCGACTCTCAGGGTGTCGTTACCCTGGTTGACCAGTTCGGTGATGACGTCACCGGCGTTGTTCAACACATAGGTGTCGTTGCCGTCGCCGCCGGTCAGGTTGTCGACGGTGGCGGGGAGGGTGTTCTTGACGCCGTTGATCAGGTTGGCGCCGCTGTTGCCGGTGATGGTGTTGGCAAGGTTGTTACCGGTGCCGTTGATGTCGCCCGCGCCGGTGGTGAGG
>JANXQL010000131.1 GCA_025356815.1 Pseudomonadota bacterium
GCTTCGCCGCCGACGGGCGCGAATACGTGATCCTGCTCGGCCGCGGGCAGGAAACGCCGATGCCGTGGATCAACGTGATCGCCAACCCCTCCTTCGGCTTCCAGGTCGCCGCCGAAGGCGGCGGCTACAGCTGGTCGCTGAACAGTCGCGAGTACCGGCTCACGCCGTGGTCGAACGACCCGGTCAGCGACACGCCCGGCGAGGTGCTGTACCTGCGCGACGAGGAGACCCTGGAACTGTGGGGGCCGACCGCGGCGCCGGTGCGCGACGGCGACGGCCACTACCGCGTCACCCACGGCCAGGGCTACAGCCGCTTCGAGCACCGCTCGCACGGCGTGGCGCTGTCGATGCTGCAGTTCGTGCCGCGCACCGATCCGGTCAAGATCTGCAGGCTCAGGATCACCAACGAATCGCGCCGGCCACGCTCGCTGTCGCTGACCAGCTTCACCGAGTGGGTGCTGGGCGCGAGCCGCTTTACGGCGGCCGCGACGCTGGAGACTACGATCGATGCCGAGACCGGCGCGCTGCTCGCACGCCAGCCGTGGAACGCCGAGTTCGGCACGCGGGTCGCGTTCGTGGACCTTGCCGGCGCGCAGCGCACCTGGACGGGCGATCGGCGCGAGTTCCTCGGCCGCCACGGCAGCGTCGCGGCGCCGGCGGCGCTGCTGCACGAGCGGCCGCTGTCGGGACGGGTCGGCGCGGGCCTTGACGCCTGTGGCGTGCTGCAGGCGCCGATCGAGCTTGCGCCCGGCGCGAGCACCGAGGTCGTGGTGCTGCTGGGCGAGGCGGCCAACCTCGACCAGGCGCGCGCGCTGCTGCGCCACTACCGCGGCGCCGACCTCGACCAGGTGCTGGCGGAGGTGGTCGCGCACTGGGACGAGCTGCTCGGTCGCATCCAGGTCAGCACGCCCGAGCGCGCCTTCGACCTGATGATGAACCGCTGGGCGCTGTACCAGGCCGTCTGCTGCCGGCTGTGGGCGCGCTCGGCGTTCTACCAGTCCAGTGGCGCCTACGGCTTTCGCGACCAGCTGCAGGACGCGATGGCGGTGCTTGCGATCGATCCTGCGATGGCGCGCGCGCAGCTGCTGCGCGCGGCCGGGCGGCAGTTCCCGGAGGGCGACGTGCAGCACTGGTGGCAGCCGCACTCGGGCCAGGGCGTGCGCACGCGCATCGCCGACGATCCGGTCTGGCTCGGCCATGCGGTCGCCCACTACGTGCGCTGCACCGCCGACCTGCGGCTGCTGGACACGCCGATCGACTTCCTCGGCGGGCGCCGGCTCGAGCCCTTCGAGACCGACGCCTACTACCAGCCGACGCCGGGCGAGCCGGGCGTGAGCCTGTACGAGCACTGCGCCCGGGCGCTGGACCTCTCGCTCGCGGTCGGCGACCACGGCCTGCCGCTGATCGGCAGCGGCGACTGGAACGACGGCATGAACCTGGTCGGCGCGCAGGGCCGCGGCGAGAGCGTCTGGCTCGGCTGGCTGCTGCACCTGACGCTCGGCGAGTTCGGCGCGTTCGCCGCCGCGCGCGGCGATGCGCCGCGCGCGACGCGCTGGGCCGAGCATCGGCTGAGGCTTGCCAGCGCGCTCGACGCCGGCGGCTGGGACGGCGACTGGTACCGGCGCGGCTTCTACGACGACGGCGCGCCGCTGGGCTCGTCGGTCAGCGACGAGTGCCGCATCGACGCGATCGCGCAGTCGTGGAGCGTGCTGTCGGGCGCCGGCCAGCCGGCGCGGGCCGAGCGCGCGATGCGCGCGCTCGACCGGCTGCTGGTGGACCGGGTCGCGGGGCTTGCGCTGCTGTTCGCGCCGCCGTTCGATCGCTCCGCGCGCAACCCCGGCTACGTCAAGGGCTATCCGCTGGGCGTGCGCGAGAACGGCGGCCAGTACTCGCACGCCGCCGCCTGGACCTCGCTGGCGTGGGCCCGCCTCGGCGACGGCGCGCGCGCCTACGAAATCCTCGCGCTGCTCAATCCCATCCTGCGCTCGAGCTCGCGCGCCGACATGTATCGCTACAAGGTCGAGCCGTACGTGGTCGCCGCCGACATCTACTCGCAGCCGCCGCACGTCGGCCGCGGCGGCTGGACCTGGTACACGGGCGCCGCGGGCCTGTCGCACCGGGCGGGCCTGGAGGGCGTGCTCGGCATCCGTCGCCACGGTGCGGTGCTGCACATCGATCCTTGCCTGCCCGGCGCCTGGCCGCAGGCCGAGGTCGTGCTCGCCACCGGCACCGGTCGCGTGCGCATCACGATCGAGAACCCGTACGGCGCCGGTCGCGGCGTCACGCGCCTGGAGTGGGACGGGACCGTCCTGCCGGCGGGCAGCTGCGAGGTGCCGATCGCGGACGACGGCCTCGAGCACCGGGTCACGGTCGTGCTCGGCGCAGCCGCCGCCGTCCCTATGTAGGCCAGCGCACCGACTTTCGCGCCGGCGCGGCGCAGGCTTGAATGCCGTCCCGTTCGCGTGGGCGCCGCGGCCAGCCGCCATGCCCGATCTCCCCCTCGCCGCACTCGAAGTCCTGCTCATCCAGGACGACGCCCACGCCGCCGCCAGCGTGCGCGACGCGCTGCTGCAGTCGAGCGTGCGGCCGTTCAAGGTCACCTGGGTGCGCAGCTGCGCCGACGGCCTCGCGCAGCTGGGCCGCGCCGCGGCGGCCGGCCGCTGCACGCCGCAGGTGGCGGCGGTGCTGGTCGACCTGTTCCTGCCGGACAGCGAGGGCCTGGACACCTACCATCGCCTCGCGGCCGCCTCGCCGCACACGCCGCTGGTGGTGCTCTGCAGCCGCCGCCACGAGGACACCGCCCGGATCGCGGTCGAGCGCGGTGCCAGCGAGTACGTGCTGCTCGAGCAGGCCGGCGAGTCGCTGCTGGCGAAGCTCATCGACGGTATCGTGGCGTGCGCTGCAATGCAGCGCGCCCTGTTCGGCGAGCAGGAGCGCGCCCGCGTGACGCTCGCCTCGATCGCCGACGGGGTGATCAGCACCGGTGTCGATGGCCGCATCACCTACCTCAACGCCGTGGCCGAGACGATGACCGGCTGGACCTGCGCCGAGGCGACGGGGCTGCCGCTGGACGCGGTGCTGCGGATCGTCGATCGCACCACGCGCACGCCGATCGTCGATCCGATGGCGCAGGCGCCGCTGCGCGGCGACGGGCTCGCGCCCGGCTGCCTGCTGATCCGCCGCGATGGCACCCCGACGCCGGTCGAGGACTCGGTGGCGCCGATCCACGACCGGCACCACAAGCTCGCCGGCGCCGTGATGGTGCTGCGCGACGCCTGCGGCGCGCAGGCACGATCTACACAGCTGAGCTACCAGGCGCAACACGATGCGCTGACCCGGCTGCCGGACCGCGCACTGCTGCACGCCCGGCTGACGCAGGCGATGGCGCTGGCCCGTCGCCACCAGCAGAAGGTCGCGGTGCTGCTGCTGGACCTGGACCGCTTCAAGACCGTCAACGATGCGCTCGGCCACGAGGTCGGCGACCGGCTGCTGCAGTCGGTCGCCGCGCGGCTGCTGCAGTGCTTGCGCGAGTCGGACACGGTCTGCAGGCTCGGCGGCGACGAGTTCGTCGTGCTGCTGGCGGAGATCCACAAGGCGCGCGACGCGGCGGTGCCCGCCGATCGCATCCTGCTTGCGACCGCGCAGCCGCAGCAGCTCGGCGAGCACCCGCTGCAGATCAGCGCGAGCATCGGCATCGCCATCTACCCGGACGATGGCGACGATGCCAGCGGGCTGATTGCCTGCGCGGACTCGGCGATGTACCACGCCAAGGACGGCGGTCGGAACAACTACCAGTTCTACCTGCCGCCGGACGGCGAAGCCGCCGCGCCCCCGCACTACCTGCCGCTGTGAGGCGGCAGCCCTGCGCAGGCGCCTAGGGCCTGTTCACACTACCGGAGTGCTTCGACGACGAGAGCGAAGCACAGGAATGCCATCAACATGGTGTCGAGCTTGTCGAAGCGGCTGAAGATACGGCGAAAGCCCTTGAGCCTGCGGAACAGCCGCTCGATCTCGT
>JANXQL010000133.1 GCA_025356815.1 Pseudomonadota bacterium
CGAGGCTTACTTGGCAGCCTCTTCCTTCTTCTCGTGGCCGATGACGGCGCCGATCGCGCCGTAGTTGACGGCAGGGTCCGCCGCCGGATCGAAGAACGGCGGCTGCAGGATCGCGGCCGGGAAGACGATCTCGTTGAATACCGGGTTGTAGTAGGCGTTGACCGTCTGCGGCGAGAGGAACCACTCGTCACGGTCGGTCGGCTTGTTCAGGCGCGCGACTTCGCGCTGCCACTCGAACAGGCGCGCGCGCACGCGATTGCCGAAGGCATCGTCGCGCCTGACCTCGAGCCCCGAGTAGTCGCGCCAGTGGTCCGGGTAGCCGATCTTGGGGTGGAACAGCGCGAGCTTCTCGGCCGCGATCGCGCGCGTCTCCGGCGACATCCACGGCGATTGCGCCAGCCGCTGTGCGTAGGCGTGGCGCATGTTCTCGACAAGCGCCTTCGCGGCCACCTTTGCATCCGCCGGGAAGTGACGCTCGACGTAGATCTGTCCGATCGCCTCGCCGAGCGCCCCGTTGGTCGCGTCTACTGCGCGCTTCCAGCGCGCCTTCTGCTCCGGCTGGCCGTTGAGCGTGTGCCCGTAGAAGGCGAACACCTCGGCGTCAACCGCTTGAGGCAGCGTCGCGGCGTGCTCGGCGAGGTAGTGATAGCGCAGATAGCGCCGCCAGGTTTCAACAGGCGTCGTCCGGAACAGCTTGGCCAGCGGCCCGATCGCGGACCGTTCCGCAACGACGACATCCTTGATCGCGGGGATGCCGGCGGCCTCGAAGGTCGCGGCCCACGGATAGTCGGGGGCTAGTGAATCGAGCTGCGCGCGGGTCATGGCGTTGTAGGTCCGGTCGCGGTCCCGGCGCTCGGCCACCGGCCAGTGCAGGCGCGCGATCTCGGTCTCCAGCGCAACTATCGACGCTGCGCTCGAGGCGGGCTCGGCCTGTGTGGTCAGCGTCAGCAGGCGCTCGATGTGCTCGCGGTACTGCTGTCGGATTGTCGCGAACTGCTCATCGTCGCGCAGGTAGAAGTCGCGCTCAGGCAGCGCCAGTTCGCCGTGGCTGATCACCAGCACGTAGCGGTCGGGGTTCTTGCGGTCGAGCGAGATGCCGAAATCGATTGGCGCCGGCAAGCCCAGGTCGGGGCGCGCCATCAATCGTGCGAGGTCCTCGTGCGTGGTCGCCGCCGCGATCGCAGCGAGCGCAGGTGCCGCGGGTGAAAGCCCCAGCGCCTCGATTCGCGCGGTGTCCTGGAAGCTCGCGTAGTAGTCACCGATCTTGCGCTCCACGCTGCCGGCGGCTGCGGTGCCGGCCGTCGCGCCGTCGAGGATCGCACGGACCTGCTTCTGCGACAGCTCCGCCAGCTTGCTGAACGTGCCCCAGGTCGTACGGTCCGCGGGTAGTTCCTCGGTCTTGAGCCAGTGGCCGCCGGCATGCCCGAAGAAGTCCTCGCCCGGGCGCACCGTGGGGTCGCCGCCCCCGAGATCCAGGCCGAACTCGCCAATCGCGGCGTGCGCGAGCGCATGCTGAGCGCCGAGCGCTGGCGCTGCGACCAGCCAGGCCATGCCTAGGACAATAGCGCCGTGGCGCAGCGTTGATCCGTCACGCATCTGGGCACTCCGTGTCGGGCGGACTGCGCGGACTGCGAGGCAGTCGGCCGGAGTCGTCAGTCAGCTTCGGGAGGGTCCGGTGGGACCTGCGAGCGACGCCGATGCGTCGCGACATCAGGCGGCGGGTCGGACGCGCAGGTAGTGCGTCCGACCGCCGTCGCGAGGATCAGGGCTTCTTCGCCCAGACCTTGCACCAGCCGTTTCCTTCGACGAGCTTGCCCGCGAAGATCGTGCACGGCGCAGCGGCGTCGCCCGCCTTGCCCTGGTACTGCACGCAGCCGGCGCACTTCTGCTCGGCCTTGTGCGTCGGGTTCGCCTTCGCGTCGACCTTGCTCGTATCGGTCACATAGCCAAGCGACTTGGCCTGCGGATCGTTCGGATCGACCTTCGCCGCCGCCGCTTCGGCGCGCGACACGATCGCCACGACCGGGATTGCCGCGAGTCCGGCGAGGGCACCCTTGAGCAGGGCACGGCGCGGAAACTTCTTGTCCATCATCGTCTGACTCCTTAACGTCGACAGCCTATGGTGTGTCCATACGCCCGCCAGCGATGGCGGGCATGGGTTCATTCTAGAGCGCGATCGAATCGATGTCCTGTGCTAATCAGTGGCTAGGGCGGCTGCCATGGTGTACGGGACAGCCTGAACGCCGGCTGAAGAGCCAAACGCGAATCATTCTTGAATCGAGGGTCAGCGGCGGCGCAGGTAGCGCCGGTCGTCGAAGCTTGCGACCCAGCCCGGCGTATAGACCACCGCGACCGCCATCAGCAGACCATTGAGGAACGCCTCCGCCAGCGCCAGCATTGGCAGCAGCAGGTACTCGTCGCCGACCTGCGCGACAGGCACCGCGCCCGAGGCCCACAGCAGGGCCAGCCAAGCGAGCGCTGCCAGCACGAAGGCGAGGAACGAACCGCCGAAAGCCGTGACGAAGAAGTACACGAAGTAGTTGTGCGGTAGCCGTGCCTCGACGACGCGATGCACGACCCAGGTCACCGTCGCCGGTACGATGCCCGAGCACAACAGGTTCACGGGCAGATCCGCGAGATTGTGATGCTGCAGCGCATCAGCCAGGAGCACGACGCCGGCGCCAACCACCGCCAGCGCCCAGCCGTGCATCAGCGTCAGCGCGCTGATCAGCAGGAACTGGACCGTGAGTCCCGGCGTCACCCCGGCGCGCAGCGACCAGACGAACATCAACAGCACGAGGCTGCCGAGCCAGGCGTGCTGGCGATCGCTGCGGTCGAGCCAGGTGCGCCAGGGCGCGCGCACCGCCGCGATGGCGATACAGCCAAGCGACGCTAACGCGACGATCAGTCGGACCGGCGGTGTCAGCAGACTCGCCTCGAGCTGCAACTCCCGGCCCGCTGCGGTGTCAGCCGTCGATGCGCGGCGCCGGCGCCGGCGCCGGCGGCGGCGGTGTCGGCGGCGGCGGTGTCGGCGGGTCGGCCACGATCGTCGCGTATTCCTCGTCGTTGGTCAGCTGCGCATAGCCCAGTCCGACGGCACTGGCCGGGATCTTCAGGGAGCTGATGATCGAGGCGATGACGGCCGAGGTGTAGGGGATGGCCTGCACGACCATCACCAGCACCCACGCCCGCAGGTCCGGGCTGTCCATCCGCATGCGGTCGAGGCTGCCGTCGGAGAGGTTCCAGGTGACGCCCCATGCGCACATCAGCAGCGCGAGCGCCATCAGCGCCTCTTCGCGGCACGCCTGCAGCGCGCCCCACAGGCTCTGCGCATCTGCCTGCTTGGGCGTGCGGAAGAACGGCTCGTTGTTGGTCAGCAGCCCCTTGAGCACCGCAAAGCCAATGGTGTGCGCAAGCCCCAGACCCGCGACGGAGGCCGCCAGGGTCTGTCGAACGCCCGCGCCGACACGCACGCGGTACAGGTGCATCATCTTCGCCAGTTTGAAGACGAACAGCGACAGCGGCAGCACCGAGAACATCGCCAGTGGGGCGTCGATCTTGGTCGGGAAGTAGATCATCAGCAGCGACCACAGCAGCGCGAACATATTGAAGATCACGTTCAGCCCGTCCGCCATCCACGGCAGCCAGCCGGCGAGGAAGTGGTATCGCTGCCCGGAAGTCAGCTGCATCGGGCGCCTGCCGAACAGCTCCGCAGCGTGCGCGCGCATGATCTGCATCGAGCCATAGGCCCAGCGGAAGCGCTGCTTCTTGAAATCGATGAACGTGTCCGGCATCAGCCCCTTGCCGTAGCTGTGCGGAATGTAGGTCGCCTCGTAGCCGTGCTCGAAGACGCGCAGCCCGAGCTCGGCGTCCTCGGTGATGCACCACTCCGCCCAGCCGCCGAGGTCCCTGAGCACCTTGTGCCGTACCAGCGTCATCGTGCCGTGCTGGATGATCGCGTTGCGCTCGTTGCGGGTGATCATGCCGATATGGAAGAAGCCGCGGTACTCGGCGTGGCACATCGCCTTGAACGCGCTCTGGTCGTCGTCGCGATAGTCCTGCGGCGCCTGCACGATGGCGATCTGCGGCGCGCTGAACACCGGCGCCAGGTCGCGCAGCCAGTTGGGGATTACGCAGTAGTCGGAGTCGATGACCGCGATGATCTCGGCCGCGGACGAGGTGTGCCGGAGCGCGAAATTCAGTGCGCCGGCCTTGAAGCCCGCCAGCGGGCTCACGTGGAAGAAGCGGAAACGCGGGCCGAGCTTCGCGCAGTGCGCCTCGACCGGGCGCCAGACCGCTTCGTCCTTGGTGTTATTGTCGATCACCAGTACTTCGAAGTCCGGGTAATCGAGCCGGGCGAGCGCATCGAGCGTCTCGAACAGCATCTCGGGCGGTTCGTTGTACGCCGGCACGTGAACCGACACGAACGGCCGGTAGGCCCCGTCGGAGCCTTCGTGCGCGGGACCCACCAGCAGGCGGCGGCGCAGCCGCACCCAGTGAGCCTCGGCCCACTCATGTGCCTCGGCAAGCAGTACCGCGATCACCCCCAGCATGCCGATGAACAGCAGCACGCCGACCGTGATGCTGGTGACCGTCAGGTACTGCTGCGAGTAGTCGTAGATGATCCAGGTCGTGAGCGCGCTGGTGGCGTAGATGATCACCGCGAGGAAGCTGCGACCACGGTTCTTGAGCGTACCGCTGTGGGTGTAGAACCAGAACAGCATCGCCGCGGCGAGCACGACGGACACGCCTGCGAGCATCTGCCACTGCGGCATGCGCACGATGGGCTTGGTGAATTCAAACTTCGGCTGGCGATTGGCGTCGTAGACACCCCAGTAGGCGCCGACCGAGCCCTCGTCCTGACTCTTCCAGGGCTGGTCGAAGGCCTCCATGATGTAGTACGGAACCTTCTCCTTCTCGGCCCACGCCAGGAAGCGGCGCAGGAACAGCGCTTCGTCCGCTTCGGTCGCGACGGCCTTCTCGCGAGTGCGGCCGTTCGATGGCCAGCCGACCTCGCCGATGACGACCGGCTTCGGATCGAAGCGCGCCTCAATCTCGTGGTACTTCTCGATCGTGAAGTCGACGGCGCGCTCGACCTCGATGCCCTCCCAGTAGGGCAGCAGATGCACGGCGATGTAGTCGACATGATCGGCGAGTTCGGGGTTCTTCATCCACACGTGCCAGGGCTCGGCCGTGCTGATCGGCTGCTCGATCGCGGCGCGTGCGCGGTCGAGCACCTTCAGGAAGTCGGCGAACGGCAGGTCACCGCGCAGCACTGATTCGTTGCCGACGATGACGCGCACGACGTTGCGGTGGGTGCGCGCGATCTCGATGGCCTTGTCGAGCTCCGCTTCGTTGCGCTCGACGCGCGAGTCCAGCCACACGCCGAGTGCGACATTCAGGCCGCGCTCGGCGGCGAGCTCGGGCACGAGGCCTATCGTGCCTGCGACCGTGTAGGTGCGGATCGCCTTGGTCTTGCCCTTGAGCAGGTCCAGATCGTGCGCGATCTGCTCGCGGGTGGGGTAGTCCTCCTTGATTGCGTTCTGGCCGGGCTGGTACGGCGATAGCGCGAAGCCCCAGACGATGCGGGGCCACTCGGGCTCCGACTCGGGACGGTTCAGCCAAGCCCACGTGCCAACAGTGACGAAGGCGAACGCGAGCGCGATCAGGAGTGCGGAAAGGCGCAGGTTTAGCTTAGGCATCGGTCGCGAAGGATACCGCGAGCAGAGCGCGAAGGTCGCGCCGCTAGCGGGACGGCCGGGTCCTGCGGGGGGGCGGGGGGGCCTCGAGCCGGTGCTGCAGCTCGCGCAGCACCTGCCAGGTCGCCTCGACGGCCGCCGGATCGAGTCCCGCGAGCAGCTCGGCGCGCAGCTTCCTCGCAATCCGGTCGATGCTGGCGGCCTCCGCGCGAGCCCGGGCGGTCAGGTGGACCACCTTCAGGCGGCGGTCGGCGGGGGAGGGGCGCCGCTCGATGTGGCCGCTGGCCTCGAGCCGGGCCAGCAGCCGGGCCACCGTCGGCCCCTCCACCCCGAGTTCGGCCGCTAGTTCCGCCTGGGTCGGGGCCCGCTCCAGCCGCGCGAGGCGGTACAGGGCCGCCCACTTGGCCTGGCTCAGCCCCAGGGGCCGCAGCCGCTCGTCCAGCCGCTGTCGCCACAGGCGCGACACGCCGACCACCAGCAGGCCGATGCCGCCGGCCGGCCGGCTGGCGCCGCGGGCTCGTAGAGCCTTGTTCGTGACGGATCTTTGCACCGGACCGCTGCCGCCCTATTCGATAGCAAGCTATGATTCTGCGCCTGCGTCCCGCCGCCGCCAACCCGCCCTGCCCAGGACCTTCCCGGATGACGAGTCAGCCCCTCCCCGTCCGCCGCGCTGCGTCGCCGCTCGGCGTGTTGCTTGCAAGCCTCGCGGTACTGAGCGGCTGCGGCGGTGGCAAGGGGGGTGCGCCGAAGCCGGGCGTGCCAGTGCGTCTTGCGACCGTCCAGTCCGGCATCGTCTCCGCCGAGGTTGTCGGCATCGGCAACGTCACGCCGGTCACCTCGATCGCGGTGAAGTCGCGGGTCGACGGCCAGATCGTCGCGGTCCCGGTGCGCGAGGGTGCCGACGTGCGCGCGGGCGATGTGCTGTTTCGCATCGACCCGCGGCCGTTCGCGGCACAGCGCGACATCGCGGCGGCGAACCTCGCTCGCGACGAGGCCCTGCTGGCCAAGACCTCGGACCTGCTCAAGCGCTCCGCCGACCTGATCGCGAAGGGCTACATCTCCGACAACCAGTACCAGGACGCAGCGGCCGACGCGCGCGCCTCGGCCGCTGCGGTCGAGGCCGACAAGGCAATGCTCGCCAACGCGCGCCTGAACCTTGAGTTCACCGAACTGCGCGCGCCGATCGCTGGCCGCATTGGCAAAGTCGCGCTGCAGGCAGGGAACCTGGTCAAGGCGAACGACGCTGGCGCGTTGTTGACGCTGCTGCAGGTCGACCCGATCTACGTCGACTTCGCAGTGCCGGAGCGTTACCTTGCCGACCTGCGCATCGCCACCCAAGGCGGTGCTGTGCCGGTGGCACTGCAGGTCCAAGGATCCGGTGGCGTGCCCGTCGTGCGCACCGGCAGTCTCAGCTTCCTCGACAATCAGGTCGACCAGCCGACCGGCACGGTGCGCCTGCGTGCGATGGTGGAGAACGCGGACCGGGTGCTCTGGCCGGGGCAGTTCTCGCGCGTGACCGTGAACCTGCCGGGCGCCGCCGAGGCCGTCTGGGCGCCGACCGCGGCCGTCGGGCAGGGGCCGGATGGCGCCTACGTCTACGTCGTCGACGACAAGCGCGTGGCCGAGCTGCGCCCGATCCGCGTCGCGCGGGTCGCCGGCGACCGGACCGTCATCGCCGCCGGGCTCGCTGTCGGCGAGCGGATCATCGTCGACGGCCAGTCGCGCGTGCTGCCGGGCCAGCCGGTCACCGACGCCGACGCGCCGGCGCCCGTCGTGCGCTGACGGGAATCGGCGAATGCACCTGAGTCGGCCCTTCATCGAACGTCCGGTCATGACCGGACTGCTGATGACCTGCCTTGTGGTATTCGGCATTGCCGCCTACCGGCTGCTGCCCGTGGCTGACCTGCCGACCGTCGACTTCCCGACGATCAGCGTGCAGGCCGTGCTGCCCGGCGCCAGCGCCGAGACGATGGCCGCGTCCGTCGCGACGCCGCTGGAGAAGTCGCTGTCGACGATCGCGGCAGTCGATTCGATGACCTCGACCAGCTCGCAGGGCATCACCAACATCAACATCCAGTTCTCGCTGGATCGGAACATCGATGCCGCTGCCCAGGACGTGCAGTCGGCGCTGACCGCAGCTTCGCGCCAACTGCCCGTCGAGATGATCACCCCGCCGTCGTTCCGCAAGGTGAATCCGGGTGATCAGCCGGTATACCTGCTGACGCTGTCCTCCGAGACGCTGCCGATGTCGCAGGTCGACGAGTTCGCGCAGACGCGCATGGCGCAGCGGCTGTCGATGGTGGCGGGTGTCGCACAGGTCTTCATCTACGGCTCGCAGAAGTACGCCGTGCGCGTGCGGCTCGATCCGGCCCAGCTCGCCGTGCGCGGGCTGGGCATAGACGAGGTGCAGCAGGCTATCCAGGCGCAGAGCGTGATGCTGCCGGCCGGGCAGCTCGAGAGTGCCACGCGCATCTACACGATCGATTCGAAGGGCCAGTTCTACAACGCCGCGCAGTTTGCGGAGCTGGTGGTTGCATACCGCAGCGGTGCTCCGGTGCGACTTGGCGATATCGGTCGAGTCACCGACAGCGTGCAGGATGATCACGTCGTCGCGCGCGCCGACGGCAAGCAGGCGATCATCCTCGCCGTGCAGCGTCAGCCGGGCGCGAACACGGTGCAGCTGGTCGACTCGATCAAGGCGCTGCTGCCGGGCTTTCGCGCCGCGCTGCCGCACGGCATGCGGCTGGAGCTGATGTTCGATCGCTCGCAGTCGATCCGTGACTCGCTGCATGACGTGAAATTCTCGCTGTCGCTTTCGATCGGTCTGGTCGTGCTCGTGATCTTCCTGTTCCTGCGCAGCTATTCAGCGACGCTGATTCCCGGCATCGCACTGCCACTGTCGCTGCTCGGCACGCTGCCGGTGATGTACGTCTGTGGCTACTCGCTCGACAACCTGTCGCTGATGGCCATGACGCTGTCGGTGGGCTTTGTCGTTGACGACGCGATCGTGATGATGGAGAACATCGCCCGCCACGTGGAGGCGGGCGAGCGGCCACTGGTGGCCGCGATGCGCGGTTCGCGCGAGATCGGCTTTACGATCCTGTCGATGACGTTGTCGCTGATCGCGGTGTTCCTGCCGGTGATGTTCATGGGCGGCGTCGTCGGCCGGCTGCTGCACGAGTTCGCGGTGACCATCGTCGCCTCGGTGATCGTCTCCGGCGTCGTGTCGCTGACGCTCACGCCGCTGCTGTGCGCGCGCCTGCTCAAGAGCGAGTCCGAGATGCCGCGCGCGCGTGGCACGGCGTGGTTCGAGCGCATCTTCCAGCGTGCGCGCGTGGGGTATTCGCGCGGGCTGGACTGGACGTTCGCGCACCGCGGCTGGGTGCTGACCGGCTTCGCGGCGACGATCGTCGCAACGTCGCTGCTCGGCTACTTCATCCCGCGGGGGTTCATTCCCACTGATGACACCGGCCAGCTGTTCGGCCTGACCGAGGCCGCGCAGGACACCTCGTTCGCGGCCATCGCCGAGAAGCAAAACACGCTCGCCGCCCTGATCGCCAAGAACCCCTACGTCGACGGCGTGGTCGCGGTGCTGGGCCTCGGCGGCTCGAGCCAGACCCTGAACCAGGGCCGCCTGATCGTGCGCCTGAAGCCCGTCGGCGAGCGACCGTCCGCCGACCAGATCCTCAATCAGCTGCGGCCGGCGACGACGAGCGTGCCCGGCATTCGCGCCTATCTGCAGTCGCCGCCGACCATCCGTCTCGGCTCGTTGATCTCCAAGAGCCTGTACCAGTACACGCTGCAGGACGCCGATGTCTCGACGTTGTATCACTGGGCACCGAAGGTCGAGGCCGCGCTCAGGGCCCTGCCCGGCCTGCAGGACGTCACCAGCGACCTGCAGCTGAACCAGACCCGCGTCGTGCTGGAGATCGATCGGGCCCGCGCCGCCGCGCTCGGCGTCAGCGCGCGCCAGATCGAGAACGCGCTGTACAGCGCCTACGGTCAGCGTCAGGTCGGCACGATCTACACCTCGACCAACCAGTACTGGGTCGTCATGGAGGTCGCGCCCGAGTACCGTGCGTCGCCCGCGGCACTGGCTAGCCTGTACGTGCGTTCCGACGCCGGCGCGCTGGTGCCGCTCGCGGAGGTCACGCGTGACGCGCGAGGTGCAGCGCCGCTGTTCGTCACCCACCTCGGACAGGTGCCGTCGGTGACGGTCTCGTTCAACCTTGCGCCGGGCCTGTCGCTGTCGCAGGCGATGAGCCGCATCCAGGCGGCGACCCGCAAGCTGGAGCTGCCGGCCTCGACCACCGGCTCGTTCCAGGGTACCGCGCAGGCGTTCCAGGACTCGACCAGCGGCATGGCGCTGCTGCTGCTGTTCGCGGTGTTCGTGATCTACGTCGTGCTGGGCGTGCTGTATGAGAGCTACGTGCATCCGTTGACGATTCTGTCGGGATTGCCGGCGGCGGGACTGGGCGCCCTGTTGACGCTCGTGGTCTTCGGTCGCGAGCTAGACCTGTACGCGATGGTCGGCGTGATCATGCTGATCGGCATCGTCAAGAAGAACGCGATCATGATGATCGATTTTGCGATCGAGGCGGAACGGGTGCGTGGCAAGACCGCGCTCGAGGCGATCCGCGAGGCATGCCTGGTTCGGTTTCGTCCGATCATGATGACGACCTGTGCGGCGCTGCTGGGCACGCTGCCGATCGCCCTGAAAATCGGCGCCACCGCAGGTCCGCGCCAGTCGCTGGGGCTGGCGGTCGTCGGCGGCCTGCTGCTCAGTCAGCTGCTGACGCTGTTCCTGACGCCGGTGGTGTACCTCGGGCTGCCGCGCGGACTGGCCTGGCTGCGTGGGATGCTGCTGTGGATGAGCGGCGGGATGCGTGGCGCGGCACCCCTTAGACTGCCGCCGCCGGCCGATCCCTCGCCCGGCGCCGCGCCCGAATCGGAACTCGCGCCGTCGGCCTGAGAACGGGCCTTTCCGCGGCGGCTCGCATGGGCTACCTTGCGGCACTGGCTCCGCGACGCGACTCCAAAGATGCTGAATCCACCTCCGCCGACCGGGCTGCCGGCGAGACCCGACACCGCGGGCCCGCCGCGGGCAGTCGCGCCGCGACTGCGCGAAATTCCCTACAACTACACCTCGTACTCCGACCGCGAGATCATCGAACGGCTGCTGGGTCCCGCCGGCTGGCGTTTGGTGGGCGAGCTGCGCGCCGAGCGCCGCACCGGCCGCTCGGCGCGGATGCTCTACGAGGTGCTCGGGGACATCTGGGTCGTCGTCAGGAACCCCTATCTCGAGGACGACCTGCTCGACAATCCGCGCCGCCGTGCGCTGCTGATCGATGCGCTCCACCACCGGCTCGGCGAGATCGACCGGCGACGCTCGGACGCGGACCGGGGTCCGGCGTCGAAGGTCGGCTCCCTGCTGGCGCTCGCGCGCGCCGCGGTCGAGCGCTTTGCCGGCTCGTTCGAGGCGACCGTGCGGCTGCGCCGGCATGCGCGCCGCGTGCTTGGTCGGCATACGCGCGCCGACAATATCCGCTGCGACGCGTTCGCGCGCGTCTCGCATGTCACCGACGCCACGGACTGGCGCGTCGAGTATCCCTTCCTCGTGCTCTCGCCGGACCACGAAGACGAGGTGCCCGGGCTGGTGCGGGCCTGCGTCGAGCTTGGGCTGACGATCATCCCGCGCGGCGGCGGCACCGGTTACACCGGCGGTGCCGTGCCGCTGACGCCGCTGTCGGCGGTGATCAACACCGAGAAGCTCGAGCAGCTCGGTGAGGTCGAACGCCTCGCCCTGCCCGGCGTCGCCGTGCCCGTGGCGACCATCCTCAGCGGCGCCGGGGTCGTCACCAAGCGCGTCGGCGAGGCGGCAGAAGCGGCCGGCCTTGTTTTCGCGGTCGACCCGACCTCGGCCGATGCGTCCTGCATCGGTGGCAATATCGCGGTCAACGCCGGCGGCAAGAAGGCGGTGCTGTGGGGCACGGCCGTCGACAACCTCGTCTGGTGGCGGATGGTCGATCCCGGCGGCAACTGGCTCGAGGTGACTCGCGTCGGGCACAACCTCGGCAAGATCCACGCGGCGCAGCAGGCCGAGTTCGAGTTGGTCTGGAAGGACGGCGGCACCTCCCCGCAAGGCGCCCGCGTGCTGCGCACCGAGCGCCTGGTGATCCCTGGCGCGGCATTTCGCAAGGCAGGTCTGGGCAAGGACGCGACCGACAAGTTTCTCGGCGGCCTGCCGGCCGTACAGAAGGAGGGCACCGACGGCATCGTCACCTCCGCCCGCTGGGTGCTGCACCGCATGCCGCCGCACGTGCGCACGGTTTGCCTCGAGTTCTTTGGGCAGGCCCGCGAGGCGGTGCCCGCCATCGTCGAGATAACCTCGTACCTGGAGCGGGAGGGCAAGGCCGCGGGCGTCGCGCTCGCGGGCCTCGAGCACCTCGACGACCGCTACCTCAAGGCGGTCGGCTACGTCACCAAGTCCAAGCGCGGCGGTTCGCCGAAGATGGCCCTGTTCGGCGACATCGTCGGCGAGTCTGCCGACGCGGTCGCCGTCGCCGCCTCGCAGGTCGTGCGGATCGCCAACGCCCGCAGCGGCGAAGGGTTCGTGGCAGTGAACCCCGAGGCGCGCCGCAAGTTCTGGCTGGACCGGGCCCGCACCGCAGCGATCGCCCGTCACACCAACGCCTTCAAGATCAACGAAGACGTCGTCATCCCCCTGCCGCGCATGGGGGAGTACACCGACGCCATCGAGCACCTGAACATCGAGCTGTCGGCGCGCAACAAGCTGCGCCTCGCCGACGAACTCGCGACCTTCCTCGCAGGCGACGTGCCGGTGGGCAAGACCGATGACGCGGCTCTGGAGCCGCTGGCGCGCGACGAGATCATCGGCGACCGGGTCGAGCAGGCGCGTGCGTTGCTGGAGCAGGTCCGCGCCCGCTGGCAGTTCGTGCTCGGCGCACTGGACAGGCCGGTCGTCGAGGTGCGTGCGGGTCTGCAGCATCATGGCTACGGCGCGCTCGATTCCCGCATCGGCCGGGAGATCGCGGCGCGCCCCGCGCTGACGCTGTTCGAGCTCGTGCAGCAACACACGATCCGCCTGTCCTGGAAGACCGAGATCCGCGCCCCGCTCGCCGAGCTGTTCGCAGGCCCGCTTGCGCAGGCGATGGCGGCCTGCGAGGCGATCCACAAGCGCGTTCTCAAGAGCCGCGTGTTCATCGCGCTGCACATGCATGCGGGTGATGGCAACGTGCACACCAACCTGCCGGTGAACTCCGACGACTACGCGATGCTGCAGGAGGCGAACGCCGCCGTCGCGCGCATCATGCGCATCGCACGGCAGCTCGGTGGCGTGATCTCCGGTGAGCACGGCATCGGCATCACCAAGCTGGAGTTCCTCACCGACGAGGAGACGCAGGCGTTCCGCGACTACAAGGCGCGCGTCGACGGCGACGGTCACTTCAACGCCGGCAAGCTACTGCCCGGCGGCGACCTCGGCCGCGCCTATACGCCGAGCTTCAACCTGCTCGGTCACGAATCGCTGATCATGCAGCAGTCGGACATCAGTTCGATTTCCGGCGCGATCAAGGACTGTCTGCGCTGCGGCAAGTGCAAGCCGGTGTGCGCCACGCACGTGCCGCGCGCCAACCTGCTCTACTCGCCGCGCAACAAGATCCTCGCGACGTCGCTGCTGATCGAGGCGTTCCTGTACGAGGAGCAAACCCGCCGCGGCGTGTCGATCCGGCACTGGGACGAGTTCTCCGACGTCGCCGACCACTGCACGGTTTGCCACAAGTGCGCCAAGCCCTGCCCGGTGGACATCGACTTCGGCGACGTCTCGATGGCGATGCGCGACCTGCTCAGGCGCATGGGCAAGCAGCGCTTCCGGCCGGCCGCGGCGGCGGCCGCGCTGTTCCTCGGGGCCACCAACCCGGCGACGATCAAGCTCGCGCGCGCGGTGGTCGTGGGACTGGGCTACAAGGCGCAGCGGCTCGCGTACGGCCTGTTCGCGCGCGCCGCGCGCGCCCAGACCGCGGCGCCACCTGCGACCACGGGACGCGCGCCGATGCACGAGCAGGTCGTGCATTTCATCAACAAGCGCATGCCCGGTGGGCTGCCCAGGAAGACGGCCCGCGCGCTGCTGGACATCGAGGATCGCGACTACGTGCCGATCATCCGCGACCCGGCGCGCACCAGCACCGACAGCGAGGCGGTGTTCTACTTCCCGGGCTGCGGCTCGGAGCGGCTGTTCTCCCAAGTGGGGCTCGCCACCCAGGCGATGCTGTGGGACGTCGGCGTGCAGACCGTCCTGCCGCCGGGCTACCTGTGCTGTGGCTACCCGCAGCGCGGCAGCGGCGAGTTCGACAAGGCCGACAAGATCATCACCGACAACCGCGTGCTGTTCCACCGCGTGGCCAACACGCTCAACTACCTCGATATCCGCACGGTCGTCGTCAGCTGCGGCACTTGCTACGACCAGCTCTCCGGCTACGAGTTCGACAAGATCTTCCCCGGCTGCCGGCTGATCGACATCCACGAGTACCTGCTCGAGAAGGGCGTACGGCTCGAGGGTGTGACCGGTACCCGCTACATGTACCACGACCCCTGCCACTCGCCGATGAAGGAGCATGACCCGCTGCAGGTCGTGAACCTGCTGATGAATTCTGACCTCAACGGCCAGATTGCCAACAACGCGCGCTGTTGCGGCGAGTCCGGCACCTTCGCCGTCACCCGCCCGGATGTCGCGACGCAGGTGCGGTTTCGCAAGCAGGAGGAGCTCGAGAAGGCCGCGAAGCTGCTGCGCGGCAGCGACGCTGCGGCCAAGGTGAAGGTGCTGACCTCGTGCCCGTCCTGTCTGCAGGGCCTGCAGCGCTACAACGACGATGCGGCGCTCGATGCCGACTACATAGTGGTCGAGATCGCCCGCCACCGGCTGGGCGCCGACTGGATGGCGGCCTACGTCGCCGCCGCCAACGCCGGGGGCATCGAGCGGGTGCTGGTATGAGCGGCGCGGCCGTGCTGGACGTCCGTGGGCTGCGCAAGCTGTACGGCGGCAGGGCGGTGGTCGACAACCTGTCGTTCGCGGTGCACGCCGGCGAGTGCTTCGGCATCCTCGGACCCAACGGCGCCGGCAAGACCACCACCCTGCGTTGCTGCCTGGGGCTGACGAACCCCGACGGCGGCACGCTCGAACTCGGTGGACTGCCGGTGCCCGCGTCGGCACGTCTGGCGCGCTATCGTGTTGGCGTCGTCCCGCAGTTCGACAACCTCGACCCGGACTTCACCGTCACCGAGAACCTGGTCATGTACGCGCGCTACTTCGACATCGCCGCGCGCGACGCGCGCGCGCGGGTGCCGGCGCTGCTGGAGTTCGCGGGACTCACCGATCGCGGCGCCTCGCGCATCGACGCGCTGTCGGGTGGCATGAAGCGACGACTCACGCTTGCGCGCGCACTGGTGAACGACCCGGACATCCTGTTCCTGGACGAGCCGACCACGGGACTCGACCCACAGGCGCGACACCTGATCTGGGACGGGCTCAAGCGGCTGGTCGCCGGCGGCAAGACGCTGATCCTGACGACGCACTTCATGGATGAAGCCGAGCGTCTTTGCGACCGGCTGTGCGTGATGGACAGCGGCGCGATCATCGCCGAGGACACGCCGCACGGCCTGATCGCGCGGCTGATCGAGCCGGTGGTGGTGGAGGTCTATGGCGAGGGCGTGCGCGAGTGGGCGCAAAGCCATGCGCGCCCGGTCGTCGAGCGGCTGGAACTGACCGGCGAGACCGCGTTCTGCTACATGCACGATCCGGCGCCGCTGCTCGAGCGACTCGGGCAGGCACCGGAACTGCGCGTGCTGCGTCGCGCCGCGAACCTCGAGGACGTGTTCATCAAGCTGACCGGCCGCGACATCAGGGACTGATCACGATGAACCGACGGTTCCTGTACTTCGTCGAGCGCAACTTCCTGGTCTGGCGGAAGCTGCTGATCCCGTCGCTGGTCGCGAATCTGGCCGATCCGCTGATCTATCTCGTCGGTCTCGGCTTCGGACTCGGCGCGCTGGTCGGCACGGTGGACGGCCGGCCGTACATCACCTTCCTCGCCGGCGGCATGCTCTGCTACTCGACGCTCAACAGCGCGACCGCCGAGGCGCTGTACTCGGGCTTCTCGCGGCTGAAGGTCCAGCGCACCTGGGAGGGTGTGCTGCACGCGCCGATGACCGTCACCGACGTCGTGCTTGGCGAGTGGGTGTGGGCCGCGATCAAGGCGGTGCTGTCGGGCAGCGCGATCTTGCTGATCATGTACGGCCTGAGGCTCGTGCATGGCTTCGCGCCGCTGACGGTGCTGCCGGTGCTGCTGCTGCTGGGCCTGTGCTTCGCGGGTGTGGCGCTGGTCATGACGACGCTCGCACGCAGCTATGATTTCTTCACCTACTATTTCACGCTCGCGCTGACGCCGATGTCCTTCCTGTCGGGCGTGTTCTTCCCGCTGCACAACCTGCCAGCGGCACTGCAGACGGTCGCCTGGTGCCTGCCGCTCGCGCACGGCGCCTCGCTCGCGCGTGGGCTGGCGCTCGGGGATCCGATGCCGTGGCCGTGGCTGAGCGTGCTGGTGCTGGTGACCTACGGTCTGGCGGGCGTCACGATCGCCTCGCGGCTCGCCTACCGGCGCCTGACGAAGTAGCGTTCAGCGCGCGCGCTGCGCGCCCCCGAAGTCGAACATCGAGGTCAGATCCCCGACCGCCGGTGGGTTGGCCGGCCGGTATGGATCCTTGCCCGGGCGCGGGTTCGGCAGCCGGTCACGACTGCGCGCCGACAGCGGCGGCAGGTTCCAGTTGTACTCGATGAACTTCAGCACCGAGGCGTGATCTTGGTAGACATGATCGACGTGGCCGCGACGGGCGTACGGCGATACGACCAGGAGTGGAATCCGCGGGCCATCGCCGAAGAAGTCCAGTGTCTGGATCCAGCCACTGTCGAAGTAACCGCCGCCCTCATCGGTGGTGATCACCAGCGCCGTCGAGGCGAACAGCGTGGGGTTGGCTTCGAACCGGGCAACGAGGTCCTGCACGAACGCCTCGTAGCGCGCGCTGACCGAGTAGCCCGGGTGGCCGCTGTCGATGTTCTTGGGCACCACGAACGACACCGAGGGCAGCGAGCCGTCGGCGATCGCGGCATGCAGCGCGTCGAGGTTCTGGAGCTTCGAGCGGTCCGGCCCGTGGATCACCCGCGGGAACGACACCAGCGGGTCGCCGCTGTTGTTGTAGATCATCTCGCGCGCGATCGTCGCCGTCGCGACGGCGAGCCTCGCGTCGTCGGCACCCGCCAGGCGCTCGCGCGCGAGGCGTGCGGAGCCCGCGTACAGGGGGTCGTCGGTCAGGTCCGTGCCGTCCCGGCCACCGGTATACCAGGCCCAGCGAATGCCGCCCGTGGTGAGCGCGGTGCCGATCTCGGGAATCGTCTGCGGTGGGTAGACCAGATGGTCGGGGCGCGCGGTGTCGGCCGTGCCGTCGGGCAGGAACGGCGGCTCCTGGTTGTTGAGCAGGTAGTACGTGCCCGGCGCGCAGTTCGCGTCGCGCTTGAGGCGCTTGAGGTGGCGGTGGATGGCCGCCACGCCCGGCGCGGTCGCATTGTCGCAGCGCGCGTACGCCCCGCCGTGCCCGCCGTCGCGAGTATAGAAATTCTCGGTGCCGGCCTGGGGCGTCGGGTCCTCGATCTGCTTGAGCGGCGGCGTCGCCGGCCGGGCTTCCAGCTCGTAGCGCGCGACGTCACCGGTTGCGAGCGCGAGGAAGTTCGCGGTCGTGCCGCCCTGGATCGACTGGTGGTAGTTGTCGCTGAGCGCATAGCGCTCGGCGAGCGCCCGGAATATCGGTGCGTCGCCGGCCGCCATGTTGAGGAAGCCCATCAGTTCGGCGCCCTGGCCGATGTGCTCGGGCGTGATGCCTGGCGTGTCGGGGCCGCGGCCGACCGTTGTCGCGACCCAGGTGTAGCGGCCGAGGTCCGCGTTCGAGCCGCCGTTCTGCTGCCACATCTGGAAGAAGCGATGCACCGGATCGCCGGTCTCGAGCCCGAAGTCGGTCCCGTAGGCCGCGTGCCGCGTGATCTGGAACGGGCCGCGGGCATACATCGAGGCGAATCGCGGATCGGGATCCGGGTCCAGCGCTTCGAGCGTCTTTGCATTGAACACGCCGGCAAGGCTGGGCTGCGGCAGGCGCGCGTACGGCGCGCCACGGGCGAGGTCGAGCGTCCACTGGCCATCGCGGTTGTGCTGCCGATGCTGCAACGCGCGGGCGTAGGCAGGACCCGGCGAGCCGTCGGCGCGCACCAGCCCCTCGCTGAGCAGGTTCCGGACCGTCTGGCCGTTGGGCGGCCGATAGGTTGCGAACAACGCATCGAAGGTGACATTCTCGCCGACGACGACGACGAGATGGCGGATCGGCGTGCGCGCCGGCGGCTCGGCCTGCGCGGCGAGGGGCGCAAGCGCGAGAGTGATCGCGAGCAGGCGGCGGATCAGCATCAGGTACTCCGGAAGGCGGGCGGGGACCCCGGATCGTCACTACGGACGACGATGCGGCGATGGTAGCTCAGTGCGTGTCTTCGGGCGGGAGCATGGGTAGCTGCAGGTCCTCGGCCTGGATGGGCCGCGGCAGCGTCTCGATCGTGCCGATCTCGCGGATATCGTCGCCCTCGGCGCCTACCTTGAGGTCCCGGAACTTGCGCGCCGCCGGCATCAGCCGGGTTTCGAGCGAGCCGACCGCCTCGTTGTACGCGGTCAGCGCGCCGGACAGGCCCTTGCCCATCCTGACCCAGTGCTCGGCCATCTTCTGCAGGCGGTCATAGAGGTCCTTGCCGAGGGCCGCGATGTGGCGGGCGTCGTCGGCGAGCGCCTCCTGGCGCCAGCCGTAGGCGACCGTGCGCAGCAGGGCGATCAGCGTCGTCGGCGTGGCGAGGATGACCTTCTGATGGATGCCGATCTCGATCAGCGACGGGTCCTGCTCCAGCGCCGCGCTGTAGAACGACTCGCCGGGGATGAACAGCACGACGAACTCCGGCGTATCGAGCTGTGCCCAGTACGCCTTGCCGGAGAGCTTGGTGATGTGATCGCGGATCTGCCGGGCGTGATCGGCGAGCTTTGCGGCGCGGATCGTGTCGTCGGTCGCCTCCAGCGCATCGAGGTAGGCCTGCAGCGGCGCCTTCGCGTCGATCACAAGGCTGCGCCCGCCCGGCAGTCGGACCACGAGGTCCGGCCGCAGCGCGCCGTCCTCCGCAACCATGTGCGCCTGCTCGTCGAAGTCGACGTGTTCGAGCATGCCTGCGAGTTCGACGACTCGCCGCAGCTGCAGCTCGCCCCAGCGGCCACGGACGTTCGGGCGGCGCAGGGCGCCGACCAGGTTGCCGGTCTCGCGCTTGAGATCCTGCTGCCCGGCAGCCAGTGATTCGACCTGCGTCAGCAGCGCGCCATAGGCGCCCGCCCGGTCCTTCTCGATCGCGCCGATCTGCCCCAGTACCTTGTCCAGCGACTCGCGCACCGGCGCGACGAGCTCGGCGATCGACTGCTGGCGCTTCTCGAGGTCCCCCTTCGCGCCCTGCTGCAGCGACTCGAACTGGATCCGCGCCAGGTCAATGAACTGCTGGTTGTTGGCCTTGAGCGTGTCCGTGGCGAGCGCCTTGAAGGTGTCGGTGAGCCGCGCCTGGGCGGTGTCCAGCAGCGCCCGCTGGTCGGCGAGCGCCTTTTCCTGCGTCTCCAGACGCGTGGCGAGCTCCCGGCGGGACTCGCCCAGCACGCGGTGCTCCTGGCGCAGTTCGGTCAACTCGCGCTCGCGCGCGGCGAGGGCGGTCTCGGCGGACTCCTGGCGGGCGCGGCTCGCGGCGGCGGCGGATTCGGCGGCGCTGCGCTCGCGCGCCTCGCCCAGGGCGAGCTCGCGGTCGCGTGCCGCCTGCAGCTGGCGGCCGAGGAGGAAGCCGACGAGTCCGGCGACGGGGCCGATGAGGAGGGCAATGGCGATCATCCGGCGAGTGTACCCGCCCGTCGGCCGCCCCGGGCAGGGGCCCCGGGCGCGCGGCCTGCGCCCTTGCTAGACTGGTGTCCGGGCCTGTAGCTCAATGGTTAGAGCAGGGGACTCATCGATCCGACCGGGTCGGAATGGTGCCTTCGTGGGGTAACCCACGAAGTGGACGGGATGAATTCAGGGAACCCTCACCGGCGCCGCCAGGCGTCCGCTGGCAACCCTGAGCCAAGCCGGCGGTACACCGCCGGAAGGTGCAGAGACTACCTGGGGGCTGGGCCGGTGCCCGAGAGCCCTTGATGACAGGCTAGAGCGTCCCGCACCCGACCGTCGCGCCCTGCGCGGCGAGGGTGAAGAGATAGTCCACTCCCGCGGGAAATCGTGGGGCAGAGTGAATCCCTTGGTTCTGGGTTCGAGTCCCAGCGGGCCCACCATCCTCGCTGCCGGCGTCACCGACGCCGGCAGGCCCGCTAGTCGTCGGCGCGTCCGCCGCGGCGGCCCGGCAGCAGGAACGTCGTCGACAGCACGGTGGTCGCGACGACCAGGCATACCGCGGCCGCG